>DATBKW010000407.1:0-58102 GCA_036555665.1 Solirubrobacteraceae bacterium | reverse complement strand
GGCTCGGTCTACGTGCGCGACCTCGTCGACAGGTCGCTGGTCTTCGTGTGCCGTCATGACCGCGCGGGCGGCGAGCTCGTCGTCGTCACGCTCTGGGAGTCCGAGGGCGGACCGGCGCCGCCACGCGTGGACCGCGTGTGGACCGACAGCCTCCGCCGGCGGTCGCGCTGAGTGCTAAGTTCGACAGAGCGTTTGGCAGCCATAGGAAGGGGCGCGCATGGCCTTCACCACGCATCTGCTGGTCGTCGCGAATCGCACGGTCGACTCGCCGGAGTTGCTCGCCGCCATTAAGGAGCGCGGCGCACGGGGGCCGATCCACGTGACGATGCTGGTGCCCGCCGCCTACTCCGAGCGCGCGCAGGCGGAGCGCCGGCTGCAGAGCGCCGTGGCGAGCCTGGAGGCTGACGACATCCCCGCCGACGGCATGCTCGGCGACGCCGACCCCATCGTCGCCGTGCAGGAGGCGTGGGACCCCGGGCGGTTCGACGAGGTCGTGGTCTCGACGCTCACCGAAGGGGCCTCGCGTTGGCTGCAGATCGACCTTCCCCACCGCGTCGCCCGGCTGACCGACTGCCAGGTCAAGCACGTCGCCGTTTCCGAGCGCCGCCCCGACGAGCATCGCGTCACGCCGCCGCCGGAGCGCCGGCCGATGCTCGAGCGCGTCGCGTCGCTCATGCGCTCAGGGACACGGTCGAACGCGACGTAGCTCAGGCCGCGACCAGCTCGCCCAGCCGCGTGTGACGCGTGTGCGCGTCACGGCGCCCGAGCGCGACGTGCAGGGCCGCGCGCTCGCCGACGACGACGCAGACGCGCTCGGCGCGCGTGATCGCGGTGTAGACGAGGTTGCGCGTGAGCATCAGGTGGTGGCCGCGGTGCAGGACGACCACCACCGCGGGCGCCTGCGAGCCCTGGGCCTTGTGGATCGAGACCGCGTGGGCCAGGCGCATGGTGTCGAGCTCGGCCACCGGCAAGGTCAGGCGGCGGCCGTCGTCGCAGGCAAGCAGCACGCGATCGCGCTCGGCGTCGTGATGCTCGATGACGCCCATCTCGCCGTTCATCAGCTCCCGCTCGTGGTTGTTCTTGGTTTGCAGGATGCGATCTCGGACGCGCAGCGGCGTGCCGGCGATCGCGGCGCCGTCGGCGTTCAGGCGCGCGCGCAGCTCCGCGTTGAGCGCTTCGATGCCCACCGGCCCGCGGTGCATCGGCGCGACGACGAGCACCTCGGCGCGCGGGTCGAGGTCGTAGTACGTGGGCAGGCGCGCCGCGGCCAGGGAGATCACCTCCTCGAAGATCTCGGCCGCGCCCGCGCGCTCGATGAAGAAGAAGTCGCGGAGGTCTCCCGGGCCCGCCTTCGTCGGCGGCGGCCTGCCGTCGTTGACCGCGTGCGCGGCGCGGACGATCAGCGAGCGGGCGGCCTGGCGGAAGATCTCGGTCAGGCGGACGACCGGGACGCGGCCGGACTCGATGAGGTCGTCGAGCACGCGGCCGGGGCCGACGGGTGCGAGCTGGTCGACGTCGCCGACGAGCAGGACGTGCGTGCGCGGGCCGACCGCCGCGAACAGCGCCTCGGCCAGCCGCACCGAGAGCATCGACGCCTCGTCGACGATGAGCAGGTCGGTGCCCGGGATCGGGTCCTCGGGCCCGCGCGTGAAGCCCTCGTCGGGCGTGTACTCGAGCAGGCGATGGATCGTCGTCGCCTCCGCGCCGGTCGTCTCGGCCAGCCTGCGCGCCGCCTTGCCGGTCGGCGCGCACAGCCGCACCGTGCGCCGCTCGCCGCGCAGGACGTCGACCAGCGCGCGCATCGTCGCCGTTTTTCCCGTGCCGGGGCCGCCGGTGAGGATCGTCAGGCGGTGCTCGAGCGTCGTGCGTACCACGGCCCACTGTGCGTCGGTGGGTACGAAGCCGTCGCTCGGCCGCGCCGGTGAGCGCAGCCGCAGACGCGGCTCGTCGTCGACCAGCGCGCGCACGTGCTCGGCCAGGCGCCGCTCGACGGCGTACATCCCCGGGTCGAAGACGCGATCGCCCTCGACCACGAGCCGTCCGCGCGCCGCGAGATCGTCGATGCGGTCGTCGGCGTCGGCGCCGAGCAGGCGCCGGGCGCGCTCGGCCAGCTCGGCGCGGGGGAGGTGGCAGTGGCCGTCGTTCTCGGCCTCGCGCAGGGCGTGGCGCAGCCCGGCATCGAGGCGCCCGGGCGAGTCGGGCGGCGTGCCCAGCGCCTGCGCGAGCGCGTCGGCGGTGGCGAAGCCGATGCCGTCGAGCTCGGTCAGGCCGTAGGGATCGGCGCGCAGCGTCTCGATCGCTCCCGGCCCGTAGGCGCGGTAGATCCGCGCGGCGACGGCGGCGGGCACCCCGTGCTCCTCGAGGAACAGCCGCACCGCGCGCAGCGCGCCCTGGTCCTCCCACGAGCGCACCGCGGCCCCGATGCGCATCGCCCCGATGCCGGGGATCTCGCGCAGCGCGCGCTCGGGATCGCGGTCGACGACGGCCAGCACCTGCTCGGGCCCGTGGCGCTCCAGCAGCCAGGCGGCCCCGCGCGGCCCGACGTGCTTGACCGAGCCCAGGTAGGCCAGCAGCGCCTGCTCGCTGGCGGGCTCCTGCACCCGCGAGCGCTCGGCCACGAAGCGCCAGCCGTGCCTGGGATGGCGCTGCCAGCCGCCCTCGACGGCGACCGACTCGCCCTCGTGGACGTGGTCGAGCGCCCCGACCACCACGACCTCCTCGCCCTCGTCGCTGACCCCGGCCAGCACGGCGAACGCGCCGTCGGGCGCACGCCAGCGCACGGTGGCCACCTCGACGCTCAGGGCGCGTTGTTCGGGGTCGAACGGCTTCACCGGGCGAAGGTAGCGCCCGGGGTCGACAACCCGTGTTGCGCTTTCGGCGACGCGCGGCGGTCGCTGGATCGCGGTGAGTGGTGCCTCCGCCCACGGCTGCGCCGCCCCAGCGCCTCACACCCTGATTGCCCTGAAACCGAGGCGCCGCCAAACAATCCGTGGACGACTACTCGCGCACGATCACATACGTCTTGCGCACCGTCTCACGGACCTCCCAGCGCCCGCGCCACCCGGGCGCCACCGTCAGCGCCACCCCGGCCGCACCTGCCCGTCGGCACCCGTGATCGTCGCGTCGCCGGCGACGAAGTGCATGAACTCGGTGTAGCGCCCGTGCACGGCGTCGAAGACGCCCGGCGTGACCTCCCAGATCCCAGTCTGGGTGCGCTCGTCCTCGTACAGGACGAGCTCGGCGGTCAGCGCCGTGCCGGGCGCGGCGCCGGGCATCTGCCCGGCGTCCGCAAGCTCAGCGCCGAGGACGTCGACGCCCACGGGTCCGTCCTCCTCGTGGCATGCGAATCGAAGGGAACATGACGCCAATGACGGTCGCCGCGGCGTTTCCTTCCCGGCGCTCCCTCCACCGCGTGTGGGATGATGGCGTCAGTGTCGGGTCTCGGGTCGGTCATCACCGCCATCGTCACGCCCTTCGACGAACGGCTGGAGGTCGACGAGGAGGCGTTCGTCGAGCTCATGGCGCACCTCGCGCGCCACGGCTCCAACGGCTTCGTCGTCTGCGGAACCACCGGCGAAGCGCCGACCCTCGACGACGATGAGCACCTGCGCCTCGTCGAGCTCGCGGCGAGCGAGCGCCCCGAGGGCACAACGGTCATCGCGGGCACGGGCTCCAACGACACGCGCCACGCGTGCCACATGACCGAGCGCGCCACCGCGCTGGGCGCCGACGCGATCCTGTCGGTCACCCCCTACTACAACAAGCCCAACCGCCGCGGGCTCAAGCGCCACTTCGAGGAGATCGCCCGCGCCACCGACAAGCCGATCGTCCTCTACAACATCCCCTCGCGGGTCGTCCTCGACATGCCCAACGACTTCCTGGCCGAGCTGGCTCAGATCGAGCGCGTCGAGTACGTCAAGCAGGCCAACAACGACAACCTCGCGCTCGTCGACGGGCTCGGCCTGTACGCGGGCAACGACGAGATCTTCGCCCGCACGCTCGACATCGGCGGCCTGGGCGGAATCCTGGTGGCCAGCCACATCGTCGGCGATGAGATGCGCCGGATGGCCGACGAGCCCGATCAGCGTGCCGAGATCGACGCGCGCCTGCAGGACGTCTGGAAGGCGATGGGGGTCACCACCAACCCGATCCCCGTCAAGGCCGCGCTGAACATGCTCGGCCACCGCGTCGGCGGCCTGCGCCTGCCGCTCGTCGAGGCCGACGACGACGAGCGCGCGGCCGTCCGTGCGGTCCTCGAGCGCCACGGGCTCCTGCAGACCGTCTAGTGCGTAACGGAGCGCTTCGGGTCCTGCCCCTCGGAGGGCTGGGCGAGATCGGGAAGAACATGACGGTCTTCGAGTACGAGGACCGCATCGTGGTCGTCGACGTCGGCCTGCGCTTCCCGACCGCCGAGATGGTCGGCATCGACCTCGTTCTGCCCGACTTCAGCTACCTGCGCTCGCGCGTCGACGACATCGAGGGCATCGTCGTCACCCACGGCCACGAGGACCACCTCGGCGCGCTGCCGTGGGTGCTGCGCGAGCTCGCCGTCGACATCCCGGTCTACGGCGGCCCGCTGACCACGGCGATGGCACGCTCCAAGCTCGACGAGCACCGGCTGCGCGAGGTCGACGTCAACGACGTGCGCGACGGCGAGCGCTTCGAGCTGGGGCCCTTCGAGGTCGAGCTCGTGCACCTGACCCACTCGATCCCCGACTCGTGCGGCGTGGCCCTGCACACCGACCTGGGAACCGTGCTCGTCACCGGCGACTACAAGTTCGACCAGACGCCGGTCGACGGCCTGCCGGCCGACGTCGGGCGCCTGGCCGAGCTGGGCAGGGAGGACCTGCTGCTGCTGTGCGGCGACTCCACGAACGCCGACCGCGCCGGCTTCTCGCCGAGCGAGGCCATCGTCGGCCCCAAGCTCGAGGAGCTGTTCCTCGGCCGCGAGGGGCGCATCGTCGTCACCTGCTTTGCCTCCAACATCCACCGCGTCCAGCAGGTCGTCGACGCGGCGGCCGCGCACGGGCGCAAGGTCTCGCTGGTCGGGCGCTCGATGCGCAAGAACGTCAACATCGGGCGCTCGCTGGGCCACATCGAGGTGCCCGAGGGCATCCTCGTGCAGCCGCGCGAGCTCGACGATTGGCCCGACCACAAGCTCGTCATCATCTCGACGGGCTCGCAGGGCGAGCCGCTGAGCGCGCTGCGGCGCATGGCCCACCGCGACCACCCGCAGGTCGAGCTGCACGACGGCGACACCGTCCTGTTCAGCGCGACGCCGATCCCCGGCAACGAGCGCGCGGTCAACGAGACGGTCGACCGCCTCTACCACATCGGCTGCGACGTCATCACCACGCGCGAGGAGCCGATCCACGCCTCGGGCCACGGCTACACGGAGGAGATCAAGCTCCTGCTCAACCTCGTGCGCCCGCGCTACGTGATGCCTTTCCACGGCGACCACAAGCGCATCCACCTGCACGCACGGCTCGCCGAGGCCGTCGGCGTCGATCCCGACAACATCTTCAAGGGCGAGAACGGGCTGCCGCTGGAGATCGACGAGCGCGGCGCGCGCTTCGCCACCGCCGAGCGCTCGGGGATGATCTTCGTCGACGGCGTCGACATCGGCGATCCGACCGACGTCGCCCTGCGCGACCGCCGCATGCTCAGCGCCGACGGCATCTTCGTGGTGGTGGCGACGATCTCCGAGCAGGACGGCTCCTCGGTCGCCGAGCCCGAGGTCATCTTCCGCGGCGTCCCCTATCCCGACGACGCCGTGCAGCTGCTCGACGAGATCCGCGCGACCGTCGATGCGTCGCTGGCGCGCGCCGCCGGCGAGGAGATCCGCGAGATCGACCTGCTCCAGCAGGTCCTGCACGACGACCTCGCCGAGTTCGTCTACGAGCGCCTACGGCGCCGGCCGATGGTCCTGCCGGTGGTCGTGGAGGTATGAGCGACGCGATCGCCCGCGGCCTGGACCGCGCGTACGCGAGGGCGGCGACCGAGACCATCGATCTCACGGCCGCGCGCCTGATCATCCTCTCCGACCACCACCGCGGCGCACGCGACGGGGCCGACGACTTCCGCCGCTGCGAGCCCGCCTACAACGCGGCGCTGGCCTACTACTTCCGCGAGGGCCACCGCCTGCTGCTCCTCGGCGATATCGAGGAGCTGTGGGAGTGCAGCCCCAAGGAGGTCCTGCCCGCCTACGAGCGCACGCTCTCGCTCGAGCGCCGCTTCCACGACGCCGGACGCTGCGAGCGCTTCTTCGGCAACCACGACGACCTGTGGCAGTCCAGGCTGGCGGTGAAGCGCCGCCTTGCGCCGCTGGTGCCCGGCGTCCGGGTACGCGAGGCGCTGTCCCTCGACGTCGTCGACAGCGGCCGGCGCCTGGGCCGCATCTTCCTCACGCACGGCCACCAGGGGACGGCCGGGTACGAATGGCGGCTGATCTCGCATCCCGCGCTGCGGCTCATCTGGCGCCCGTTCCAGCGTCTGGTGAACATCGCCTCGACCTCGCCCTCGCAGGACTGGAGCCTGCGCGAGCGCCACGAGTCGGCGATGTTCGCGTGGGCGCACGCGCACCCCGACCGGATCGTGCTCATCGCCGGGCACACCCACCGGCCCGTCTTCTGGACCAAGCTGCCCGCGGTCGACCACGGCGCCCGGATCGCCGAGCTGCAGCAGCGCGTGGCGGACTCGCCGGACGCGGCGCTGGAAGCCGAGCTCGAGTACCTCGTGGCCGAGCAGCGCCGGCAGGAGGGCCAGGCGCGCCCGTTCCCGGAGCCGTGCTATTTCAACACCGGCTGCTGCTCGTTCGGCGACGGCGACGTCACCGGCATCGAGATCGCCGAGGGGCAGATCAGGCTCGTGCGCTGGCCCGACCGCGAGGGCCGGCCGCAGCCGCTGATCCTGCAGACCATGCCCCTGGCCGAGGCGCTCAGGCCGGCGTGATCGCCGGCTCGGGCGCCGGGACCGCCGCACGCGGCAGGCGCACGATGAACCGCGCGCCGGGCGTCGCGTCCTCGAAGGTCACGCTGCCCTCGTGGGACTCCGCCACCGCGCGCACGATCGACAGGCCCAGCCCGCTCGACGACCCGCGATCGCCCGCGCCGCGCACGAAGCGCTCGAAGATGCGCTCGCGCAGCTCGGGCGGGATACCGGGTCCGTTGTCCTGCACGGTCAGGACGACCTCGTCGTCCTCGGCGACGACGCGGGCGCGCACGCGCGTGCCGGCCGGCGTATGGCGGATCGCGTTCTCCATCAGGTTCAGCGCCATGCGGTGAAGCTCGTCGCGCGAGCCGTCCACCACGGCCTCGTCGGCGTCGACGGCGAGGTTGTGGCCGTCGGCCACCGGCCCCAGCTCGGCGGCCGCCTCGACCAGCACGCGCCCGAGGTCGGTCGGCTCGCGCGGAAGCTGGCGCTTGGCGTCGGCGCGCGCGAGCAGCAGCAGGTCGCCGACCAGGCGGCGCATGCGCTGCGAGGAGCGCAGGGCCGAGCGCGCCGCCTCGCCCTTCTCGCCGTCGAGAACGTCGGCGAGCAGCTCGAGGTTGGCCAGGATCGAGGTCAGCGGCGTGCGCAGCTCGTGCGAGGCGTCGGCGACGAACTGGCGCTGGCGCATGAGCGCGCCCTCGGTCTCGTCGCGCGCCTCGTCGAGCGAATCGAGCATCGCCTGCAGCGTGCGCCCGAGCTCGGCGACCTCGTCGTCGGTCCGGAAGCGCGGCACGCGCCGGCCCGGGTCGCGCGTGTCGGTGATCTGGCGCGCCGTGTTGGTCAGCGCCGCGATCGGCGACATCGCGCGGCGTGCGAGGATGAGCCCGGCGGCGAGGGCCAGCCCGGTGCCGCCGAGCACGCCGATGAGCAGGAACAGGCGTACGCGTGAGATCGTGCTCTCGAGGTCAGAGACCTTCCGCGCGTACTGGATGCTGACGCCGAGGACGAGGTCGTGGAACTTCAGGGCGGCGTTGCGCGAGACGACGCGGTAGCCGCGCACGAGTGCGGTGCGCAGGCCGTAGGCGGCATCGAGGTTGGGCGCGTGCTTGGTGGTGGCCACGACCTTGCCGTTGGACCCCAGCACGCGGATGACGGCGTGGTTCGGGGCCGCGTAGAGGTCGAGGTCGGGCTGGATGTACGCCTTGCCGTTGTGGTACTGCACCTCCATGCGGTCGGCGAGGTCGCCGGCGGCGGCAGCCATCTCGTTGTTGAAGTCCGAGCGGATGCGCGAGGCGGTGAGCTGGCCGACGGCGACCGCGAAGCCGGCCAGGATGATGAACGTCAGCCCCGCGGAGGTGAGCGCCAGGCGCCAGCGGATCGGGATGCGGTCAAGCACGGAGCACGTACCCGGCGCCGCGGATCGTGTGCAGCAGGCGTGGCTCGCCGCCGGCTTCGAGCTTGCGGCGCAGGTTCGACACGAACACCTCGATCGTGTTCGTGGTGGCGAAGGGGTCGTAGCCCCAGACCTCTTCGAGCAGGCGCTGGCGCGGCACGACGATGCGCTCGTTGCGCATGAGGTACTCGAGCAGCTCGAACTCGCGCTGGGTCAGCTCGATCTCGCGCTCGCCGCGGGCGACCTCGTGGGTGTCGGGGTTCAGCGCGAGGTCGCCGACGACGACCGATGCGCTGCCGCGCGGCGGCCGGCGGCGCAGCAGCGCGCGCAGCCGCGCGAGCAGCTCCTGGCGCTCGAAGGGCTTGACCAGGTAGTCGTCGGCTCCGGAGTCCAGGCCCTCGACGCGCGACTCCAGGGCGTCGCGTGCCGTGAGCATGAGGATCGGCACGTCGTCGTCGGCGCGCAGCCGGCGGGCGACCTCGATGCCGTCGAGCTTGGGCAGCCCGAGGTCGAGGATGACGAGATCGGGGTTGAACGCGCCCGCCTGCTCGAGCGCCGCCTCGCCGTCGCCGGCGATGCGCACCTCGTAGCCCTCCAGGCGCAGGGAGCGCTGGAGCACCAAGGCGATCTCCTCGTCGTCTTCGACGACGAGCACGCGGGGATCGCGGCCGGTTGCGTTCATCTTGCGCTGCTCACTGTAGGGCGCCAAGTCAAGGTGCGCTAAGGGGTGACGAAAAGCCGCACGTTGCGGTCCAGGCGCGTGCCCGCCTCGTGCTGCGGGCGCCCTCCCTGCGCGTCGAGGTACGCGAGCTCGCGCGCGGTGTCGGCGAGCGGGTCGGGGGCGGTGTCGAGCATCCATGTCTCGATCGCGGTGCCGCCGCCGGCGGTCTCGCGCACGCGCAGGACGCGCGCCTGCTGCGGGTAGTCGGCCAGCGACGCGGTCTGCACCAGCCAGTAGCCGCCCGCCGGCGTGTGGCGGGCCACGATGCGGTTGTGGTGCGAGTCGCCGGCCAGTGCGGCGACCACGTGCGGGTCGGCGTCGAGAACGCCGAGCGCCGCCTGACCGCCGTCGACGCTCGTGAGCGGCTGGTGGGAGACCACGATCACGCGTCGCGCGCCGGCGGCGGCGAGCTGCGCACGCAGCCACTGGACCTGGTCGGGCGCCAGGACGCCGCTCGACCCGACGTCGCGGCGCACGGTGTCGAGCGCGATCACGCGCAGGTCGCGGCCGACGTCGAACGCGTCGTCCATCCGCGGGCCGCTGCCGCCGTGGCCGCTGGCGGCGCGCAGCCCGGCCACGGCTTCGGCCGGGGCCAGCTCGCGGCGCCCGGCATCGGGCGCGATGTGCACGGTGCGCCCGGGCAGCCCGCCGCTGAGGGCGCTGTCGACGAGCTCGGGCGTCAGCGCGTTCTCGCTGCGCGGGACGTCGAGGCCGGCGTCGGGCTGCACGAGCCGCTCGTCGCCGACCGCGACGGCCTCGGTCGACGGGGTGCGCGCGAGCTCGCCGGCCAGCAGCAGGTCGTGGTTGCCGGGCACCGGGTACCACGGCGCGCGCAGCCCGGCCGCGCGGAACGGGCGCTGCGCCGCGTCGAGCAGACCACGGTGGCGCGGCGGGTCGACGTCGGGGCGGTAGTAGGCGGGATCGGGGTCGCCGGCCTCCTGGATGCCCTGATAGCCGGGCGCGCCGGAGTCGGGCCGCGCGACGCCGCCGTCGAGCACGGCGCGCGCGAGCGCCAGCTCGTTGGCCTGTGCGTTGTCGATGAGGTCGCCGAGGTCGAGCACCGCGTCGGGGCGCGCGGTATTGACCGACCGCACGGCGGCGTCGAGCACCTGGGCCGAGAGCGCCTCCTGCGGGCGGAAGGTCGAGGAGAACTCGCCGCCGAGGCGATCGAGGAACGGCACGCGCGCGGGGGACTCCTCGTCGCGGACGTGCGCGTCGGTGAGGATCGCCAGGGTCGCCAGCGTGCGGCCCGGTCGGGCGGCGGGCGCCAGGTCGGCGCGGTCGCGCAGCGGCTCGCCGGGCCCGCGCGACAGGAAGCCGTCGCCGTCGGGGTCGTGCCAGGTGGCGGTCAGCGTCGAGCCGTCGGGGTCGGGGGCGCTCGCGGCGCCGCCGCAGCCGGCGGCGACGAGCGCGAGCAGGGCGATGATGAGCGCGCCTCTCATTCCTCGCGCAGCCCTCCGACCGGCGCCTCGGCGGTCGCGCGGCGCGCGACCCACGCCGCCGCGAGGAGCCCCAGCACGGCCAGCCCGCCGAGGGCGAGGGCGGCCTGGCCCGCCGAGGAGCTCGGCGTGAGGTCGGCGTAGCCCGCGGCCATCCGGCCGACGAGCGGCGCGAGCACGAGGCGCTCGAGCGCGAGGCCGAGGACCGCGGCCGGCAGCGCAACGGCGAGCGCCGCGCCGGCCAGGACGGCGCCGACCGTTGCGCCCTCGGCGCCGGTGGCGCGCAGCAGCGCGAGGGTCGGGCGGCGCTCGCGCGCCACGAGCCCGAGCGCCTGCACGAGCGCGTAGAGGCACACGAGCGCGTTGACGATCGCCACCGCGCGAAGCAGCGCCGCCAGCGTGCCGAGGAAGGCGCCGTTGCGCGTGGTCGTCCCGCCGACGGCGGCCGGCTCGGCGCCGAGCGCGGCGAGCCGCCGCGCGACCGCGGTCTTGTCGGCCCCGTGTGTCAGCTTGACGACGATCTGCGGTGTCGCTCCGGGGTCGGCGGCCAGCACGCGCCGCGGGCGCACGTAGGCCACGCGGCCGTTGTCATCGAGCGCGCGCACCGTGCCCACCACGCGGAAGCGCGCCTCGCCGCCGCTCGGCATCTGCACCGCGAGGGTCGAGCCCACGCCGATGCCCAGCGCCTGTGCCAGTCCGACGCCGACCTCGGCCTCGTCGTCCCCGCGCAGCCGCCGCCCGCTGTCGACGGGCGGATCCTCGAAGCGCGTGTGGTCGCCGGGGAAGGCGATGAGCTTGACCGGCTCGCCCAGGGCGAAGGAGTCGGCCCCCTCGACGACATAGCGCGGGGCGGCGTCGGCCACACCGGGCAGCGCGCGCACGTCGGCGGCACGGTCGGCGGGCAGCCGGGCGGTCAGGTCGTAGCGCTTGCCGACCGAGCCGGGGTCGTCGCGCAGCGCGGCCACGAGCGACGCCAGGCCGAGCATCAGCAGCACCACCGCGCCGCTGACCGCCAGGACCGCCACGGTCGCCGCGGCGCGGCCGCGTCGGGCGAGGGCCAGGCGGGCGCCGAGCGCGGTGAAGCCCCCGCCCAGGCGCATCCGCTTCGCGCTCGCCAGCTCGGCGCCGCGCAGCAGCGCGACGGGCGGGCGCGCCGTCGCGCGCCACGCGGGCCACGCCGCGGCGCCGGCCACGACGGCCACCACGACCGCGAGCGTCGCCGCCAGCGGCCACAGCAGCGCCCAGCCGGGTGGCTGTTCGTTCAAGGCCTCGAGCAGCTTGCCCGACGCGCCGCGCACCGCGAGGGAACCCGCCACCACGCCGAGCGCGCCGGCCGGCACGCCGCTGCGGCCCGCGCGCCACGCGTGCTCGCCCGCGATCCGCGCGCGCGTGAAGCCGACCGTGCGCTGCACGCCGATGGCCGGCAGCCGGCGCTGCACGTCGGCCGCGGTCGTCGCCGCGAGCATCGTCGCCGCCGCGCCCAGCGCGACGAGCGAGAAGGCGATCAGCAGCGCGATGACGACGCCGGCCGCCGAGTCGATGAGCACCCGCACGCCGCTGCGGGTGACGAAGCGCACGCCCTGGATCTGGGTGCTCGTCGCGCGGGCCTGCTGGAGCAGGACGTCGACGCGGTGCGGGTCGTGGGCCCAGATCAGCGCCTGGTCGACGGGCAGGTCCTGCCCGCTCTCGCGTTCGATCCACGCGCGCGAGATGTACACGCGCGGGGCGGAGGCCAGAGGGAAGGCGACGTTGTCGGGCGCCACCGCGATGCCGGCCACGCGCAGCGAGCCCAGCCGCCCGACCTGGATGTCGTCGCCGACGCCGACGTGCCAGGCGTTGGCCACGCCGCGCTCGATGACCGCCTCGTTGGCGCGGCCGTCGACGTCGCGGCCGGCGACGATCGCGTAGCCACGGCGGCCCGTGTCGACCAGCTCGACGGCGCCCTTCTCGGAGGAGTCGCCCCCGGCGCCGACCTGGACGCCGTTGATCTCGAAGCGATACGCGCGCGCGGCGACGTTCGGCAGCGCGGCGACGATGCGGTCGATCTCCCCGCGCGGCTCGCCCCGGAAGCGGACGATGACGTCAGGCAGGTCGGCCTGGCGCGCGGCGCGATCGAAGCCGGTGGCCAGGCCGTAGGCGACGGTCACCGCGGCGCCCGCCATCGCCGCCGCCAGCAGCACCCCGGTGAAGGCCAGCCGCGCGCGTCTCACGGCCCCACGAGGCGCCCGTCGACCAGGTGCAGGACGCGGTCGGCCGCGCCGGTGGCCGCCTCGTCGTGGGTGACGAGCACGACCGCCCGGCCGTCGTCCGCCGCGCCGCGCAGCAGGGCGAGCACCGCGGCCCCCGACTCGGCGTCGAGGTTGCCGGTGGGCTCGTCGGCGAGCACGAGCGGCGGGTCGTGGACGAGCGCGCGGGCGACGGCCAGGCGCTGCTGCTCGCCGCCGCTGAGCTCGTGGGGCAGGCGGGCGGCGGCCCCGTTGAGCCCGAGGCGCTCGATGAGCGCGCGCCCGCGCGCCGCGGCGTCGCGCGCGCTGCCCGGCAGCCGCGTGGGCAGCAGGACGTTCTCCTCGCCGGTGAGCTCGGGGACAAGGTGGAAGAACTGAAAGACGAAGCCGACGTGGTCGCGGCGCAGGCGCGTCAGCTCGCGCTCGGGGCGCCCGTCGACACGCCGCCCGGCGATCTCGATCGTGCCCGCGTCCGGGCGGTCGAGCGCGCCCAGCATGTGCAGCAGCGTCGACTTGCCCGAGCCCGATCGCCCGACGACGGCGACCAGTTCGCCCGCGCGCGCCTCGATCGCCGCGCCGTCGAGCACCCGCCGCGCGGCGCGGCCGCTGCCATACGTCTTCACCAGGTCGCGCGCGGCGACGACGATCACCGGTTCACGGTACTCAGCAGCGCACGTACACGGCGAAGTAGCGCGACCGTCCACGGCGCTCGAAGCCCGCGGGCGGGACCTGGCTCTCCAGGCCGTTGTCGGCCGAGTTCGTGCTGAAGGGCCCGTATCCGGGATCGGTCAGGAGCCGTGACCCGATCTCGAGCAGGACGACGCCCGGGTCGGCGCGCCGTGGGTCTGCGCGGGCCACGACGGCATCCGGCGGCGCGTCGAGCGCCCACCGGCCGGCCGGCACGAGCTTGTGGGTCGCCAGCGCCACGGGACCGCAGTGACGGGCCTCCGTCACCGCCGGCGAGCGCAGAGTTGCGCGCAGGTCGGTCTCCACGCCGTGGCGGAAGCGCAGCAGGCCCGTGATCGACTGGGGATGCAGGCGCGCCGCCGTCCATGCCACGCCGACGATCACGACCGCGATGGTCGCGGCCCATGCCAACCGCCCACCGCGGCCCGACGGCACGCGCAGCAGGCGGGCCAGCAAGTAGCCCGCGAACAGCAGCAGCCCCACCGACGCCACCGACGCGTAGCGCGGCACCTGCCCCGAGACGCCGCCGAGGACGACGAGCGCGAAGGTCGCCACGCCGATGACGACGAGCGCGAGCGGCATGCGCAAGGCGAGCCGGCGACGCTCGCGCAGCGCGAGCACGAGCCCGAACACGGCCAGGACGAGGACCGGCCACTTCAGCAGCTCCTCGAGCGCCGACAGCACGGCGTGCGGCACCTGTGCCGCGGTGCGCCGGCGCCCCAGGATCTCCGCCTCGCCGGTGGTGTAGGTCCACGAGAACAGCGGCCGGCCGGTCACGATGAGGTCGGTCAGCATCCACAGAAGCGGCGCGGCGGCCACCCACGCGACGATCCCCGGCAACGCTCTGCGCGCGCGGCCGCCGGCCATCCACAGCCACGCGCCATACGCGCCGGCGTAGACCCAGCCCTCGGGACGAAGCAGGCCGGCCAGGACGAGCAGGATCCAGACCGCCATGCCGCGCTGCGGGCGCTCGGCCTCGAACGCGGCCGCCGATACGATGAGCGCGGCGAAGGTGACGTCGAGGAAGGCGAAGGCCGCATAGAACCCGAAGTCCAGGCGCGTGAGCAGCAGCGTCGCGGCAAGGGCTCCGGCGAGCGGGCCGAAGGCCGTGCGTCCGACCCGATAGGTGGCGGCCACCAGGGCCACGAGCGAGGCGACCGTCAACAGCGTCATCGCCCGCGCGGCGGCGTCGCCGAGCAGCGCCAGCACGGTCCCCACGGCCACCCAGAGCGGATGCTCGGTGGGGGCACCGAAGCCGTCGAATCGCGGCAGTCGCCCCGCCAGGATGTCGCGCCCCCAGACCAGGGACGACAGCGAGTCGTAGGTCGGCAGGACGGGGAAGACGAGCCAGCCCACGACGCCAGCGGCTGCCAGGGCCGCGATCGCCGCGCGCTCGGCGTTCCTCAGCCCGTGCGAAGGAGCGCGAGCGTCCACGGAAGCGGGCTGCGGACGGCGACGATCTCTCCGTGGGCCGCGAGCAGGTCGATCAGCCCTTGTCGCGACCAGTGGTGAAGGTGGCCCGGCGTGTCGCCCAGCCGCCGCAGGTAGGCGCCGCGGGCGACGTTGAGCGCGCGCCACAACGGCTCGCGCGGGACGCTCACGAGCATGGAGCGCCGCGCGACGCGGCCGGCTTCGGCGAGCGCCCGCGGCGGGTCATCCATCAGCTGCAGGCTCTCGACGAGCGTCACGGCATCGAACTCGCCCTCCCCGAAGGGCAGCGCGTGGGCGTCGCCGGTGACGAAGGCCACGCCGTCGCGCCGCGCCCACGCCCGCCGCAGCGCGGGATCGTCGCGATCGAGGCCGACGACCCGCGCGCCGCTGCCGATCCGGACGGCCATGCGCCGGGTGACGACGCCCTCGCCGCAGCCCACGTCGAGCAGCGACTCGGGCGCCGCGCGGGCCATGAGCTCGTCGAGGGAAGCGAGGAAGCCGCGCATGAGGCGGCGTACGGCAGCGCTGTGCGACGTGTACTTGTCGTAGACGTTGCCGGCGACCGGCTCGACCGAGGAGGCGGACACCGCGGCGATTTTGTCAGCATGCCTGCGCCGTGGGACGCGCTCTGCTCATCGGTGGCGCCGGTTTCGTCGGCGCCTACCTCGCGCGCGAGCTGCTCGAGCGCGGCGAGGAGGTCGTCGTGCTCGACGGCGCGCGCAGCTATCTGCCGGGCGGCGAGCAGGAGGCGGCCCGTGCGCGTGCCTGGCGGCGCAAGACGCTCCTGAAGGAGGCGACTGTGCGCGCGGGCGGACCCGACGACGGTGAGCGCCTGCGCCGGGACGTCGCCGCCATCAGGCCCGACGTCGTCGTCCAGCTCGCGAACCTGCCTGTCGTGGGAGTGGCGGCGCGCGACCGCGCGGGCGCCGAGCGCGCGATCGTCGGGGCCACCGCCAAGGTGATCGCGGCGACCGCCGACCTCGCGCCGGATGCACGGCTGGTCTACGTCTCGTCGAGCATGGTGTACGGCGACTTCGTCGCGGACCCGCAGCCCGAGGACGCGCCCCTGCGGCCACGCGAGCCCTACGGCGCCTGCAAGCTCGCGGCGGAGGAAAGCGTGCGGTCGTCGGGGCTGGACTGGACGATCGTGCGCCCGTCGGCCGTCTACGGCCCGGGCGACGCCAACGGGCGCTTCCTCCAGCGCCTCGTCCAGGCGGCGACGCTGGGGCGCACGCTCGATCTGACCGCCGACCCCGCCGCGCGGCTCGACTTCACGTGGGTCGGCGATCTCGCGGCCGGCCTGGCCCAGGCGGCGCTGTGCCCCGCCGCCTCGCGGCGCGCCTTCAACATCACGGCGGGCCGTGCCCGTTCGCTGCGCGAGGCCATCGAGATCGTGCGCGGGCTGGGGCACGAGGTCGAGGTCCGCGCGCACGAGGCGGCCACGCTGCATCCGCGGCGCGGCACGCTCGACATCGCCCGGGCCCGCACGACGCTCGGGTACCGGCCGACATGGTCGCTCGAGCGGGGCCTCGCCGCCTATCTCAACGCGGTCGCCGCCGACGCGCTCGCGGCGTGACCGACATCCCCTTCTTCGCCACGCAGCGCACGTGGGCCGAGCACGGCGCGCGCTATCTGGAGCTGATGCGTGGCGCGCTCGCAGGCGGGCGCGCGCTCCAGGGCGAGCCGGTGGCGGCCTTCGAGGCGGCGCTCGCGCGGCGCTGCGAGCGCCGCCACGCGATCGCGGTCGGCTCGGGGACCGACGCGCTTGCCTTCGGACTCCGCGCCGCGGGTGTTGGCCCCGGCGACGAGGTGATCGCGCCGGCCGTCTCCTTCATCGCGTCGGCATCGTGCGTCGTGCGGGTTGGCGCGACGCCCGTCTTCGCCGACGTCGACGAGCGCCTGCTGATTGATCTCGACAGCGCCGCGGCTCTGGTGACGCCGCGCACGCGCGCGCTGGTCGTGGTCGACCTCTTCGGCCAGATGGTCGACCCGAGCGCCGCCGAGGCGTTCGCGTCCGCGCACGGGCTGGTCCTCGTCGAGGACGCCGCGCAGGCGCTCGGGGCCGAGGCCGCCAGGCGTCCGGCCGGCGCGACGGGCACCCTGAGCTGCTGTTCGTTCGATCCGACCAAGACGCTCGCGGCGCCCGGAAGCGGCGGGGCGGTGCTGTGCGACGACGACGACCTGGCCGCTCGGGTGCGGCGGCTGCGCTGGCACGGGCGCGACGAGTCGGGGGCGTACGTCGAGCTCGGCTTCAACTCGCAGCTGCCGTCGGCGACTGCCGCGGTGCTCGCCGAGAAGCTCGATCAGCATGACCACTGGACCGCGCGCCGGCGCGAGATCGCGGCCCGCTACGATGACGCGCTGGCGGGCGGCGGTCACCGCGCCCTCGGGCCGGCGCTCGGGCGCACGCACGTCTACTCGAAGTATGTGGTCCGCGGGCCGCGTCGGGACGCGATCCGGGAGGCGCTCGGCGCCGCCGGCATCCCGACGCTCGTGCACTATGCGCTGCCACTGCCGCGCCAGCCGCTCTTCGGGGGATCGAGCGCGCCATTCCCGCGCGCGGACGAGGCGTGCGGCGAGGTCTTCTCGCTGCCTATGCACGCCTACCTCAGCGATGACGAAGTCGGGCGCGTGTGCGGCGCCCTGCGCGCCGCGAGGGGTTGACGGGAGGTTCGTGGGCCCGGAGGTCGAACAGGGCGGTCAGGACGATGCCCCCTGCCCGCAAACCCGCCAAGAAGGCCCGCGCCCACCGGTCGTCGCTGCCGTGGCCGCCGCGGCTGCCGGTCCTCGAGCAGCGCCACCTCGACCTCATCGGCCTGGGCCTCGTCGCCGTCGGCGTGTTCCTCGCTTTCCCGCTGTACCTGCACTGGGACGGGGGCGAAGCCGGCCAGGCGATCGTCGACGGCCTGACCTGGGCCGTCGGGCGCGTCGCGTGGGCCACGCCGGTGGCGCTCGTCGCGGCGGGGGTCCTGCTGGTGATGCGGCCGGTGCTGCCCGCGGGCGTGCGGCCGTTCCGGGCCGGCGCGGTGTGCCTGCTCGCCTCCGCCTGCCTGGGGCTGGCGGTCGGCACGCTCGGCTTCGGTCCTGGCCCGGGCGCGGCCGTCGCCGACCGCGGGGGCCACCTTGGCGAGGTCATGGCCGACGCCGCCACGCGCCTGTTCTCCACGGTCGGCGCCCACATCATCGCCGTGTTCCTCTTCTGCGCAGCGCTGCTGCTGCTGACCGGCGCGACGGTTGCGGGTGTCCTGCGCTACACCGGCGAGCAGGTGGTGGAGACGACCCGCGCGCTGCGTCCGCCGCCGCGCAGGCGGCGGGAGCCCGAGTCCGAGACCGACCCGCTGCTCCCGCCCGACCTCGACGACGAGGAGGTGGTCATCCGCCCGACCACGCGGCGCGGCGACCTCGACGGCGCGCTGCGCTATCCCGACCTCTTCGAGGCGGCCGTGGCGCCGCCGCCCGAGCCGGTCGACGAGGCACCGCCCGAGCCGGAGCCCGCGCCCGAGCCGCCCGCGGCGCCGGACACCGCTGTCGACGACGACGAGCCGCTGGTCGAGCAGCTCGAGCTCGGCGACGTCGACTACCGCCTGCCCGACACGCGCATCCTCAAGCGCTCGACGGCCGAACAGGCCAAGCCCGACACCGCGGGCCAGGAGAAGACGGCCGCGCGGCTGGTGGAGGCGCTCGGCCATCTCGGCGTCGACGCGCAGGTCATCGGCGCGGTCGCGGGGCCGCACATCACGCGCTACGAGCTGCAGCTCGCGCCCGGCGTGAAGATGTCCAAGGTCGCCAACCTCAAGAACGACCTCGCCTACGCGCTCGCGGCGACCGAGATCCGCATCCTGGCGCCGATCCCCGGCAAGCGCGCGGTCGGGGTCGAGGTGCCCAACCGCCACCGCCGGGTGGTCACGCTGGGCGACGTCTTCTCCGAGCCGCCCAAGGACTTCTCGGCGCTCACCGTGTGGCTGGGCAAGGACGTCTCGGGCAAGGCGATCCCCGCCGACCTCGCCAAGATGCCGCACCTGCTGGTCGCCGGCACCACCGGCGCGGGCAAGTCAGGCGCGATCAACGCGATGCTGTCGTCGATCCTGTTGCGCGCCACGCCCGACGAGGTGCGCCTCGTCCTCGTCGACCCCAAGCAGGTCGAGCTCAACCACTACGAGGCGATCCCGCACCTGCTCACGCCGGTCATCACGTCGCCGCGGATGGCCGCCAACGCGCTGCAGAACCTCGTGCGCGAGATGGAGTGGCGCTACGGCGTGATGAGCGTCAAGCGCACCCGCTCGCTGATCGAGCTCAACAAGCTCCGCGTCCGCGAGGGCGAGAAGGCGCTGCCCTACATCCTCTGCGTGATCGACGAGCTCGCCGACCTGATGATGGTCGCGCCCGCCGACGTCGAGGACTCGATCATCCGCCTGGCCCAGAAGGCGCGCGCCGTCGGCATCCACCTCGTGCTGGCCACGCAGTCGCCGCGGGTGGACGTCATCACGGGCATGATCAAGGCCAACGTCCCGTCGCGGATCGCCTTCGCGGTGAGCTCGCAGACCGACTCGCGGGTGATCCTCGACCAGAACGGGGCCGAATCGCTGCTCGGCCAGGGCGACCTGCTGTTCTCGCCGGTCGGCTCCTCGCGCTTGCAGCGCATCCAGGGCGCCTACATCGACGAGCCGCAGATCGAGGCGCTGACGAGCTTCTGGGCGCACCAGGGCGAGCCCGAGCTGCGCGAGGACCTGCTCGAGGAGGTCGAGCCCGAAGCGGTCGAGAAGGCCGAGGAGGAGGGCTTCGATCCCGACGAGGACCCGCTGCTGGGCGACGCGATCCAGCTCGTGGTCGAGATGGGCACGGCGTCGACGTCGATGCTTCAGCGCCGCCTGCGCCTGGGCTACACGCGCGCCGGCCGGCTCATCGACATGCTGGAACGCCGGGGGATCATCTCCGGCTACGAGGGCTCAAAGCCGCGCCAGGTCCTCGTTACCGAGGGCGACCTGCCGCGTGTCCTCGCCGCGCTGGAGACCGCGCGCGGGCACGAGCCCGACACGGTCGCGGTGCCGCGCGACGAGCTCGACTGAGCGCCTGCACGAACCCACCCGTTGTGCAGGGGCTTTGAGCGGCCGACGGTACCCTTCGCCCCCGCATGCCGGACATCGGCACCACTCTGCGGGAGGCGCGGATGCGCCAGCGGATCGACATCTCGGAGATCGAATCCGAGACGAAGATCCGCGCCAAGTACCTGCGCGCGCTCGAGAACGAGGAATGGGACCTGCTGCCGGGCCCGACCTACGTCAAGAGCTTCCTGCGCACGTACGCCGATGCGCTGGGCCTCGACGGCAAGCTGCTCATCGAGGAGTACAAGCTGGGCCACGAGCGTCTCAGCGAGATGGAGCTGCAGCCGATCGCGCCGCCCGGCCAGCGCGACCGGCGCCGCCCGCGCCCGGCGATCTCGCGCGGGTGGCTGGTGGCCTTCGTCGTGGTCGGGCTGATCGCCGCGCTCTACGCGTTGGGGCGCAACGACGACAACAACGGCGGCGGCTCGGCGGGCAACACCGTCCAGACGTCGTCGCCCTCGTCGGCCGGAACCGGCGGCGCCACGGCCGGGACCGCCTCGAAGAAGAAAAAGAAGAAGGCCAAGCCCAAGCCCAAGCACGCGCGGCTGACGATCGTCGCCACCGGCCAGGTCGACGTGTGCCTGAAGGCGGCCGGCAAGCGCACGCTCGTCAACGGCGTGATCCTCACCAGCGGTGCGCGGCAGGGCCCGTTCAAGTCGTCGCGCTTCCGCTTGCAGCTCGGAACCTCGGAGGCGCGGCTGGTCGTCAACGGCAAGTCGCACGGCGTTCCGCCGTCGAGCAACGGGATCGCCTACGAGATCACGCCGACGAAGCTGCACCGGCTGCTGAAGCGCTCGACCTGGCCGGTATGCCACCCGTCATGACCGCCTGGGCCGGCATCGTCGTCACGGGCACCGAGGTCCTGACCGGGCGCGTCACCGACCGCAACGGGCCATGGCTGTCCGAGCGTCTGCGCGAGATCGGCGTCGACCACGCCTACACGGTGGTCGTCGGCGATCGCCGCGAGGATCTGGAAGAAGCGCTGCGATTCCTGACCGCGCGCGGGGTCGACATGATCATCACCAGCGGCGGGCTCGGTCCGACCGCCGACGACCTCACCGCGGAGGTGGTCGGTGCGTTCGCCGGGCGTTCGATGATCCTCGACGAGGCGCTGGAGGAGCGCATCGCCGAGATCCTGCGCCCGCTGATGTCGCGCTGGCCGGACCTCGATCCCGAGGCGATCCGCGCCTCCAATCGCAAGCAGGCGGTGATTCCCCTCGGCGCGACGGTGCTGGAGCCGGTGGGGACGGCGCCCGGCCTCGTGGTGCCGGTCGACGACGGGCCGACCGTCGTGGTGCTCCCGGGCCCGCCGCGCGAGCTGCACGAGATGTGGCCGGCGGCGGTGTCGACCGACGCGTTCCGGGCGGCGGTCGCGGGCGCGGTCGAGCTGCGCCAGCAGACCCTGCGGCTGTACGGGATCCCCGAGTCGGAGATCGCCGAGACGCTGCGCCTGGCCGAGGACTCCCACGGGCTCGACGGCCTGGAGATCACGACGTGCCTGCGGCGCGGCGAAATCGAGGTGGTGACGCGGTTCGCTCCGTCGGCTGCGGAGTCGTACGCGCGCTTCGTCGAGACGGTCCGTGAGCGGCATTCGCGGACGCTCTTCTCCGAGGACGGGCGCACGGTCGACCAGCAGGTCGCCGACCTGCTGCGCGCCGATGGGCTGACGATTGCCACGGCGGAGTCGTGCACGGGCGGGCTCTTGGCGGGTCGGCTGACGGACCTGGCCGGCTCGTCGGACTACGTGCTCGGCGGGCTCGTCGTCTATTCGAACGAGGCCAAGACGGCTTTGGCCGGCGTGGATGCCGCGTTGATCGAGCGCGTGGGGGCGGTCTCGGTGGAGGTCGCCGAGGCGCTGGCCGACGGCGCCCGGGAGCGGCTGGGCGCGGACGTCGGCGTCGGGATCACGGGCGTGGCCGGGCCGGGCGGCGGGACGCCCTCCAAGCCTGTCGGCCTGGTCTGCTTCAGCGTCGCCGGGCGCGACGGCGCGCGGCTCGCGCGCTCGATGCAGCTTCCCGGCGGTCGCATGGACGTCCGCGATCGTTCGACCACGGTCGCAATGCATCTGGTGCGCCGGCTGCTGGCGGGAGAGGCCTCCTCGGACACCGCTTCGGCGCGCGCCCGCGGCGTGGCGTGAGCGCGCGCCTGTTCGTCGCGCTCGAGCTGCCGGAGTCGGTGTGCTCTTCGCTGGCGGCATTCGGGCGGGCCGCGGCCGAGCACGACGGTGCGCTGCGCCCGGTCCGCACCGATGCGCTGCACCTCACGCTCGCCTTCCTCGGCCACCGCGCACTCGACGAGATCGACCCGGCGCGTGAAGCGGTGCGCGGCGTGCGCTCGGCGGCGCCGGCGCTGACGCTCGGCGAGCCGCTGTGGCTCGCGCCGCGGCGGCCGCGCGTGCTGACGGTGGCACTGGTCGAGAGCGGCGGCGTGTTGGCGGCGCTGCAGGCGCAGGTGGTCTCTTTGCTGGCCGCGGCGCTGCCGTGGGAGCCCGAGACGCGCCCGTTTCGCCCGCACGCGACCGTCGCCCGCGTGCGTCACGGCTGGCGTCCGCGCGTGCGCGACCTGCCCGAGGCGCCACGAGCGGCGTTCGTCGCCGAGGCGGTGGTGCTCTTCCGCTCGCACCTGGGCGGGGGCGGGCCGGCGCGCTACGAGGCGCTGGAGCGGGTGGGGCTCAGCAGCCAGTAGACCTCGGTCTCGAAGCTGTCGGGGTCCTCCTCGCGCCAGTGGTCATAGACCTCCCAGCGAACCCCGATCAGCTCGTGCCCGTTGGCCGCGCACCAGTCCGTGACCGCCTTGTGAGCCGCCGCGATGCCCGCGGGCGAGGGCGCCCCGCGGCTGATCGCCTTAGCGGCCTGGCCGGCCGGCAGCGTCGACGGAATCACGCGCCCCTGCGGCGCGAACACCCCGGCGACCTCGACCCCGACCTCCACGTTCGGGACGTCGTCCTTGTAGACCATGATGTTGCGCCCCGGGGACAGGTCATTCCCGCGCACGAAGGCCCAGACCTCGCCGAGCAGGTCGCCCCACAGCCCAGGGAACTCCTTCCACGACGTCGCCTGCGCGATCACGGCGGTCGGCGTCGCCGGCGCGCTGACAATCGTGACGTCTGTGGCCACGGCGGGACCCTAGCTCCCCGCCGCGCCCAACCACCCGCGCCCGCCGAATGCCGCCGCTCCGCCCAACGCGCGGCCGCTCCGCCCAACGCGCGGCCGCTCCGCGCCCCGCACGGCCGCTACGCGCCCCGCACGGCCCACACGCGGCCGCTCCCCGCACACGGCGGCCGCTCCCGCCGCCGCGCGCGCACGAGCTCCGCGCCTACGACCGACGCAGTCCGTCCGCACCGCCTCCGCACTTTCGTTGCAATCACCCCGTAGAGCCGTGACACGAACGTGCGTACGGTCCCGTTCCGTCCGATCCGCCGTCGACACTGCACTGCTCACGAAGCGCCTACAGAGAGGTCCACAACCCCATGCCCACCGAAGAGGAGAAGGCCGCCAAGGCTCGCGATGCCGCCCTGCAGGGCGCTCTCAGCCAGATCGAGCGCGAGTTCGGCAAGGGCACGATCATGCGCATGGGCGACGAGGGCGCGAAGGTCCGCGTTCAGGCGGTGCCAACCGGTGCACTGTCGCTCGATTTGGCCCTCGGCATCGGCGGCGTCCCGCGCGGCCGCATCGTCGAGGTCTTCGGCCCGGAGTCCTCGGGCAAGACGACGCTGCTCTATCACGTTCTCGCCGAGGCCCAGAAGCTCGGCGGCGTCTGCGCGTTCATCGACGCCGAGCACGCGATGGACCCGTTGTACGCCCGCAACATCGGTGTCGACATCGACGAGCTGCTCGTCTCCCAGCCCGACTACGGCGAGCAGGCGCTCGAGATCGCCGACATGCTCGTGCGCTCCGGCGCGGTCGACATCGTGGCGGTCGACTCCGTGGCCGCGCTCACCCCGCGCGCCGAGCTCGAGGGGCAGATGGGCGATCAGACCGTCGGCCTACAGGCACGGATGATGAGCCAGGCGATGCGCAAGCTGGCCGGCAACCTCAACCGCACTTCAACACTCTGTATTTTCACAAATCAAATTCGTGAAAAGGTGGGCGTAATGTTCGGCTCGCCGGAGACTCAGCCCGGTGGTCGCGCGCTGAAGTTCTACGCCTCCCAGCGCCTGGACATCCGCCGCATCGAGACGCTCAAGGAGGGCACCGAGGCGGTCGGCAACCGCGTCCGTGTCAAGGTGGTCAAGAACAAGGTCGCCCCGCCGTTTCGCCAGGCCGAGTTCGACATCGAGTTCGGCAAGGGCATCTCGACCGCCGGCTGCCTCATCGACCTGGGCATCGAGCACGGGGTGGTGACCAAGTCGGGCTCGTTCTTCTCCTATGGCGACGAGCGCCTCGGTCAGGGGCGCAACAACGCCAAGGCCTTCCTCGACGAGCACGTCGAGATCGCCAAGGAGATCGAGTCCAAGATCTACGTGGCACTGGGCATCGACCACGATCTCGTGCAGCCCATCGACGCCGACGCCGAGGAGCCCACCGCTGCCGCGCCGGGCGTCGAAGCCGAGGCCGGAGCGGTGGCCGCCATCGAACAGGCTGCGTAGCCGTCGTCCCGCCCGCACACGTTCGTTCGCGCATGACCGCAGGACCGCACGAGTGCCTCGAGCACGCGCTCGACGTGGCCTATCGCTATCTCGGCCACCGCGACCGCACGGTGGCCGAGATGCGGGGGCGCCTCGATGCCGAGGGCGTCCAGCCTGCGGTTGTGGAGGAGGCCGTGGCCGAGCTCGAACGCCAGGGCTATCTCGACGACGCCCGCTACGCGCGACGCTTCGCGGAGGATCGCCGGACCATCGACGCCTGGGGCACGGAGCGCATCGAGCGGCGACTGCTGGCCGTCGGCGTCGATCCGGCGTTGATCGCCGCCGCCCTCGACGAGCGCGGCGCGACCGAGGAGCTCGAGGCCGCCCTCGCGGTCCTGCGCCGCCGCTTCCCCAACGCCCCCTCCGACGACCGCATCCGCGAGCGCGCCCTCGGCCTGCTCGTGCGCAGGGGCTACGAGCTCGACCTCGCCTACGACGCGGTCCGCGCGTTCGAGCGCGACGCCGCCTGAGCCGCGTCACCGCTGCACGGATTGCGCCGAGTTCGCCGCGGTACTACGATCCTGCTCAGCGAACGACCTGCCCTGAGGGCGGCGAAAGACCAGCAAATCAGCCTTTTCTGTATCTGGCAGCTTCAGTCTCGACGCGATCACCATGAGAACCACAACCGGGCAATCCCGCCCGTCGACACCAACGATCGAACCCATTCAGCGCACCTGAAGCGCGGCCCACGCGGCCGCATCGCCACACCCGTTCATCCCCGCCGCCGACACGGCCGGCCGTCCGCTTCATAACCACGGAAGACCGTCTGGGCTGGGCGCCATCCCGGCTCACGGGGAGAGGACACGGCAATGGAACTCGTGATCGCGGCGGCCGTTCTGGCACTCGGCCTCGTCGCGGCCGCCACGCTCTACGAACGCGGTCGGCTCGCCACGGTGAACGGCGGGCACGCGAAGGCGCCGGCGGTTGACACAGGACGACGGGAGGCGGCCGCGGCACAGGCGCGCGACGCGGAACGCACGCGGTCGCTCGAGCGCTCGCTCGAGCACCGCGCGGCCGACCTGGAACAGCGCGAGCGCAGCCTGGAGGCGACGGTCGAGCGCCTGGCGGCACAGGAGGAGGAGGTCGAAAGGCTGCGCGACGAGCACTCGCGGGCGCTGGAGCGCGTCGCCGGCCTGAGCGCCGGCCAAGCCAAGCAGGCGCTGCTGAAGGAGATCGAGGACCAGGCGCGCCACGACTCGGTGAAGATCGTCCGCGCCGTCGAGGAGGAGACCAAGCGCGACGCCGAGCGCCGCGTGCGCTCGATCCTCTCGGTCGCCATGCAGCGCCTGGCGGCCAGCCACGCGGCCGAAACCACGGTCTCGGTCGTGCAGCTCCCCAGCGACGACATGAAGGGACGCATCATCGGCCGCGAGGGGCGCAACATCCGCGCGCTGGAGAACCTCACCGGCGTCGACTTCATCATCGACGACACGCCCAACGCCGTCGTCCTGAGCGCCTTCGACGGCGTCCGGCGCGAGGTGGCGCGAATGACCCTCGAAAAGCTGCTCCAGGACGGCCGGATCCATCCGGCGCGCATCGAGGAGACCTACTACCAGGCGAAGTCCGAGCTCGAATCGCACATCACGGAGCTGGGGGAGAAGGCGGTCTTCGAGGCCGACGTCCAGGGCCTCGACCCCGAGCTGACCAAGCTCCTCGGCCGCCTGCGCTTCCGCACCTCCTACGGCCAGAACGTCCTCGCCCATTCCGTGGAGTGCGCGCAGCTCGCCGCGATCATGGCCCACGAGCTCGGCGCCAGCCCGAAGACCGCGCGCCGCGCCGCGCTGCTGCACGACATCGGCAAGGCCGTCTCGCACGAGATCGAGGGCCCGCACGCGCTGGTCGGCGGCGACCTCGCGCGCCGCCATGGCGAGCCCGAAGCGGTCGCCCACGCGATGGAGGCCCACCACAACGAGGTCGAGCCGCAGACCGTCGAGGCCGTCATCGTCCAGGCCGCCGACGCGCTCTCGGGCGCGCGTCCCGGGGCCCGCGGCGAGTCGCTCGAGCAGTACGTCAAGCGCCTGCGCGACCTCGAGCAGATCGCCACCCGCCACGACGGCGTCGACAAGGTCTACGCCATGCAGGCCGGCCGCGAGATCCGCGTCATCGTCGCGCCCGACACCATCGACGACGACGCCGCGATCCTGCTCAGCCGCTCGATCGCCCGCGATATCGAGAAGGAGCTCGAGTACCCCGGGCAGATCAAGGTCACCGTCATCCGGGAGTCGCGCGCGGTGGACTTCGCGAAGTAGGTCCGCCTGCTACCGCACCGCTACGCTGAGACGACCGATGCCGGCAGCCAGGCGCTTCCACGTCACCACCTTCGGGTGCCAGATGAACGAGCACGACTCCGAGCGCATGAAGGGCATGCTCGAGTCGCTCGGCTACGCGGAGTCGCAGGCGCGCGACGACGCCGACCTCATCCTCTTCAATACGTGCTCGATCCGCGAGGCCGCAGACAGCCGCTTCGTCGCCCACCTGCACCAGGCCAAGGGCGTCAAGGCGCGCCGGCCCGAGGTCGTCATCGGCGTGGGCGGCTGCTGGGCGCAGTCGGTGAAGGAGGAAGTCTTCCGTCAGTTCCCGTTCGTCGACGTCGCTTTCGGCCCCGGGCAGGTCCACAAGCTCGCCGAGTTCCTGACGTCGGACTCGCTCAGTGCGCAGGGCTATTTCGAGTTCGAGGGCTTCACGGGCCATCTGCCCGCCAAGCGCGCCCGCGAGTTCCAGGCCTGGGTGCAGATCTCGGTCGGCTGCAACTGTCGCTGCTCGTACTGCATCGTGCCCTCCACGCGCGGCCGCGAGGTCTCGCGCCCGTTCGACGAGCTCGTCGAGGAGGTCGCGGGCCAGGTGGCCGACGGCGTGCGCGAGGTCACGCTCCTCGGCCAGAACGTCAACTCCTATGGGCGCGACCTGCGGCCAGACCGCCGCTCGTTCGCCGAGCTGCTGCACGCACTCGACGCCATCGACGGCCTCGATCGCCTGCGCTATACGAGCCCGCACCCCAAGGACATGCGCGAGGACGTCATCCGCGCCCACGCCGAGCTGCCCTCGGTCTGCGAGCACATCCACCTGCCGCTGCAGTCCGGATCGAGCCCCATCCTCAAGGCGATGCGCCGCACCTACGACCGCGGCCGCTACATGGATCGCGTCGCGCTCATCCGCGAACTCGTTCCCGACTGCGCCATCACCACCGACATCATCGTCGGCTTCCCGGGCGAGACCGAGGAGGACTTCGCGCAGACGCTGGAGGTCTGCGAGGAGGTCGGCTACGACGGCGCGTTCACCTTCATCTTCTCCCCGCGTCGCGGGACCGAGGCAGCCAGCTTCACCGAAGGGCTCGTCCCGCACGAGGTCAAGGTCGAGCGCATGGAGCGGCTGGTCGAGGTCGTGCAGCGCCGGGCGCACGAGCGTGCCCAGCGCTTCGTCGGGCGCACGCTCGATGTGCTCGTCGAGGGCCCGTCGCGCACCGACGCCTCGCGCCTGCGCGGGCGCTCGCGCCACGGCAAGACGGTCAACTTCACGGGCCTGGCCGCACCGGGTGAGATCGTGCCGGTCGCGATCGACTCGGCCACGAGCACGACGCTGGCCGGCGAGGAATCGCTGCTCTCGCGCGCGGCCGCGTAGCGCCGGGATGACGCGCGTCGCGGTTGTCGGCGTCGGCTCGATCGGTGCGACGGTTGCCGCGGCCGTCCAGGACACCGGCGGTCACGAGCTGTGCCTCTGCGCGCGCCGTGCCGTCGATCGCGTGGTCGTCGAACGCCCCGACGGCAGCGAGACGGTCATCGACGCACCGCTGCTCACCGATGCCGCGGATGTCGACGGGCGCGCCGACTGGGTCCTGCTCGCGGTCAAGGCCCACCAGACCGACAGCGCGGCGGACTGGCTGGCCGCGCTGTGCAACGCGCAGACGACGGTCGCCGTGTTGCAGAACGGCATCGACCACGGCGAGCGCGTCGCGCCCTTGGTGGGTGGCGCCGATGTGCTCCCGGTCGTCAACTGGTGCCCGGTGGAGCCCGTGGCACCCGGACGCGTCCGCCAGCGCGACGCGCTGCGCCTGGCGGTCCCGGCCGGTCCGGTCGGGGAGGCGTTCGCGGCGCTGATGGGCGACGGCGCCGACGTGACGGTCGGCGGCGAGTTCGCCCTCGAGGCGTGGCGCAAGCTGTGCGTCAACGCGGTGTCCGGCGTCATGGCGCTGGCCGGACGCCCGGCCGAGGTCTTCGCACTGGGCGATGTGCTCGACGTCGGGCGCGCAATGGCCCACGAATGCGCCGCCGTGGCGCGCGCCGAGGGGGTCGCGCTCTCCGATCGCGACGCGGACGAGCTCGTCGCCTGGATCCAGGCGTTGCCCGAAGACGCCGGCTCCTCGATCCTCACCGACCGTCGCGCCGGCCGCGCGCTGGAGTGGGAGGCGCGCAACGGCGTCATCGGCCGCCTCGGCCGCCGCCACGGCGTCCCGACGCCGGTCTCCGACACCGTCGCCGCGCTGCTTCACGCGGTGAGCGACGGCGCGTAGACCTCACGCTGGCGGCCCCATGCGCGTTGGTCACACATGCGCCTCCACGACTACGCCGCCTCCGGCAACTGCCTCAAGGTCCGCCTGCTGCTCGCGCTCCTCGGGCGCGAGTACGAACGCGTGCCCGTCGACATCTTTGCCGGCGAGACCCTCACCGCGGAGTTCGCCGCGCTCAACCCCGCGCGCACGACGCCTGTCCTCGAGCTCGACGACGGCACGACCCTCGCCGAGTCCGCCGCGATCCTCTGGTACCTCGCCGAGGAGACCCCGTACCTGCCCGACGATCGGCTGCAGCGCGCACGCGTGCTGCAGTGGCTGTGCTCCGAACGCGCGCTCACAGCGGCGGTCGCCGGCGCGCGCTTTCAGATGATGACCGGCCGCACCGACGGCGAGACACCGTTCCTGCTCGTTGCCGGCCGGGGCAAGCTCGCCACGCTCGACCGTCGGCTCACCGGTCGCGAGTGGGTTGCCACCGACGCGCCCACGATCGCCGACATCGCCCTGTTCGCCTACACGCACGTCGCCGAGGACGCCGGCCGCGATCTGTCGGCCGACGCGGGGATCGGCGCCTGGCTCGACCGCATCCGCGCCCTGCCGGGATACGGCAACGACCTCATCCCATACCCGGCGAACGCTCGTCCCGGCGCGAGCCGGTCGATCTACGACTGAGCGCCCAGCAGGAGGCCTCACCCGCCGTGGCACACAGTCCGTCCGCCGCCTGTGCGAACATACGTTCGTGCGCTGGGACAACCTGACCATCACCGCCGAGGAGCAGGCCCCGCTCCCTGGCTACCGCGAGCCCGCTGTCGTCCGCCACTTCGACGCACCCGAGGCGCTGGACACCCGCTTCTACGAAGTCCGGGCGAAATCCGCCCTCAACCGAGTCCCAGACCGGTCGCGGATGCCATTCCGCTGGACCATCAATCCGTACCGCGGCTGCGCGCACGCCTGTGTGTTCTGCTGCGCTGGCGATACCCCGATCCTCATGGCCGACGGGCGGACGAAGGCGTTGGCCGACGTCGTCGTGGGTGATCGCATTTACGGCACACGTCGCGGTGGTCATTACCGCCAATACGTTCTTACAGAGGTGCTCGCCCATTGGTCGACGATCAAGTCTGCCTATCGCATCACGCTTGAGGACGGCACAGAGCTCGTTGCCAGCGGAGATCACCGCTTTCTGACAGACCGAGGATGGAAGTACGTGACTGGTGCTCGGGGACCCGGCGGCAGGGCGTATCTGACGCTGAAGAGCAAGCTCATGGGCGTTGGCCAGGCCATCTCATCGCCGGAAGGGTGGCTCGACGCCGAGTATCGCCGCGGTTATCTGTGCGGGCTTATTCGAGGCGATGGCCACGTGTCGTCCTCTGTGTACCGACGCGCGCGTCGGCCGCCCGAATCGCGCCACGTGTTCCGGTTGGCGCTTGTCGACGTCGAGCCCATGAAGCGAGCGGCTGACTATCTGGCCCAAAATGGCATCCGGGCCGCCAGGTACGCGGCTCCCGCGAGTCGTTTGGGCTGGAAGCCGATGTCAGTGCTGCAAACCGCGGCGCGAGACCAAGTGACCGGGGTCAAGGAAGTCATCTCGTGGCCTCGCTCGGCGAGCGACTCCTGGTGCAGGGGTTTCCTCGCCGGGATTTACGACGCCGAGGGTTCCCATAGCTCCGGCCTTGTTCGAATAGCGAATACCGATGAGGCCATCGTCGATTGGACGGGTTGGTGTCTACGACGACTGGGTTTTCGGTTTGTCGTCGTCGATGCCGGCCGGCCGAACGGACTGAAATACATAAGGCTCCTCGGAGGTATCCAGGAGAGGCTCAGGTTCTTCCTGACCGTCGACCCCGCCACGACTCGCAAGCGGTCAATCGAGGGGGCGGCGCTCAAGTCCACGGCTCGTCTTCGTGTCGCATCGGTCGAGCCGCTGCCCAAGTCCGAGCGGCTGTTCGACATCACGACCGGCACGGGTGACTTCATCGCCAATGGTGTAGTCAGCCACAACTGCTTCGCGCGTCCAACGCACACGTATCTCGACTTCAACGCCGGCCGCGACTTCGAGCACGAGATCGTCGTCAAGGTCAATGTGCCCGAGGTGCTGCGGGTCGAGTTGGCGCGGCCCTCATGGAAGGGCGAGCACGTCGCGATGGGGACGAACACCGACCCGTACCAATGGGTCGAGGGCCGCTACAAGCTCATGCGCGGGATCTGGGAGGCGCTGCGCGATGCCGCGAACCCGTGCTCGGTGCTGACGAAGTCGCCGCTGCTCTTACGCGACCTGGATCTCATGCGCGAGATCGCCGACGTCACGGCCATCAGCGCCAATCTGTCGGTGCCGACGATTGACGAGAAGGCCTGGCGGGCGAGCGAGCCGCGCACGCCGAATCCCCGGGCGCGCCTAGAGGCCGTCGCCGAACTCAACCGCGCCGGCATCCCGACCGGCGTGCTCGTGGCACCGCTCATGCCGGGCATCAACGACGACCCGCGTCAGGTGCAGGAGATCCTTGAGCTGGCTGCCGAAGCGGGGGCGACGGGTATCAGCGGCATCGCGCTGCACCTGCGCGGCGAGGTCCGGCAGATCTTCATGGAGTGGCTTCGTTCCTACCGGCCGGATCTGGTCGACCATTACGAGAAGCTCTACGCCGGCCACGCATATGCCCCGCAGGCTGAGCAGGAGCGGCTGCACGCACTCGTACGCGGCGCGCCCACGCGACCACGCAGCGCGTTCCGCCGCGATCCACGACGTGACGGCTACGGCCCGATGCGCGCGGGCCGCGCGGAGCGATCGCCATCGCCGCGACCACAACCACGGGCCGAGCCGCAGCAGCCGTCGCTGTTCTGAGCAGCCGGACGCTGTCGCCCGGCTCGCCCCGCGCCCCAATCGCGCCGCGCGCCCCAATCGCGCCGCGCGCCCCACTCGCCCCGCGCGCCCCACTCGCCCCACTCGCCCCGCGCGTCTAGCGCACCCGCGGGCGTCGCACCGGATCTGTGACCACCGTCACACCGACATCGGTGATACCGAGCACAAGGGGCGGTGTTGTCCTTTGACAGAGCGTCATGTCCGAGCAACAGAAGGAACACGCCAGAAGGATGTTCAGCACGCAGAGCCACTCGTGGCGCGAGGCCGGTCTCGCGCGCCAACTGAGCCGGCGCGCGGTCAAGCGCGCCCGTATCCAGGCCCTGGTCCTGGTGCCGGTCCTGGTCGGGATCCTGGTCGTCTACGGCTATCGCGACGACGTCTTCGGCCGGGCGTACGAAACGCCGGTGCAGGTGGCGACGACGGTCGTGCTCATCGTGCTGGGCTGGCAGATCGCGCGCGACATCGGGCGCGCGCTCGGGCCGACGCTCTTCCGCCGCCTGGATCCCGGGACGGCGGGCACCGTGGGGTTCCTCATCCGCCTGGTCTTCGTCGGGCTGGCGGTCATCGTGGCGCTCCGCGTCGCGGGCCTGGACCCGCGCACGCTGGCCGTCGGTGGTGCCTTCACCGCGGTGATCGTCGGTCTGGCAGCGCAGCAGACACTCGGAAACCTCATCGCCGGGACTGTCCTCTTGAGCGCGCGGCCCTTCCGCGTCGGTGAGCGTGTGCGACTCCAGGGCGGCGGCATCGCCGGACAGATCGAGGGCATCGTCAGCTCCCTCGGGCTGCTCTACACGACCTTCGCCCAGGGCGCCGACCAGGTCATGGTGCCCAACTCCGTCGTTCTCAACGTGGCGATCGTTCCGCTGCGCGAGCCCGACGGCGTCGACCTGCGCGCGCGGCTCACCGCCGGGGTCACGCCGCTCGACGTGCAGGAGCTGCTCGAGGACGGCCTCGAGACACCGATCCGCGACAAGCCGCAGATCATGCTCGAGGAGATCGACGGCGACGAGGTCGTCGTGCGGATCTCAGCCACGCCGGAGAGCCCGAGCGACGGCCCCCGACTCGCCACCGAGGTGCTCGAAGCGGTCGCCGCGCAGGCGGTCCGCGCCGACGGCTGAGCGAGGCCGCATCGCAGGACATCAGGTTTCCTGGCATCCCAGGGTGGTAAGGAATGCCCCGACACAGCGTCGGCATCCTCGAAGGAGGGAAGCCATGAAGCTCCTCACCCGTTCCCACCTCGTCGCGGTCGCCGTGACGGCGATCATGGCGGTCGGCGTCGGTGCGGCCCTCGCGAACACGCAGGGTCATCGACCCCCGCACAACGGCGGCAGGCACGGCCTCCACGGCCCGTGCAGCCCCGCGCAGGTCCAGCGCAACAAGGCCACAGTCGTCGCCTACTACACCACCGCGTTCAACGACAAGAACCCCGAACTGGCGGTGGCCAAGTACGGCGGGCCGATGTATATCCAGCACAACCCGCAGGCGGCGGACGGCTTCGACGCCTTCATCGCCTTTGTCAACAGCTTCACGCAGCAGTTCCCGCAGCTGCACGTCGACATCAAGCGCGTGATCGGGGAGTGCAACATGGTCGTGACCCATAGCCACATCACGACCTCACCAGACGATCGCGGCAGCGCAGTGGCCGACATCTTCCGCCTCAACCGCCAAGGCAAGGTCGTCGAGCACTGGGACGTGATCCAGGCCGTCCCGGAGACGTCGGCGAACAACAACACGATGTTCTGATGTTCTGAGCGCTCGCCGGCGGGCGCGCCGCGACGTTCGTTGTGCGACAGGCGCACGATTGTTCGCTATGCGTAGCGGTTATCCTTACCAGGAGGTGTCCGACCAGTACGACGTCGTCGTCGCCGGCGGGGGGATCGGCGGTCTGACCGCAGGGCTGCATGCTGCCCGAACGGGGCGATCGACCCTCGTCCTGGGCGGCCGCGCACCCGGCGGCCTGCTGCTCAGCATCGAGCAGATCGACGGCGTCCCCGGCTTCCCCGAAGGCGTTCCGGGCTACGAGCTCCTACCGACGCTCCAGGAGCAGGCGGCCGACACCGGGGCCGACGTGCGGATGGCCGAGCTCAGCGGCATCGAGCCCGCCGACGACGGCTGGCGGCTGCAGAGCGACGACGGCGAGGTGCACGGGCGCGCCGTCATCCTGGCGACCGGCGCACGCCTCAAGACGCTCGGCGTCGAGGGCGAGGAGCGCCTGCAGGGCCGCGGCGTCAGCCAGTGCGCCAGCTGCGATGCGCCGCTCATGCGCGACCGCGTCGTCGGCGTGGTCGGCGGCGGCGACTCCGCGCTGCAGGAGGCGCTGGCGCTCGCCGACGCGGTGTCCGAGGTCATCGTCATCCACCGAGGCGATGCGTTCACCGCGCAGGCGACCTACCGTGACCGCGCGCTCGAGCACCCGAAGATCACGGTCCGTTACGGCACCACCGTCGAGGAGATCCTCGGCGAGGACACCGTCACCGGCGTGCGTATCCGCGACGCGGCATCGGGCGACACGTCCGAGCTCGAGCTCGGCGGCGTCTTCGTCTACGTCGGGCTGCAGCCCAACACCGACCTGCTCGCCGATCTCCTCGAGCTCGCCGAGGACGGTCGCGTGCCCACCGACGCGACCATGCGCACCGAGCTGCCGGGCCTCCACGCGGCCGGGATCCTGCGCCGGGGCTCGCTGGGGCAGGCGGCGATCTCCGCCGGCGAGGGTGCCGCCGCCGCCAAGGCCGCGGACCGCTATCTGGCAGACGGATCCTGGGCGCAGCCGCCGGCCGCGCTCGCGACAGGCAACGGAGGGGCCCATGGCTGACAAGCTCACCGTCCACGACCCGCGCGGCTATCCACCGCAGGTGGCGGGCAAGCCGCTCGCTCCGCGGCTGCAGAGCCTCGACGGCAGGACGCTCTACCTCGTCGACTGCCTGTTCGACAACTCCGAGGTCTTCGTCGACCAGCTCCACGCGTGGTTCTCCGAGCACATGCCCGAGGTCGAGATCAAGCGCATCCAGCCGCGCGAGAGCTGGGTCGACGACCCCGACATGTGCGCCGCGATCCGGCAGGACGGTGACGCCGCCGTGCTGGCGGTGGGCCTCTGAAGCACCTGTAGCCCGACGGTCGTCGGGCTCGCGACATCGCTTGAGAGCAACTACCGGGTTCCGACCGTCGCGGTCCACACCCACGTGTTCGCGCGGCTGGCGCGCTCGGTCGCGCGCGCCAACGGGATGCCGACGACGCGCCAGGCCTTCGTCCCCCAGCCGGTCGTCGGGCGCTCGGCGCAGGAGCTGCGCGGCTACGTGGACGGCGAGGACCCCGTGAACGGCGGCCCGTTCATGCAGCACGTCATCGAGGGACTCACCAACCCGCTCGGCGACGACGACCTCAAGGGCATGTCGTTCGACCGCTCGGCGCCGGCGCTGCTCGAGCCCGACACCGAGGACAACCTGCGCGCGCGGTTCGCCGAGGAGCGCTGGACCGACTTCCTGCCGATCGTGCTGCCCACCGAGGAGCGCGTGCAGGCGATGCTCGGGGGCACGAGCCACGCGCCGGACGAGGTCGTCGGCCGCATGCGCCCGACCGCCTTCCGCGAGTTCTGGGAGTTCACGGTCGAGAAGGTCGCGGTCAACGCCGTTATGGCGGGCGCCAAACCCGAGTACCTGCCGGTGATCCTCGCGATGATGGCCGGCGGCATGACGGCGCGGTCGAGCTCGACCACCTCGTTCGCCGCCGTCGCCATGGTCAACGGGCCGATCCGCAACGAGATCGACATGAACTCCGGCATCGGCGCGTTCGGGCCCTACAACCACGCCAACGCGACGATCGGCCGCGCCTATGCGCTGGCCTCGCAGAACCTGCAGGGCGGCTCGACGCCGGGGGAGACCTACATGGGCTCCCAGGGCAACTCGCTGGGCTACAGCGCGTGCTTCGCCGAGAACGAGGAGCGCAGCCCGTATACGCCCTTCCACGTGCAGCACGGCTTCGACGCCTCGACCAGCACCGTGAGCACCTTCCTGGGCGGCTGGTACACGCAGTTCGGCACCGTCCGCGACGACGCCTGGCGCGAGCATTTCCGCCGCCAGCTGACCGCCTGCGACCCGTTCATCGGACCCATCGTCGCCCTCGATCCGCTGGCCGCGAACAAGCTCGTCGACTACGGCTTCGACGCGCGCGAGAAGCTCGCCGAGTGGCTGTCGGAGAGCTCGGCCCTGCCGGCTCGCGAGTACTGGGACAACCAGTGGATGCAGACGCTCGTCAAGCCGTGGGCGATCCTGGGGCGCGAGCCGTTCGCGAGCCACCTGAAGGCGGCGCCCGACGAGCCGGTGCGCATGTTCCGACCGGAGGACATCAGCATCGCCGTCGTCGGCGGCGAGACCGGCGGCACCTACAAGATGATCGGCGGCGCGCTGCGCGACTCGATCGTGTCGGTCGACGACTGGCGCTGAGCGGCGGCGCGGGGGAGAGCGGCCCGCGCCGGTGAGCGGCCCGCGCCGATGAGCAGCCGCGCGGGGCGAAGCGCTCAGCGCTTGTCGGCGTGCGCGACCACGTGCGCGTCGGCGATGCGGTGCCCGCCGAACTTCCGACTCACGGCCGCTGCAACCTCCGGCGCCAGCCCCGCGGCCATCGCGCCCACGCGCAGCGTGACCGGCGCGACGTCGATCTCGCCGCGATTGCGTTCGATCGCGCGCACGACGGCATCGGCGACGGCCTCCGGCGTGACGGTGCCCGCGCCCGGAGGGAGCTTGGCCCCGGTCTCGTGAAACATCCCTGCGTCGCTGACGAAGCCCGGGAAGATCGCGCTGACGCCCACGCCGCGGGGGCGCAGGTCCTCGCGCAGCGCCTGCGCGAAGCCCCGCAGCCCGAACTTCGTCGCGCTGTAGATCGAGGAGCGCGGTGTGCCCACCTTCCCCGCCAGCGACGACATGAAGAGCAGATGGCCGCTGCCGCGTGCCGCCATCCGCTCGCCGAGGTGGCGCGCGAGGACGATCGGCGCGCGCAGGTTGACCGCCAGAGCCCGGTCGATCTGCTCGATGCTGAACGACGTCAGCTGCGCGGTGGCCGACAGGCCGGCATTGGCGATCAACACGTCGACGTCCGCGCACTCGGCGGCCAAACGCTCCACGGCAGCGGCGTCGGCGAGATCGACCGCGAGCGAGCGAGCGCCGGTCTCCGCGGCAAGCGCATCGAGCACCTCCACCCGCCGCCCGGTGAGCACGAGCGACGCGCCCTCCGCGCGCAGCCGCCGCGCGATCGCGTGGCCGAGCCCGCCGCTCGCGCCGGTCAGCAGCACGCTTCGCCCTGCCAGGTTCACCGCGGGAAGACTGCCACAGTGGCCGTGAAGCCGTGCAGGAACGAGTCGCCGCCGACGGGCCCGATCTCGCCCGCGGCAAAGAAGCCGGCAGCCGGCGCGCCGTCGAGCTCCTCGTCGAGAGCGAGCGCGTCGTGGTCGGGCATCCCGAACATCGCCTCGCCGCGCCCGTTGCAGCTGAAGACCAGCGCTCCGGCCGGAGCGCTGCCGCCGAGCGCCTCGCGGCGCAGGCCCAGCGCATCGCGCAGGTCGCGATCGGCCGAGGCCGCATCGCGCGCGTGCAGCCGCACGACCGTCCCCGCCTGCACCGGCGCGCCGACGGTCAGCGTGCCGGCCTCGGGATCGGCCCCGATCACGCCGCGCACGAGGAAATCGCCCTGCTCGTATTCGGGCTTGCCGCCGTCGATGACGACGCCCAGCAGCAGCCCGCTGGCCACGAGGACCTGTTCGTCAGGAGCCAGGCCCTCGATCGCCTGGCGAAGCGCGTCGAGGGCGGGGCGGCCGGCGAGCTCGCGGATGACGTGCCCCTCGGCGGCGGTGACCGTCAGCTCGGGCCCGACCGGAGCGGCGCCCTGCGAGACGCACGGCAGCACCTCGACGCCGCTGAACGCCACGCCGACCGCGCCGTCGCCGCACAGGCTGTCGCCCAGGAAGAGCGCGGCGTCCCCGTCGAGCGTGCGCGCGCTGGCGATGCCGCCGAGCACCGGCACGCCGGGCGCGCGCCGAGCCAGCTCGCTGAGCACGACATCGGTGGGGAACGAGTAGGGGTCGGGCAGCAGGACGACGCAGGTGGCGTCATCGAGGTCGGGCAGGCCGCCGACCGCGATGCTGTCGGGGCCATGGACGACGTCGAGGTGGAAGGCCTCGGCGCTGCCGTCGCCGAGCGCCGCCGCCCACACGGCGACTGCCGTGCCGCGCTCGACCTCGCGCCCGTCGCCCATCACGCCGCCGGCGCCGCAGCCCGCCAGCACGTCGGGCGCCAGCGCCTCGTGGACGCCCTCGAGCGTCGCCTCGGGCGCCGCGAGGTGCGTGCCCGAAGCAAAGACGCACGCGATGTCGGCGTGGCCGCCTTCAAGCGCAGCCCGCGCCTGCTGCCCGGCCTCGATCGCCGCGACCCTGGGGTCGGTGCCGGTCGAGAGGCCGCAGCCGATGCGCACGCTCACGACCGTGACGATACTCCTGGGCCGATGCCGGCTTCCGAGCTTTCCGTGCTGGCCATCTTCGGCCCGACCGGGGTGGGCAAGACCGCGCTGGCCTTCGCGATCGCGGCTCGCCTGCGTGACCGCGGCCAGCACCCGGTGGCGGTGTCGGCCGACGCGCTGCAGGTCTACCAGGGGCTCGAGACGCTGACCGGCGTCCCGACCGCCGCCGAGCGGGCGCACCTCGAGCACCGGCTCGTGTCGATCCTGCCGGTCGACGCGCGCTTCTCGGTCGGCGAGTACGCCGAGCTGGCCCACGCGGAGATCGACGCGCTGCTTGCGCAGGGCGCGCAGCCGATCGTGGTTGGCGGCACCGGCCTGTACCTGCGTGCGGCGCTGGCCGAGCTCGACCTGCGCCCGGCGCCACCCGACGAGGTCCGCGAGCGCTGGGAGGGCGAGCTGCGCCGCCGCGGCCCCGAGGCCCTGCACGCCGAGCTCGCCCGGCGCGCACCGTGGGCGGCCGAGACGGTCGACGCGCGCGACCGCAGCCGCATCGTGCGCTACCTGGAGCTGCACGAGCTGGGAGAGCTCGAGCCGCCGGCGGGCCCCAACCAGCTGTGGACGGCCGAGACCCGCCATCCGACGCGGCTGATCGGCCTCGTCATGGAGCGCGAGGCGCTCTACGCCCGCATCGACGCCCGCGTCGACGCGATGATTGCCGCCGGCGCCGCGCGCGAGGTGCGCGCCGCGAACGCGGCGGGCGCGTCGGAGACGGCTCGCAAGGCGCTGGGCTTCGACGAGTTGCTGGCCGGCGACGTCGAGGCGATGAAGCGCCGCACGCGCAACTTCGCGCGCCGCCAGCTCACGTGGATGCGAAAGCTCGCGGGCGTGGAGATCGTCGACGTCACCGGCCGCGCCGCCGACGACGTGGCTGCGGAACTCGTCTAGCCTGATGCGCGCATATGGCCAAGATCTTCGACGCGATCGACGAGCGCCTCGCCGCGTGGATCGCCCGCCAGCGGATGTTCTTCGTAGCAACGGCGCCGACCGGCGAGGCCGGGCACGTCAACCTCTCACCCAAGGGCCCCATCGAGACGCTGCGCATCCTCGACGAGCACACGATCGCCTACCTGGACCTCGTCGGCAGCGGCGCGGAGACGATCGCCCACCTGCGGGAAAACGGGCGGATCGTGGTCATGCTCTGCTCGTTCGACGGCCCGCCGCGCATCGTGCGCCTGCACGGCCGCGGCGAGGTGCTCGATGTGGGCGCGATCGAGTTTCCCGAGGCCACCGCGATGCCCGAGCAGCACCGCACCGTGATTCGCATCGACGTCGAGCGGATCGCCGACTCGTGCGGCTACGGGGTGCCGCTCATGAGCTACGAGGGCGAGCGCCCCCAGTCGCGCGCGTGGGCCGAGACCAAGCTGGCCAAGGGCGGCCCCAGCGCTCTCGACGACTACGTGGCCGACAAGAACGCAATCAGCATCGACGGGCTGCCGGCGCTCGGGTAAGGCGCGATGCGCTTCGAGAAGTGGCAGGCGCTGGCCAACGACTACGTGATCGTCGAGGCCGCGGACCTGTCCGGGGGCCAGCCCACCGCCCTGCTCGTGCGCGCGTTGTGCGATCGCCACACCGGCATCGGCGCCGACGGCCTGCTCGTCCTCGCGCCGCCCGACGAGCCCGGCTTCGTCGCCCGCCTGCGGATCTTCAACGCCGACGGCTCGGAGGCCGAGCTCAGCGGCAACGGCGCGCGCCAGGCGATCATGTACCTGCGCCGCGCCGGCTGGACCGATGCCCGGCAGTTCTCGATCCAGACCGCCGCCGGCGAGATCCGCCCGACGATCCTCAGCGACACGACATGTCGCGTCGACATGGGGCGCGCCGTGCTGCGCCACGAGGGCGAGCTCCAAGGCCGGCGCTTCCAGCACCTCGTCATCGGCAACCCGCAGACGGTGTTCGAGGTCGCCGATCTCGCCGCGCTCGAGGCGCTCGACCTCGCCGCCATCGGACCGCCGATCGAAGCCGACGCGCAGTTCCCCGAGAGCACGAACGTCTCGTGGTTCACGCCGATCGACGCGGGCACGATCCGCGCGCGCATCTTCGAGCGCGGCGTCGGCGAGACGGCTTCGAGCGGAACCGGTGCCTGCGGCGCGGCGATCGTCCACGCCCTGCGCGGCGGCGACTCGCCGGTGACGGTCGTGCTCGACGGCGGCGATCTCGAGGTAGAGGTGGGGGAGGACCTGCACGTCGACCTGACGGGCTGGGCCGTCCGCGTCTACAAGGGAGAGGTCCTAGACGCTGACCGCGTGCTCGCGCAGGGCCTCGGTCAGTGAGGTCTTGCGGTCGGTCGACTCGCTGCGCTCGCCGATGATCAGGGCGCAGGGGATGCGGTACTTGCCCGCCTTGAACTTCTTCTTGCGCGTGCCCGGGATCACGATCGCGCGCGGGGGCACCTCGCCGCGCAGCTCGACGGGCTTCTTGCCGCGCACGTCGATGATCGGCGTCGAGGCGGTGAGCACGGTGTTGGCGCCCAGCACGGCCTCGGCTCCGATGCGCACGCCCTCGACCACGATGCAGCGCGAGCCGACGAAGGCCCCGTCCTCGACGATGACCGGGGCCGCCTGCAACGGCTCGAGCACGCCGCCGATCCCGACGCCGCCGGAGAGGTGCACGTCGGTGCCGATCTGCGCGCACGACCCGACGGTCGCCCACGTGTCGACCATCGTCCCCGAGCCGACCCAGGCGCCGACGTTGACGTAGGAGGGCATGAGCACGACGCCCGGCGCCACGTACGCGCCCTGGCGGACGGTCGCCGGGGGCACCACGCGCACGTTGCGCTCGGCCCAGTCGCCCTTCAGCGGCATCTTGTCGTGGTACTCGTAGATCCCGAGCTCGACGGTGTGCAGCCCGCGGGTGCGGAACGAGAGCAGGATCGCCTTCTTGGCCCACTCGTTGACCTGCCATCCGGTGTCGGTCGGGCCGGCCACGCGCACGCTGCCGTCGTCGAGCAGCGAGAGCGCCTCCTCGACGGTTGCCGCGGCCTCGTCGCCGAGGTCGCCGGTCGGGCGTTCATAGAGGTCCTCGATCTCGGCGGCGAGCGCCACCAGGTCGGTCGCTGGGCTCATGGGCCTGATGCTAAGAGCTGCGCCGCGCGGCGGCAGTCCGCCAGCGTCGGGACCAGCGCGATGCGCACGTGGCCCGCGCCGCCCGAGCCGAAGAACGGGCCGGGGGCGAAGGTGATGCCGCGCTCGTCGAGCAGCCGCAGCGCGAAGGCCTCGGCGTCCTCGCCGTCCGGGATGCGCATCCACATGAAGAACGACGCGTCGCCGCCCGAGGGCCGAAGCCCCGCGGCCAGCAGGGCGGGGAGGAGGACATCGCGCTTGGCGCGGTAGCGCTCGCGCACCTCGACGACGTGCTCCTCGTCGCCCCAGGCCGCCACGGCCGCGCGCTGCACGAAGGTCTGCGGCGCGACGCCGACGTTGGGGCGATAGCGCTTGAGCGCGGCGATGAGCTCGGGATCGCCGGCGGCGAAGCCCGAGCGATAGCCGGGCATCGACGAGCGCTTGGACAGCGTGTTGAGGACGAGGAGGTTCGTGTGGTCGGCGACCTGCAGCGCACTCTGCGGCGCGTCGCCGTCGAACCACAGCTCGGAGTAGGCCTCGTCGACGGCGAGCACGAACCCGTGGGCGCGGGCCAGCGCAGCCGCCTGCTCGTAGAGCGCGAACGGCGCCGTCGCGGCGGTGGGGTTGTTGGGGAAGTTCAGCCACAACAGCGCGACGCCGTCCCAGTCGACCGTCTCGAGGTCGGGCTGCCATCCGCGGGCTGGCTCCAGATCGATCTCGACGATCTCGGCGCCGGCGAAGAGCGCCCCGCGGACGGGCACCGGATATCCGGGCGTGGTGACGGCGACCCGATCGCCGCGGGCGGCCACCACCTGGGCGAGGTGGAAGATCGCCTCCTTGGAGCCCATCGTGGGCAGGACCGCGGTGTCGGGATCGAGCGCGGCGCCGAAGCGCCGCTGCACCCACGCGGCGATGGCCTCGCGCAGCTCGGGCAGCCCGTCGCTGGACGGGTAGGTGGACACCGGCTCGGCGTCCAGCGCGGCGGCCAGTGCCCGGCGGATGAAGGCCGGGGTCTCCTCGCGCGGCTCGCCGACGCCGAAGTCGATCACCGAGACGCCGCGCGCCGCGGCCGCCTGCTTGGCCTCCGTCAGCCGCAGGAACGGATAGATCTGCATGCCGGCGAGGACCGGGTTCACGCGCACGCGAAGGCCTCGATCGTCTCGTAGCAGCGCACGAGCGCGTCGATGCGGACGTGCTCGGAGCGGGTGTGGGCCTGCGCCGGATCGCCGGGGCCGAAGTTCACCGCGTCCACGCCGGCGCCGGCGAACTCGGCGACGGGCGTCCAGGCCTGCTTGGCCGCGACCTCGAGGCGGCCGGCCGCGATCAACCGCTGCACGAGCGGGTTGGCGGTCGCCACGGGGGCGCTCGGCGCGTTGCCCTCGATGGTCAGCGTGCCGTAGGGCTCGCAGAGGTCGCGCAGCCACGCCTCGGCCTCGTCGGGCGCGCGCCCCGGGGCGTAGCGATAGTTGACGCCCGCGACCGCCTCATCGGGCACGACGTTACTCGCGATGCCGCCGGCGACCTGGGTGACCGAGACGACCTCGGTGAAGCGCAGCCCGTCGAAGTCGTGGTCGGCCGGCGCGACCTGAGCCAGCGCGTGGATGCCTTCGGCCGCGCGGTGGATGGCGTTGTCGGCCAGCCATGGGCGCGCGGAGTGCCCCGAGCGCCCGTGGAACGTCCAGGTCGCGTTGACGTTGCCCAGGCAGCCCGCGTGGATGGCATTGGCCGTCGGTTCCATCATCAAGACGAGGTCGGCGGTTCGCAGCCCCGGCTCGCGCGCCAGCAGCGGCGCGAGGGCGCTCTCGGTGATCGGCAGCTCCTCGCGCCCGAAGAGCAGGTAGCCGAGGTCGACGGTGGCCTGCGGCCGCGCGAGCGCGAGCTCGACCATGACCGCCACGGCGCCCTTCATGTCCGTCGCGCCGAGGCCGTGGACGGCGTCGGCGTCGCGCCGGCCGGGGCGGTTGCCCTGCGCCGGCACGGTGTCCAGATGGCCCGCGAGCAGCACGAGCGGGCGCTCGCCGCGCGCGGCGACGCCGGCCAGCACGCAGGTGTCGCCGGCATCGCGGGCCTCGACGCCGCCCTCGCGCAGCACGTCGAGCACATGGGCGGCGAGCGCCGCCTCGTCGCGCGACTCCGACGGCCGATCGACGAGCTCGAGGGTGCGGGCGGCGAGACGGTCGGCCAGGGACACTGCCCGGGCAGGCTATCCAGACGGCGAACGTCCATCACGTAACAATCCTGTTGTTACGTCGCGGACGTTCGCGGGGTCAGGGGCGCTTTGCCAGCCCGTCCGCTACCGCGTACAGGCGCGCGGGATCGGGCTCGCCGGGCGCGGCGCGCTTGTTGGGCGTCGTGTCGGGCGGGCGCATCCGTTTCGGGATCAGGTCACCGTGCTCGAGCGCGGCCTTCTTGAGCTTGCGCGCCGGGACCACGGGCACCTCGAGGTCGCGCGCCGCCGCCAGCAGCGCCCGGCGCTTGGCGCCCCACGAGAACGGCAGGGCGAGCGCGACGATCATCGCGTGTTGGGCGCGCATGCCGTGGGCGTGCAGCTCGACGTTGCCCCACAGCGCCACGGCGCCGGCGACGAGGTCGCGCGTCGCGGTGGACGCCCCGCGCGGCGTCGGCGAGTACCACGCGTAGAAACCGCAGGTGCACGCTTTCTGAGGGGCCGTGTGCGCCGCCTCGTCCAGGCAGACCGCCGTCTGCAGGCCGCGGCCCCACCGGTCCTCGGCCCGCAGCGACCACAGCCCTCCATCGCGCAGCCGCCATTGGCGAAAGCCGATGACTGCCCTGATGAGGTCGGGAGCGGCGGCTTTCATGTCGGCTCAGCTCATCGGTGAAGCGCTCACCGCGACGGAGCTGGCGGAGCCGTCGGCGCCGACGGCCGCGAGGGTTCGCGCTTGGGCTCCGGGATCTTCGGCGGCGGCGCGGTCACCGGCTGCTCGAGCGGTTCGACGGTGATCGTGCGCGACGGGCCGTCAAGCGAGCCGCGCGGGCGCGAGCCACGAGCGGGCGGAGCGGGCTTGGTCGGGAACTTCATGGCGGCACCTCGGAATGGCTTGACGGCGGGAGGGTTCCCGGACCGTGCTCCTCCAAAGCTTCCTCGTATGCGGGCGAATTGTCGAATGGTGTACGTCGCTGCGCCCGCCGTGGATCGCTCGGAGCGATTCTCAGGGTTTTCTTCCATTCGCTTGAGGGACGGCTCAGCCGCCGGCGCCACCCTGGGTCTCACCATGCCGAACTCCCTCTTCGATCCACCGCCCGTCACCCCGCCGCGCCGCGACGATCCCGCGCCGCCGCCGCCCGAGCCGCCGCCCGCCGCGCCACGCCGCACCGGCTCGGGCTACACCCGCCGCGGCCTGACCGTGCTGCTCGCCCTGACAGCCGCGCTCGGCGGCGCCGCCGGCGCGGGCGTCTACGCGATCGCCGGGGGCAATGGCTCGACGAGCACGACGACCACGATCACCGAGCCCGCCGCGAGCACGAGCGCGGCGAGCGACAGCGGCTCGAGCGCGGGCGGCCTGAACGCCCGCGCGCTCTACGCCAACGCGGCGCCCGGCGTGGTCGACATCACCTCCAAGGGCGTGAGCGAGCCCTCGCAGGGCGCCTTCCCGTTCGGCGCGCCCCAGCAACAGCAGCAGGCCACCGCCACTGGCACCGGCTTCGTCATCGACGGCAAGGGCAACATCGTCACGGCCGCCCACGTCGTCGACGGCGCGTCCTCGATCACCGTCACCTTCCAGGACGGCACGACGCGCAAGGCCACGCTGCTGGGCAAGGACAACGCGACCGACGTCGCCGTCCTCAAGGTCGATCCGGCCGGCATCACGCTGCACCCGCTGGCGCTCGGCAGCTCGGCCAACCTCGACGTCGGCGACCCCGTCGCGGCGATCGGCGATCCGTTCAACTACAACCGCAGCATCAGCACCGGCATCGTCTCGGGCCTGGACCGCACGATCAGCGCGCCCAACGGCTTCACCGTCGCGCACGCGATCCAGACCGACACCGCGCTGAACCCCGGCAACTCCGGCGGCCCCGTCTTCGACTCGTCCGGCAAGGTCATCGGCATCGTCGACCAGATCGCCACCAACGGCTCGTCGAACGCGACCAGCTCGGGCGTCGGCTTCGCGGTGCCGATCGACCTGGTCCGCTCCGAGCTGTCCGATCTGGAGGCCGGCCGGCCCGTCCGCCACGCCTACCTCGGCGTCGCCACCGGCAGCGTGGGGACCACCACCACGGGCGCCCTCGTCCAGAGCGTGGCCGACGGCGGTCCCGCCGACGACGCGGGCCTGCGCGCCGGCGACGTCGTCACCAAGATCGGCACCACGACGATCAAGGGCAGCAACGACCTCGTCGCCGCCATCGCGACCGACAAGCCGGGCGACAAGGTCGCGGTGACCGTCCGCCGCGGCTCGCAGACCAAGACGCTGACGGTCACGCTGGGCACCCAGCCCACCCAGGCGAACAACACCCCGTGACCGCGCCGGCGCGCCCGTGCCGAGCACGGGCGCGCCCCGCCGTAGCCTTCCTGGGCGGTGCGCTACTTCGGTATCGACGTCTCGGCCAGGCCAGGACAGCAGCAGCTCTGCAGCCTGCACCCGCGCCGCGGCGCCGACGGAGCCACCGAGCTCGTAGCGACGTTCTACGAGCCCGGCGACGTCGGCGCCGTCGTGCGTACGGTGCTCGGGTTCGGCCGCGAGGCGGTCGTCGCGGTCGATGCGCCCTCCGGCCGCCGCCTGGACCTCCTCGCCGCCGGGATGCCGCTGCGCGACGCGCTGGACCTTCCCGATGGCCGCTACGAGCGCTCGCGCGTCTGCGACGCCCTGCTCTTCCGCCGGCGACTGCCGCTCTATCCGGTGCCGGCCACCGGGCAGGCGCTGGCGGCGTGGGAGGGATGGATGGAGGTCGGCTTCGAGCTTTTCGAAGCGCTCGATGCGCTCGGGCTCTTCCGCCCCGACGCCGGCGACCTGCTCGAGGCGCCCGTCGGCGAGGGCGCGACGCGCTTCGGCCGGCTGTGCGAGACCTATCCCGACGCCGTCTTCTGCTCGCTGCTCGGCCACCGCCCATCGGCCAAGCGCACGCCGTGGGGGCTGCAGCAGCGCATCGCCGCGCTGCGGATGCGCGGCGTGGTCGACGACGACGGCGGCCTCTGGCACCGCACGCTCGACGAGCTCGACGCGTGCGCGGCGGCCTACGCGGCGCGGGCGCTGGCCGAGGGCGGCGGCTCGTGGGTCGGCGACCCGCGCGAGGGCGTGATCGTGTTGCCGGTGCCCGAGCTTGCCGACAGCTACGAGCGGCTGCCGCCGCCGGCCCGCAGCCGGCTGGCCTGACGGCTGACCGCGCCGGCCGACGCGCACGTGGCCAGCGCGAGCGGCAGCTCGGCTTGGGCCACGCCGCGCAGATCGGGGTGGTCGAGGTCGACGTCGATCGTGTCGCCGGCGGCGAGGCCGAGGCTCGCCAGCCCGTTGCGCGCCAGCTCGGCCCACAGGTCGCCGTAGTGGTCGAGCAGCGCGCGGCGGGTGAGGCCCGCGCGGCGCGCGCCGGTCTCGAGCTCGCGGACCTCCTCGAAGGGATCCACGCGTACCTGCGAGTCCGAGCCGATGGCCAGCCGGACGCCGGCGTCGCGGTAGGCGAGCGCGGGCAGGTGGCCGTCGCCGAGGTTGCCCTCCGTGGTCGGGCAGGTGACGACGATCGTCTCGCTCTCGGCCAGCAGCGCGATGTCGCGCTCGTCGACGTGGATCGCGTGGATGACGCTCGTGCGCGGGCCCAGGAAGCCCGTGCGGTTGAGCAGCTCGATCGGGCTGGCGCCGTGCTGGGCGCGGCAGTCGCGCACCTCGCGTGGCTGCTCGGAGGCGTGGACGTGGCGCGGCAGGCCGTGGTCGCTGGCGTAGCCGGCGATCGCCCGCAGCCAGTCGGGCGGGACGGCCCGCACCGAATGGGCGGCGACGGCGATCGACACGCCGTCGCGCGCGTCGGCCCAGTCGCGCAGCGCGTCGACGCGGGCCAGGAAGGTCGCGACGTCGGGGTCGTGGAAGCGCGGATGTCCGCCGCGGTGGTAGGCGGCCGGGATCAGGACGATGCGCAGGCCGGCGTCGATCGCGGCCTGCGCGACGGCGATGGCGAGCGCGTTGGGGTCGTCGTTCGGCGTCCCGTCGGCCTGGTGATGGACGTAGTGGAACTCGCCGACCGCTCCGTAGCCAGCGGCGAGCATCTCGCCGTACACCTGCAGCGCGACGCGGTGGATCGACTCGGCGTCGAGCGCCTGCGCGAGATGCAGCATCTGCGTGCGCCACGACCAGAAGTCGTCGCCGGACTGCTCGCCCAGCGCCCGCAGGTCGCGCTGGAAGGCGTGCGAATGCGCGTTGGGCATCGCCGCGATCGTCGCCGGCCTCACCGCACGACCTCCAGGATCGCGCGCGCCGCCGCGGCGGCGTCGTCGAGGTCGACGCCCTCCTCGGGGGAGTGGCTGACGCCGGTCGGGTTGCGGGTGAGGACCATGGCGGCAGGGATCCGTTCGGCAAGGATTCCCGCGTCATGCCCGGCGAAGCACACGATTCCCCCGGGATCGCCGAGCTGCGCCCGAAGCTGCGCGTCGAAGCTGACGCCGTCCGAGCGCGAGGCGACGCTCAGCGCGGCGCCGGCCGGGAGGTCCTCCAGCCAGGCGTCGAGCACCGCCGGGTCCTCGGAGCGCGCGTCGAGCCACAGCCGCACATGCGCGGCGATGGTGGTCAGGGCGTTGGGCTCGACGAGGATCCGCGACGCCGTGACGACCATGTCCTCGGTGGCGCGCTGGTGGGCGGCGACGATGAGGACCGCAGCGCGCAGGAGAGCGTCGTTGCGCTCGTCGCGACGGGTGGTTCCGGCGTGGTCGGCGCGGCCGACGAGGTCGGCCTGCACGCGCATGCGCGCGGCGAGCGAGCGCACGACGGCGAAGCGCTCGAGGTCGGGCGTCTGGTCGACGTGCAGCTCCAGGAAGCCGCGCAGGCGCGGCAGCCACTGTGGCGCGCGGGCGATGCCGCCCGGATCGACGCCCGCGCCCTGCATCGCGTCGGCCAGGCGGACGCCGTCGTCGTCGACGCGATCGAGCACCTTCGGATCCAGCGCGCCGGTCAGCGCGCGGCTGCCGAAGGTCGGCGTGTTGAAGCGCGCGCCCTCCTCGTCGGCGAAGGCGATGACCGCGATCGGCGCGTGCTGGGCGATGGCGAAGGCGGCGCAGACGCCGAGCGCGCCGTCGTAGCGCCCGCCGGAGCGCACGCTGTCCAGGTGCGAGCCGACGCCCCACCACGGCGGCGCCGTGTTCGGCAGCGCCCAGCGGTTGCCGGCGGGGTCCAGGCGCACCTCGAGCCCGAGCTCGTCGGCGCGGGCGGCGAACCAGTCGCCGGCGGCGGCGTCCTCCGCCGTCCAGGCCAGGCGGGTGGTGCCGCGCTCGTCGAGGCCGATCGGCTCGAGGGCGGCCAGGCGCCGCGCGAGGTCGTCGGCGGAGATCACCAGGCCACCCTCCACATCGCGTCCGGGCGCACGTGCACCACCTCTCCGGCACGCAATACCAGGCAGACGGGGTTGCGCCCGAAGCGGTAGGGCACGTGGGCGGTGGGGCAGTCGATGAGCACGAGGTCGGCGCGCTTGCCGGGCTCCAGCGAGCCCAGCTCGCCCGACAGGCCGAGCACCCACGCCGCGCTGAGCGTGCAGGCCAGCAGCGCCTCGCGCACGCTCCAGCCGTAGCGGCGCACGGCCAGGCCGACGATGAGCGGCAGCGACACGATCGGGGAGGTGCCCGGGTTGCAGTCGGTCGCCAGCGCGCAGATCGCGCCGGCGTCGGCCAGCGCACGCGCCGGCGGCGTGTGCTCGTCGCTCATCAGCTCGGCGCCGGGCAGCAGGACGGCGGCGCACTCGGCGCCGGCCAGCGGCGCAACGTCGTCGGGGTGCAGGCAGGCGAGGTGGTCGACCGAGCGCGCGCCGGCGGCCAGCGCGACGGGCACCGAGCGGTTGGCGTTGAACTGCTCGACGTGCGCGCGCAGCGCGACGCCCTCGCGCGCGGCGATCGCGCCGAGGCGCTGGAGGTGCTCGTTGGCGAAGGCGACCGACTCGACGTAGATGTCCAGCGCGTCGACGTCGCAGCGGGCCGCGAGCGCGTCGACCTCGTCCATCCAGCCGTCGGCGTCGTAGCCGTCCGGGACGGCGTGGGCGAACAGGCCGGTGAAGCGGTCGGCGCCCAGCGCGCGGCCGAGGCGTACCGCGCGCTCCTCGGCCTCGACCGACAGGCCGTAGCCGCTCTTGCCCTCGTATGCCGTCGTGCCGTGCGCGAGCATCTCGGCGGCCAGACCGCGCGCCTGGGCGAGGACCTCGTCGTCTGAGGTCTCTGCGAAGGCGCGCGCGCTCGCCGCGATCCCACCGCCGCGGCGCGCGACCTCCTCGTAGGGCACGCCGGTGACCTTCAGCTCGTACTCCTCGGCGCGCCAGCCGGCGAAGGGCAGGTGGGTGTGGCAGTCGACGAGGCCCGGCAGCACGGCGCAGCCGGTCGCGTCGACGCGCACGTCGCCGCCGGCCTCGAAGCCGGCGATGCGATCGCCGTCGAGCGCGATCGGCACCGGATCGAGGCGCAGCTCGCCGGCGCGGTCGTGGCGTAGGTAGGGGAGCCCCTCCTCGGGCGGGCGCAGGACCTCGACGGCATGTTCGACCACGATGGTCACGGCGCGGTCAGGCCGGGTCGAGCATCGGCATCCGCACGCCCATCCGCCGCGCGGCCTCGGTCGCGATCGGCTCGCCCGCGTCGGCGTGGCGGACGATGCCCATGCCAGGGTCGGCGGTCAGCACGCGGCGGATGCGCTCGCCCGCCTCCGGGGTGCCGTCGGCGACGCACACCTGGCCCGCATGGATCGACAGGCCCATGCCCACGCCGCCGCCGTGGTGGATCGACACCCACGAGGCGCCGCAGGCGACGTTGACCATCGCGTTGAGCAGCGGCCAGTCGGCCACGGCGTCCGTGCCGTCGAGCATCGCCTCGGTCTCGCGCTGGGGCGAGGCGACCGAGCCCGCGTCGAGGTGGTCGCGCCCGATGACGATCGGCCCGCGGAGCTGGCCGCTGGCGACCATCTCGTTGAAGCGCAGCCCGGCGCGGTCGCGCTCGCCGTAACCCAGCCAGCAGATGCGCGCGGGCAGGCCCTGGAAGTGCACGCGCTCGCGCGCCAGCGAGATCCAGCGGGCGATGTGCTCCTGATCGCCGAACAGGTCGAGGATCGCGTCGTCGGTGGCGTGGATGTCGGCGGGATCGCCCGACAGCGCCACCCACCGGAACGGGCCCTTGCCCTCGCAGAAGAGCGGGCGGATGTAGGCGGGCACGAAGCCGGGGTAGGCGAAGGCGTTGTCGTCGCCGTGCGCCTCGGCCAGGCCGCGCAGCGCGTTGCCGTAGTCGAAGGCCTCCGCGCCGGCCTCCTGGAGCAGCCGGATCGCGGCGACGTGCACGACCGCGCTCTCGCCGACGCGCCGCAGGTACTCGTCGGGATCGCTGCGGCGCAGCACGTCGGCCTGCTCGACGGTCAGGCCGACGGGCACGTAGCCGTTGAGCGGGTCGTGGGCGCTCGTCTGATCGGTGACGACGTCGACCGCCGCCCCGCGACGCGCCAGCTCGGGGAGCACCTCGGCGGCGTTGCCGAGCAGGCCGATCGACAGCGCCTCGCCTTTCGTGCGTGCCGTGTCCAGCCGGCGCAGCGCGTCGTCGAGGTCGGCCGCGCGCTCGTCGAGGTAGCCGGTCTCGATGCGCCGCTCGATGCGCTGCAGGTCGACCTCCACGCACAGCGCGCAGCCGCCGTTCATGGTGACCGCGAGGGGTTGAGCGCCGCCCATGCCCCCGAGCCCGGCCGTGACGACGAGCCGCCCGGACAGCGAGCCGCCGAAGCGCTTGCGCGCCACCGCGGCGAACGTCTCGTACGTGCCCTGCAGGATCCCCTGGGTCCCGATGTAGATCCAGGACCCGGCCGTCATCTGCCCGTACATCATCAGCCCGGCCGCGTCGAGCGCGCGGAAGTGCTCCCACGTGGCCCAGCGCGGCACGAGGTTGGAGTTGGCGATCAGGACCCGCGGCGCGTCGGGGTGGGTCTCGAACACGGCGACCGGCTTGCCCGACTGCACGAGCAGCGTGTCGGCCGCGCCGAGGTTCGCAAGCTCGCGGCGGATCGTGCGCAGCGACGCCTGATCGCGCGCGGCCTTGCCGATCCCGCCGTAGACGACGAGGTCCTGGGGGCGCTCGGCGACGTCGGGATGCAGGTTGTTGTCGAGCATCCGCAAAGCAGGCTCGCCCGGCTTCAAAGCGGCACCTCCGCGGTGTGGAGTGGGTTGGTCAGAGCACCACCTCGCCCGTCCGCAGCTGCTCGGCGAGAGCGGCCAGCTCGCCGCTGAGGACGCGGTCCTCCTCGACGCGCGGCACGATCGCGCGGACTTTGGCGACCGCGGCCTCCAGCGCATCGGTGGTGCGCAGGGGCCGATGGAACTCGAGGCCCTGGCAGGCGCACACCAGCTCGGTCGCGATGACCTGCGCGCAGTTCTCGACCACCGTGCGCGCCTTGAGCGCGGCGGCGGCGCCCATCGAGTTGAAGTCCTCCTGGCCGGCGCTCGTGGGAATCGAGCCCGCGCCGGCGGGATGGGCCAGCACCTGGCACTCGTTGACCAGCGCGGCCGTCGCGTACTGCGTGATCATCAGGCCCGTCGACAGCCCGGGCCGCGGCGACAGGAAGGCCGGCAGCTCGGCGTAGCTGGGGGAGAGCAGCGCGTACGTGCGCCGCTCGCTGAACGACGCCAGCTCGCACAGCGCGAGCGCGAGGTGGTCGAGCGGCAGCGACAGCGGCTGGCCGTGGAAGTTGCCGCCCGCCACGACGTCGCCGTCGTCGGGGAAGACGAGCGGGTTGTCGGTCACCGCCTCGAGCTCGCGCTCGAGCGCGGTCTCGACATACGTGAGCGCGTCGTCGACGGCGCCGAGCACCTGGGGCGCGCAGCGCAGCGTGTACGGGTCCTGCACGCGGCCGCAGTCGGCGTGGCTGGCCACGACCTCGCTGCCCGCCAGCAGAGCTCGCAGCCGCGCCGCGACGCGCGCCGCCCCGGGGTGCGGGCGCACGCCGGCCAGGCGCTCGTCGAAGGGCACCGTCGAGCCCTTGAACGCCTCCAGCGACAGCGCCAGCGCGACGACGGCCGCGTCGAGCAGCCTGCGGGCATCGCGAACGGCCAGGCCGCCGGCCGCGGCCATGAGATGCGTGCCGTTGATGAGCGCGAGGCCCTCCTTGGGCTCGAGCACGACCGGCTCGAGGCCCGCGCGTGCCAGCGCGGCGGCGCCGGCGAGGCGCCCGCCCCCGACGTCGGCCTCACCCTCGCCGACGAGCACGAGCGCGACGTGCGCCAGCGGCGCAAGATCGCCCGACGAGCCGACCGAGCCCTTCGACGGCACCACGGGCACGACGTCGCGCTCGAGCATGCCGAGCACCAGCTCGACGACCTGCTCGCGCACGCCCGAGTGCCCGCGGCGCAGCGAGTCGGCCAGCAGCGCGAGCATCGCGCGCACGACCTCGGCCGGCAGCGGCGGCCCGGCGCCGACGGCGTGCGAGCGCACGAGGTTGAGCTGCAGGGCCACCGCGTCGTCGGCCCCGATGCGCACGCTGGCGAGGTTGCCGATGCCGGTGGTGACCCCGTAGACGGCCTCGCCCGAGGCCAGCGCGTCGTCGATCACCGCGCGGGCGTCCGCGACGCGCGCGCGGTCGGCGTCGGTCAGCGGCGCCGGCGCGCCACCGCGGGCAACGCGCTCGAGCTGCTCCAGGGTGGGCATCCGAGAGCCACGGTATCTGTCCGGCGGCCCGTCAGGTCCGCTCGACGACGACCGTCGTCGCCTTGATCACCGCGGTTGCCGGGTCACCGGGCTTCAGGTCGAGCTGATCGGCGGCCTCGCGCGTCATCAGCGAGACGATCCGGTGGGGCCCGCAGGCGAGGTCGACCTGCGCCATCACGTCGTCGCGGCGGACGGACAGCACGATCCCGGACAGCCGGTTGCGCGCGCTGCCGCCGGAGGCGGCGCGCTCGCGCAGCAGCCGCGCCAGCTCGTCGGCGCTCATGTAGCGCTGCTGGCCACGGCGCTCGAACGTCACGCGACCGTCACGCTCCCACCGGCGAAGCGTGTCGATACTGACCCCCAGAGCGGTCGCCGCGGCGCCGATCCGGATCGACTCGTCCATGGTGATTCCAGGCAGGGGCCAACCGTAGGCCACGCGCGGACCGCGCGGGGGAAAAGTTGGCTCAACGCACCGGTGTGAAGCGGATCGCGTACGGGAAGTCGCCGAACGTCGCGTCGACGAAATAGCGCCCGTGCAGGGTGAGCGTCTGACGCCCCGTCCGCGCTGCGGCGCGGAAGAGCTTGACGGTGCCCGCGCCCTCTTCCTGCGCGCGCTTGTCGAGCGTTGCTACAAACGCGGTCTGGTCGCCGAAGTCGACGTTCGGGTCCTCGGGCGCAAACTGCTGGAACCGCGCGATGTAACGCCCGTCGAAGACGTACGGGCCGTGCGACGCCGGCGTCAGGTCGCCACGGATGAGGATCTCGCCGGAGCGCTTGGGCGCCTGGAGCAATTCGACCTTTGCTTTCGCCGAGCTGGGGGGTGGCGTGGGCTTGGTCGCGTCGGCGTCACAGCCCGCGAGGAGGACGAGCGCGGCGATCAGCAACCAGCGTGGCGACACGGGCGCGATGGTAGTCAGAAGTTGACGTCTAGGCATATTGTCGGATATGCATAGGTTATGGACCTGACTCGAGGCGGTTTCCTCCGTCTGGGCGTGGCCGGCACCGCAACGGCTGCCGGCGCCGCAATAGGCGCGAGCATGGCGTTCGCCGCGCCACCACCGGCAAAGCCGGTTGGCGACGACGTCGGCTTCTTGACCTTCGGGGTCGTCGCCGAGCGCACGGCCCTGGCCTTCTACAAGAAGGCGCTGACCACACCGAACCTCTTCGATGCCGGAGATCGCCGGCGCCTCACCCAGGCCCGCAACGCCAAGCGCGAGCACGTCCAGCGGCTGAACGAGGCGCTGGGCGCCGACGCCGTCAGCGCGGATGACTACGACGTCACCTTCCCCAAGCAGTCGTTCGTGAGCCGCAGGAATGCGGTGGGGCTCGGCGTCGCGCTCGAGAAGCTGCTCGTCGGCGTCTACGTCTACGGCACGGGCGCCACCGCCGACATCGGCAGCCGCGAGCTCATCGGCCGGCTGCTCTCCGTCGACAACCAGATCCTCGCCACCCTGCGCGAGATGAACGGCAAGGCCTCGATCGGCGGCCTGCCATCGCCGCTCGACACCGAGCAGGCCGGCGGCGTCCTCGACAGGCTCCTCACGATCCCCGGCTCGCCGGGAGAAGGCTGAACATGCGCCGCACGACACTCGCCGCGATCCTTGCGTCCCTCGTCGTCCTCGCCGCCCCCGCCGCGGCGCAGGCGCTGAACGTCTATGCCGCCACCTCACTGACCTTCGTCTTCCCGGCGCTCGACAAGAGCCCGAAGTACAGCTTCGGCGGGTCCAACACGCTGCAGCTGCAGATCGAGCGCGGCGCACCCGCCGACGTCTTCGCGTCGGCGAGCCCGACCGAGGCCCAGGCGCTCTTCCGAGAGGGCCTGTGCACGCGCCCGGTCACCTTCGCGATAAATCGGCTCGTGCTGCTGATCCCGAACTCCAACCCGGGCAACATCACGTCGGTCTACTCGCTGCGCTCCGGCGGGCGCCGGCTGTCGATCGGGACGGCCGGGGTGCCCATCGGCGGCTATACGCGCCAGCTGCTGCGGCGGATGCGCCTGTCGAAGGTCCTCAGCGTCAATCGCGTCAGCCAGCAGACGAACGTCGGGCAGGTCGTCTCCCAGGTGTCGCTCGGCGCCGCGGACGCCGGCTTTGTCTACTACACCGACGGCCTGGCGGCGAAGGACCGCACGAAGATGCTGAGCCTGCCGAAGTGGGCCCAGCCGCCCGTGCGCTACCAGATCTGCGCGGTCAAGCGCCCGGGAGCGGACACCAGCGGTGCAGCGGCGTTCATCAAGAAGGTCGTGAGCAACGCCGGGCGCTCGGCGCTCAAGCACTACGGCTTCGGCGTTCCGCCGCGTCGCTGAGTGCGACACGGGGCCTTCACCGCCTTCCTGGCCCTCATCACCGGGATCACCCTCGCGTTCCTGGCCATTCCGATCGTCGCGCTCTTCACGCAGGTGCCCCTGCGTGACGTGCCCGACCTGCTCGGCCAGCCCGTCGTGCAGGACGCGCTGGCGGTCACCGTACGCACCAACCTCATCGCCAACGCGCTGATCCTCGCCTTCGGCACGCCGGCCGCCTGGTTCATCGCCCGCCGTGCGTTTCCCGGCCGCGCGCTGGTGGTGACGCTGGTCGAGCTGCCGCTCGTGCTGCCGCCGGCCGTCGCGGGCATCGGGCTGCTCGCCGCCGTCGGTACCGGCGGGCTGTTCGGCTCCGCGCTGCGCGACGCCGGGATACAGCTGCCGTTCACCGAGGCGGCGGTCGTGCTCGCGGTCGCGTTCGTCGCCTCGCCCTTCTACATCCGCCAGGCGATCGCGGCCTTCGAGGCCGTCGACCCGACGCTGACCGACGCGGCGAGGACGCTCGGCGCGGGGCCCGGCCGCACCTTCTGGCGCGTGGGCCTGCCGCTCGCCGCCGGCGGGCTGCTGGCCGGCTGGGTGCTGGCCTTCGCCCGCGGCGTCGGCGAGTTCGGCGCCACGATCATCTTCGCGGGCAACGTGCGCGGGCAGACGCAGACGCTGACCCTGACGATCTACGAGCAGCTCGAGTCCAACCTCGACGTCGCTCTGGCCATCGGCGTGCTGCTCGTGATACTCAGCGGCGGGGTCCTGCTGTCGTACAAGATTCTCTCCACGTGGAGACGCTCGAGCTCGACATCGCCGTCGGCCTTCGCTCGTACGAGCTCGGCGTCGGCCTGAGCGTCGGCGCCGAGACCGTCGCGCTGGTCGGGCCGTCCGGGGCGGGCAAGACGACGGTGCTGCGCGCGATCGCCGGCCTGCGGCGGCCCGATCGCGGGCGCATCGCGCTCGGCGAGCGCGTGTGGTTCGACTCGGCGGCCAAGCTCGACCTCCCGCCCGAGCGGCGATCGGTCGGCCTCGTCTTCCAGGAGTACGCGCTCTTCCCGCACATGACCGTGCGCGCCAACGTCGGCTTCGGCGGCGAGGCGCGGGTCGACGAGCTGCTGGAGCGCCTGCGCATCTCCCACCTCGCCGGCGAGCGCCCGGGCGGACTGTCGGGCGGCGAGCGCCAGCGCGTCGCCCTGGCCCGCGCCCTGGCGCGAGACCCCGACGTCCTGCTCCTCGACGAGCCGCTGGCAGCCTTGGACGCCCATACCCGCACGGTGGTCCGCGGCGAGCTGCAGGACGTCCTCGCGGAGCTGGCCCTCCCGGCGCTCATCGTCACCCACGACTTCGGCGACGCGGCCGCGCTGGCCGACCGCATCGGGGTCATCGCCGATGGGCACCTGCGCCAGCAGGGCACCGCCGCCGAGCTGGTCGCCCACCCGGCCGACGCGTTCGTGGCCGCCTTCACCGGCGGCAACCTCCTGCCCGGACGCGGCGACGGCGGCGTCGAGGTGAGGCTCGACGCCGGGGGCGTCGTGCGGGCGACGCAGCCCGCCAGCGGGCGCGTCGGCGTCGCCGTCTATCCCTGGGAGGTGGAGGTCGCGCTGGACGCTCCCGCCGACGGCGTCAACGGACTGCCGGGCGCCGTCCACGGCCTCGCGCCCGAGGGTGGGCGGGTGCGCCTGCGCATCGGCGATGTGGTGCTCGAACGCCCTGCCGAGGAAATAGAGCGCCTCGATCTACGCACGGGCACACCCGCATGGGCGGTCTTCCCGCCGGAGGCCGTTCGCATCGTCGCGCTCGAATAGGCTGCAGCGCATGAAGCTCAGCGCCCGCAACCAGCTCCCCGGAACCGTCACCTCGATCGACGAGGGCGCCGCCATCGCCAACGTCGTCCTCGACGTCGGCGGCAACCGCGTCGTCGCCTCGATCACCGTCGAGGCCGTCCGCGAGCTCGGCCTGCAAGAGGGCAGCAGCGTCGTGGCCGTGATCAAGGCCTCCGACGTGATGATCGCCACCGCCGACTGACCAGGCGGCCCATGGCGCCCTAGACTGGACAGAAGCCATGGAACGCAGCCGCCACGGACGCAACACCCCCTCACGCAACCTCGCCGTCGAAGAGGTCGGCCGCCCGAAGCAGCGGGCCTTCTGCATCGGCGCGCTACGCGACGGCGATGACCTGCCCGAGCTGCGAGAGCTGCTGCGCACCGCGGGCGTGGCGGTCGTCGGCCAGGCCGTCCAGCACCGCGACCGCCCGCATCCGAACACCTACATCGGCCCGGGCAAGATCGAGGAGGTCAAGGTCGCGGCCAAGGCGGCCGACGCCAACGTCATCGCCTGCGACGACGAGCTCTCGCCCCGTCAGGAGCGCAACCTCGAGGGCGAGATCGGCCTGCCGGTCATCGACCGCACGGCGATCATCCTCGACATCTTCGCCGACCACGCCAACAGCGCCGAGGGCAAGCTCCAGGTCGAGCTGGCCCAGCTGCAGTACAACCTCGCGCGCATGCGCGGGCTGTGGACGCACCTCGAG
>DATBKW010000406.1:0-6858 GCA_036555665.1 Solirubrobacteraceae bacterium | reverse complement strand
CGCGTTCTCGGTCGCCATGACCGACGGCTCGTCCATGAAGACCTCGCCCGCGCGAAGGCCGCCGCTCGGGGCGGTGAGCACGATGTCGCCGGCGTGCTCGAAGGTGGCGCCGAGGGCGCGGAAGGCGTCGAGGTGCGGGTCCAGGCGCCGACGGCCGATGACGTCGCCGCCCGGAGGCGGCATGTCCGCGCGGCCGAAGCGCGCCAGCAGGGGGCCCGCGAGCAGGAACGAGGCGCGGATGCGCTCGGCGTGCTCGCGGTCGACATGCGCGTCGCTGTCCACGCCGGCGGCGCAGATCGCGACCTCGTTCTCGTCGCGCCAATCGGCGGTGGCGCCGAGGCCGCGCAGCACCTCGAGCATCGTCTCGACGTCACGGATGCGCGGCACGTTGCGCACCACGACCTCGTCGGCGGTCAGCACCGAGGCGGCCAGGATCGGAAGGGCGCCGTTCTTGTTGCCGGCGGGGGTGACGGTGCCGCACAGCGGCACGCCGCCGTCGATGACGAACTTCTCCATGAGATGAGGGGGCGCCGCTTTCAGGGGCCAGATCGGCGGCTCGGCTAGCCTAACAGCCATGTCGGTGCAGCTTTCGCGCGACGAGGCGTGGAACCTTCTCAGTGAATGGGTCCAGTCGGAGTCCCTTCGCCGCCACTGCCTGGCCGTCGAGGCCGCCATGCGCGCCTACGCGCGCCGCAACGGTGAGGACGAGGAACTGTGGGGCGTCGTCGGCCTCCTGCACGACATGGATTACGAGCGCCATCCGGACCTCGAGACGGGCCATCCGCGCGTCGCGCTGGCCGAGCTCGAGGCGCGCGACGTCGATCCCGTGGTGGTGCGCGCGATCGCCTCGCACGCCGACTTTCTCGGCGTCTCGCGCGAGTCTTCGCTGGAGAAGACGCTGTACGCGGTCGACGAGCTGTCGGGCTTCATCCTGGCCTGCGCGTACGTCCGCCCCGAGGGCATTCACGGCATGACGCCCAAGTCGGTCAAGAAGAAGCTCAAGCAGCCGTCGTTCGCCGCCGCGGTCAACCGTGACGAGGTGCGCGCCGGCGCCGAGGAGCTCGGCGTGGACTTCGACGAGCACGTCGCGTTCGTCATCGCCGCGATGGAGGACCGCGCCGACGAGCTGGGCCTGCAGGGCCGCGACGCCGCGTAGGCCCGGTGTCGGCCGTCGACCGCTACGCGCGCGTGCTGCGGGCGCCGGATGTGGCGCGCCTGCTCGGCGCCGCGGTCTTGGCGCGGATGCCGATCGGCATCGACAGCCTGGCGATGGTGCTCTTCGTGCGCGCCGAGACCGGGTCGTTCGCGACGGCGGGCCTCGTGGCCGGGGCGTTCGGCATCGGAAGCGGCCTGACGAGCCCGATCCAGGGACGGCTGATCGACCGCCACGGCCATGCGCGCGTGATGCTGCCGCTCGCCGCGCTGCACGCGATGGCGCTCGGGGCGCTGGTGGCGCTGGGGCTCTCGGGCGCGCCTGGTGCGGCGCTCGTCGGGTGCGGCCTGGCCGCCGGCGCGAGCATCCCGCCGGTGGGCTCGGTCGTCCGGCCGCTGCTGCCGCGGCTGCTGGGCGACGACCAGTACCTGCTCCCGACCGCCTACGCGGTGGACGGCATCGCGATCGAGATGGTCTTCATCACCGGGCCGCTGCTGACCGCCGTGATCGTCAGCCTCGGCTCGCCTGCGGCGGCGCTGCTGGTCTCGTGCGGCTTCGTGATCGTCGGCACGCTCGTGCTCGTGACCGCGCCGGCGTCGCGCGCGTGGCAGCCGACCGCCGGCCACCACGAGCGCCATCTGCTCGGCGCGCTCGCCTCGCCCGGCGTGCGGACGATCGTCGCCGCGACGGCTCCCATCGGCTTCGCGCTCGGAGCGACCGAGGTCACGATGACCGCCTTTGCCAGCGATCATGGCTCGCGCGCGGCGGCGGGTGCGCTGCTGGCGCTGTGGGCGGTGGGCAGCGGCCTGGGCGGGCTGGCCTACGGCGCGCGCGAGCACGGCTCGGCGCCGGGGCCCCGCTGGGTCCGCATCGCGGTGGTCTTTCCCTTGTGCTCGGTGCCCTTGCTCGCCGCACCGTCGATCGCGGTCATGACCGGCCTCGCGGTCATCGCCGGGCTCTGCCTGGCCCCGTACATGGCGGCCGCCAACCAGCTCGTCGGCGACGTGGCGCCCCCGGGCGCGGTGACGGAGGCGTTCGCCTGGCCGATCACGGCGATCGCGATCGGCGCCGCGGCCGGGAGCGCCGCCGCCGGTGCGATTGCCCAGTCGGTGGGCTGGCGCGAGGGGTTCGTCGCGGTGGTCGCGGCCGGGCTCGTCGCCGGCACGGTCGCGCTTGTCGGCCGCCGGACGGTGGGCGCTTAGCTGGGCGCCTGCCAGCGACCCCCGGCCTTCGCCCACTGCAGCAGGTGATCGACGCCGCAGAAGGCATCAGCGATGCGGTGCTCGCCGCGGTGGCGCACGAGGAGCACGCGGCGGTCGCCGAGCGGGCCGCCGCAGTGCGCGCAGCGGCCGAGCCCGTCGTCGGGCTCGCCGGGCTGCAGGATCGTCCCGGGTTCCCAGTGCGCACCCTGGATCGCCCACGGCACGACGTGCTCGAGGCGGCAGAACGCCGCCTTGCGCTCGCCCTCGGGCTCGGTCGCCCGGAAGCCCTCGTCGATGCCGACCGGGACCCCACACCAGCTGCACAGCACGCCACTCATCCGTGGGCGCAGAGCCTAGCTTTGCCGGCGGCGACTTCCGCGCGCCACCCACGGCCGCCCGCCGCAGCGGCCACCTTCGCCGCCGACGCCGCCCGCTCCGCTCGCGGCCGCACCTCCGCACAGGCGCCGCGGGCGGCCGCCCCGCCGCCCACACGGCCCCGCCCCGCCGGCGGCCACCGTTCCGGCTATCTTGCCGGGCCATGGCCGACCGCCTGAAGATCGTCGTCCTGGAGGGCGACGAGACCGGCCAGGAGCTGCTCGAGCAGGCCTGCCGAGTGCTCGACCCCGAGATCCTCGCGCTCGAGCTCGAGCTCGAGCCCTACGACCTCTCGCTCGCCAACCGCCGCGCGACCGACAACGCCATCGTCAACGAGGCGGCGCGCGCCATGAAGGAGGCCGGCTTCGGGGTCAAGGCCGCCACTGTCACGCCTGAGGGCAAGGACGATGTCGGGTCACCCAACCGCATCCTGCGCGAGGAGGTCGACGGCAAGGTCATCATCCGCACCGGCCGCCGGATCCCGGGCGTGACTCCCGTCGCCGGTGTGCACTTCCCCATCAGCGTCGTGCGCATGGCCGTCGAGGACGCTTACGGCGCCAAGCAGTGGCGGGAGGGCACCGAGGGAGCGCCCGACGAGGTCGCCTTCCGCACCGAGAAGGTGACCCGCTCGACCTGCCGCGCCGTCGCCGAGTACGCCTTCCGCACCGCGGAGAAGATGGGCGGCAAGGTCTACGGCGGGCCGAAGTGGACGGTCTCGCCGGTCTATGAGGGCATGCTCAAGGAGGAGCTCGATGCGGCGGCGGCGCGCAACCCGGCCGTTCCGTACCAGCCGGTGCTCATCGACGCGACCTACGCCGGCCTCATCAGCTCGCCGCCGGAGGCGCCGCTCGTGATCCCGGCCCTCAACCGCGACGGCGACTGCCTCAGCGACCTCGTCATGCCGATGTTCGGCTCGATCGCCGGGGCCGAGTCGGTGTTGCTGGCCTTCGACGAGAACTTCGCCACGCAGGTCGCAATGGCCGAGGCCCCGCACGGCACGGCGCCGGCGCTGCAGGGCAAGGACGTCGCGAACCCGATGGCGATGATCCTCGCCTGCGGCGCGGTCCTGCACTACGCCGGTGTGCGCGGGTTCGCCGGCGCCGAGCGCGCCTCGCGGGCGGTCTACGAGTCGGTCCTCGAGGCCACGGCCGCCGGGATCCGCACGCCGGACCTCGGCGGCCACGCGACGACGAGCGGCTTCACGAGCGACGTCGTCGGCCGGGTGCGCACGAAGGTCGACGTCTGGTCGTCGCTCGGGACGACGGTGTAGGGCGGACGCACAGGGGTCCTCGGCGTGGCTGCGGCGTTGGGGTGGGGCGCGCTTGCGGCATCGTCGCTGGTGATCGGCGCGCTGCTCGGGATGGCCCGAGCGTGGCCAAGCCGCCTCGTCGGGCTGGTGCTCGCATTCGGAGCCGGCGCGCTGATCAGCGCGGTCAGCTTCGACCTCTTCGAGGAGGGCAAGCAGATCGGCGACCCCGGTTTCGTGGCCGTCGGACTCGCCGTTGGCGCCATCACCTACTTCTCGGGCGACCGACTCTTGGAACGCCGGGGCGGTGGACGGCGCGACCGCAACGGCGCGGAGAACGCCGGCTCGGCGCTTGCGCTCGGTGCGTTCCTCGACGGCATTCCGGAGCAGGCCGTGCTGGGCATCGGCATCGCCGGGGGCGGGGGCGTCAGCGTCGGGCTGCTCGTCGCGATCTTCGTCTCGAACCTCCCCGAGGCGATCGGGTCGTCGACCGAGATGCGCGCCGCGGGCACGCGCCCCTCGGCCATCCGACGCCTGTGGCTGCTCGTCGCGCTGGTCTGCACCGTGGCGACGGTCGCGGGCTACGCGATCGCCGACAACGTCTCTGGAAACCTCAACGCCGCCCTCGACGGATTTGCCGCCGGCGCGCTGCTCGTCATGCTCATCGACTCGATGATCCCCGAAGCAGTACGCAGGGGCGGCGACGTCTCGGGGCTGGTCACGGTGCTCGGCTTCTCGGTCGCCGCGGGGCTGTCGAGCGTCTCCTGACCGCCGCGAACGGCTCCCGAGAGCCTGCCGCTCGCCCCGCCATACGGTCGCGGTGAGCGGTCGCTGCAAGATCGCTTGCACACCCCCGCTTCCGTCCGACCGCCCACCTACCTTCACGAACACATGTTCTCCCCCACCTCCAACCCCCGATCGGCCCCGTCCACGTGGCGCGCGGCCGTCCGGCGCGCCGTCGACCTGACCGTTGCCTTCGCCACGCTCGAAAGCGCCGCCAGCGCGCGCGACCTCTTGCCGCGCCGCGATGATCCGGCGCGCTCGAGCGCGTGCCCGCGCGGCCTCGTCGACACCCCAGCGCCCTCTCCGCATCGTGCGCCTCTGCGCGCTCCGCTGCGGCCCGGGCGCCCAGGGACGGTCCCAGCGCGGGCCCAGCACTGCCTCACGCCCCACGCGGGGCTCACGCGGCACCGCAGCGCGCATCATCCCTCAGCGCGCTGATCGGCCTGGGAGGGCCGCACCGCAGCGATCCGGGCCGCCCCGTGGGGAGCGGCCCGCTTCGTTGCCAGCCGGCGGCGCCGCGCCGCCCTCAAGCGCCACCGCGCGCCGCCCTCAAGCGCCACCGCGCGCCGCCCTCAAGCGCCGCGCAAGCGCCGCTCGCTCCGCCCCGCGCCGCCGTCACTTGCGGCCCCGCGCCTCGTACTCCGCGCCGGGCAGTCCCTTGTAGTCCCAGTCGCGCGCGAAGGTCATCCCGATCTTCTGCATCACCCGCAGGGAGCCCGGGTTCGACAGCAGCGCGTGCGCATAGACGCGCGTCACATCCGGGCGCGCAAGCGCGGCGGCGAGCAGCGCCGTTGCCCCCTCGGTCGCGAAGCCCTTGCCCCATACGTCGGGACGCAGCCGATAGCCGATCTCGAGCTCACCGCTGCCGTCGCCGGCGAGTTCGCACTGAAACCAGCCGATCACCCGCCCGCTCGCCCGCTCCACCGCCGCCACGAACCCCGCGTGACCGACAAACCGACGCTCGTATTCGCGCCGCTCAACCGCATCCGCGGGGATGTGCTCGCCGAAGGGATCGATCGCGTCGCGTACTTCGGGGAAGCCGTCGAGCTCGACGAGCGCATCGAGGTCACCCTCGACGATCGGCCGCAGCTCAAGGCGCGCGGTGAGCACGGAAAGAGCCTGTCACTGGGTCAGCTGCCATCGTACCTGCGGTCGCGTAGATCACCCCCTCGCGCACCGTGTGTTGTCTCGGTAGGGTCGCCCCCGCACGGCTGACCGCGGTCCAGATCCGCATCGGCTCCGCGATCCGATCCACACCGGCGAGAGGAGGCTGCCATGAAGGCGCTCGTGTACCACGGGCCCGGGGAGAAGTCCTGGATTGATGTCCCTGAGCCGCAGATCCAGAAGCCGACGGACGTCATTGTCAGGATCGACACGACGACGATCTGCGGCACGGACCTGCACATCCTGAAGGGCGACGTTCCGGCTGTCACGCCAGGCCGCATCCTCGGTCACGAGGGCGTCGGGACGATCACTGAGGTCGGCAGCGCGGTGAGCCAGCTCGCGGTCGGCGACAAGGTGATCATCTCGTGCATCAAGTCGTGTGGTCGCTGCAGCTTCTGCCAGCAGGGCAACTTCGCGCATTGTCTGGGTGATGAGGGGGCGTCGGGGATTGGTTGGGTGTTCGGCCACCTGATCGACGGCACCCAGGCCGAATACGTGCGGGTGCCGTACGCCGAGACATCGGTGTACAAGGTGCCCGACACCGTCACCAACCAGCAGGGGGTGATGCTCTCAGACATCCTGCCGACCGGCTTCGAGATCGGGGTCCAGTACGGCCACGTCAAGCCGGGGGACGTGGTCGCCGTGGTTGGCGCCGGTCCGGTCGGGCTCGCGGTCATGGCGACGGCCGGCCTTTACGGAGCGTCGCGGATCATCGCGGTGGACCTGGACACCAACCGGGTCGAGGAGGCGAAGAAGTTCGGAGCCACGGACGGCGTGAACCCCGCCTCACCGGAGTGGAAAGAGCAGGTCATGGCGCTGACCGACGGCTGGGGCGTCGACGTCGCGGTCGAAGCGGTCGGGGTTCCGCAGACGTTCCAGATGTGCACCGAGATCGTCCGGCCCGGCGGGCGCGTGGCCAACATCGGTGTGCACGG
>DATBKW010000405.1:0-40523 GCA_036555665.1 Solirubrobacteraceae bacterium | reverse complement strand
GGTCGAGCTCCTGCCAGAGCTCCTCGGTGATCAGCAGCGGCTCGCGGACCGACAGCTCCGCGAGCACCTCGTCGAGCGATTCGAGGCCCCAGCGAACGATCATCACTGCACCCTCGCAGATGTCAGGTTCCCTTGCACGGGGGTCCTATATCGTGGCCGCCATGGCCGAGAACGGACGCATCCTGACGACGCACGTGGGCAGCCTCCCGCGCCCGCAGGCCGTGGTCGATCAGGTCTTCGCCGAGGACAAGGGCGAGGACGTCGACCGCAACGAGTACGAGCGCGTGATCGGGGAGGCGGTCAAGGACCGCGTCCAGCACCAGGTCGACGCCGGCATCGACATCGTCAGCGACGGCGAGATGAGCAAGATCGGCTACGCGACATTCATCCGCCACCGGCTCAGCGGCTTCGAGGTCGGCGACGTGCCGCGCGCCACCCCGGCCGACCTCGACGCCTATCCGAGCTTCCGCGACCGCCTCGCCGCCGAGGGCGCGACCGCCAAGTACCTGCGCCCGATCTGTCGCGGCCCGATCACCTACGAGCACCGCGAGCCGCTCGAGCGCGACCTCGCGCGCCTGAAGGCCGCGGTCGAGGGCCAGCCGGTGCACGGAGCGTTCATGAACGCGCCCTCGCCGGGCATCGTCGCGCTCTTTCAGCCCAACGAGTACTACGCGACCACCGACGAGTACATCGAGGCGATCGCCAACGCGATGAAGGTCGAGTACGAGGGGATCGTCGGTGCGGGCTTCTACCTGCAGATCGACGCGCCCGACCTCGCGATGGGCCGCCACATCATGTACCGCAACGAGCCCGACCAGGTCTTCGTCGAGCGCGTCGCGGTCCACGTCGACGCGATCAACCACGCGATCCGCGACCTGCCGCCAGACCGCGTGCGCGTCCACATCTGCTGGGGCAACTACGAGGGCCCGCACCACCTCGACATCGAGCTGCGCCAGATCGTCGACGATGTCGTGCGCCTGAAGCCGTCGATGTGGCTGTTCGAGGCGGCCAACCCGCGCCACGCCCACGAGTGGGAGGTCTGGAAGGAGAACGCCGCCAAGATTCCGGACGACAAGATCCTCGTCCCCGGCGTCCTCGACACCACCGCCAACTACATCGAGCACCCCGAGCTCGTGGCGCAGCGCCTGGGCTTCTTCGTCGACATCGTCGGCCCTGACCGGGTGATGGCCGGCACCGACTGCGGCTTCGGCACGTGGGCGGGCTTCGGCCCGATCGACCCGACGATCTGCTGGGCGAAGATGGAGGCGATGGCGCAGGGGGCGCGGCTGGCGAGCGAGCGGGCCTTGCGCTAGCGCTTGGTTGTCCACCGCGCTTGCCGGCGCCGCGCTGCCAGAGGCAGTGAGGAAAGCGGGTCCGATCGGGGCGGTCCCGCGCAAGTGTGGTCGATAGGTGGGCCAGGAGCCCACAAAGTCACCGCACTTCACGAAGCGTGGTCGTTTGTGTGGCCAGAAGCCACATAAGTCACCACACTTCGAAGAGCCGCCAGCGAAACGTGGCCGACCGTCGGCGAGCGGGCCGCCCTCCCTCAGTGCCTGTCCCGCTACGGCGCCAGGACGACCTTCCCCCGCAGACCGCCGCCCTCCGCGAGCGCGTGCGCCTGCGCGGCGTCGCGGAGCGGCAGCACGTGGGCCACGCGCGTGCGCAGCTCCCCGGCGGCGAGGCCGCGCGCGAGCGCGTGCAGGGTGGCGGCGTCGGGCATCACGCGCACGATCTCGAAGCGAAGGCCCGGCGGCGCGTCGGCGCCCGGCGGGCGCGTGAACACGGCGGTGCCGCCGTCGCGCAGGCACGCGGTTGAGGACGGGCCCAGCGGCACCGCGTCGAGCACGGCGTCAACGGTGTCGATCGCGGCAAGGTCGGCCGACCGCGGGAGCACCTCGGCGGCGCCCAGCGAGGCGACCCAGTCCTCGTCGTCGGTCGAAGCCTGCGCGATCACGCGCACGCCGTCGCGCGCGGCGAGCTGCGTGGCGAAGCCGCCGACCGCGCCGCTGGCGCCGGTCACCAGCAGCGTCGAGCCCGGCGGCGGGGCGATGATGTCCAGCGCCTGGCGGGCGGTGAGCGCGTTGAGCGGGAGCGTCGCCGCGACTTCGTCCTCGACGTCGCCCTCAAGCGGCGCGAGCCAGCCCGGTTCGACAGCCGCCGCCTGCGCGTAGGCGCCGACGCGCCCGCCGATGCGCCCGAAGGGGATCATCCCGACAACCCGGTCGCCGGCCGCGAAGCCGTCGACCGAGCCGCCGACCGCGGTCACCTCGCCGACGAGGTCCCAGCCGGGCACGTAGGGCAGCTCGAGGCCCGGCGGCGAGTGCACGCCCGCGCGGGTGGCAAGGTCGGTGGGGTTGATGTTCGTCGCCCGGATGCGCACGACGACCTCGTCCGGCCCCGGTGCGGGGTCGGGGCGCTCGGCCAGGTGCAGCACCTCCGGGGCGCCGAACTCGCTGACTTCGGCAACCTGCATGGCGTGGAAGGATCCCAGGCCGTGCTCTTCCCGGCATTCGGCCAGCCGACCGACCGTCTTGCCCTGCGCTTCCCCGAGGGCGAGCTGAGCTACGCGCAGCTGCGCGACGCCGCCGCGCGCGTGGCCGAGCAGGTTGCCGGCGCACACCGCGTGGGGGTCTGGGCGCTGCCGGTGCCCGAGACGTGCGTCGCGGTGATCGGCGCGCTGCTGGCGGGGGTCGCCGTGGTCCCGATCAACGCCAAGGCCGGCGAGCGCGAGCTCGGCCACATCCTGGACGACAGCGACCCGGCCGCGATCCTCTGCGCGCCCGGCGCCGAGCTGCCCGCCGCGGCGGCGGAGCGGCCGCGCATCGATGTCGACCTCGGCGCGCGGGGCGGCGCCCTCCCGGACGAGCCGCCCGCGGAGACGCCGGCGCTGGTGGTCTACACGTCGGGCACGACCGGCCCGCCGAAGGGCGCGGTCCTGCCGCGGCGCGCGATCGCGTCCAACCTCGACGCGCTCGCCGAGGCATGGGAATGGACGCAGGCCGATGTCGTCGCCCACGGGCTGCCGCTCTTTCATGTCCACGGCCTCGTCCTGGGGATCCTCGGCCCGCTGCGCCGCGGCGGGGCCGCTTGCCACCTCGGGCGCTTCTCGTCGGAGGGCGTAGCCGCGGCGCTGGAGCAGGGCGCGACGATGGTCTTCGGCGTGCCGACGATGTACCACCGGCTGGCCGCCGACGCCGAGGAGCGCCCGGAGCTCGCGCGCGTGCTCGGCACGGCGCGCGTGCTCGTCTCGGGCTCGGCGGCGCTGCCCGCGGTCGAGCACGAACGCATCGAGCGCGTGACCGGCCAGCGCATCGTCGAGCGCTACGGCATGAGCGAGACGCTCATGAACACCGCGATCCGCGCGAACGGCGATCGGCGCCCGGGCTACGTCGGCCCGCCGCTCGACGGCGTCGAGATCCGCCTGCTCAGTGACGACGGCGACCCGATCGACGCCGACGACGACGAGACCATCGGCGAGATCGCGGTCCGCGGGCCCAACCTCATGCTCGAGTACCTCAATCGCCCCGACGCCACCGCCGAGGCGATCGTCGACGGCTGGTTTCACACCGGCGACCTCGCCACCAGAGCGCCCGACGGCTACATCCGCATCGTCGGGCGCCGCGCCACCGACCTCATCAAGAGCGGCGGCTACAAGATCGGGGCGGGGGAGATCGAGGGCGCGCTGCTCGAGCACCCCGACGTCAAGGAGGCGGCGGTCACCGGCGAGCCCGATCCCGACCTCGGCGAGCGCATCGTCGCGTGGATCGTCGCCGCGCCGGGCGCGGCGCCGACGAGCGACGAGCTCGCCGACCACGTGGCCAGGCTGCTGACGCCGCACAAGCGCCCGCGCGTCGTGCACCTGCTCGACGAGCTGCCGCGCAACGAGATGGGCAAGGTGCAGAAGACGCGCCTGCCGAGCGGTTAGCGCGCGCACGCGCGCCGCCCGCTCAGCGCGTGGCCGTCAGCCGCTTCGTGATCGTGGTGGGCTCGCCGGTCGTCGCGACCGCCGAGATCTGGACGTTGACCTTCAGCGCGCGGCGGCCGCGCAGCGCCTTGGACAGCGCGCGCGCCTTCGTGCGCGACAGCGCCGGGCGCAGGATCTTCGTCTCACCCGCCGGCAGCGTGAGCTTGACCGTGGCGAGGGCCACCGTGACGCGCTTGTGCTTCTTCGGCGGCGCGGCCGCCGGCGTCGCCGTCGCGGTTGCGGTCAGCGTGCACGTCGTGTCGCAGCCGACGCGCAGCGGGAGGTTGCGCGTGCTCACCAGGCCCGCGGTGCGCAGGACCCGCAGCGAGACCTGCGGCCCCAGCGGCTCCGGGAGCGTGGGCAGCTTCGGCGGCGGCGGGTTGCCGAGGGCGGGCAGCACACCGCAGGCGGGCGCCGCCGGCGCGGCGAGCGCGAACTGCTGGACGCGGTTGTTGGAGCTGTCGGTGACGGTCAGGGTGCCGTGGCAGTCGATGGCCACGCCGGTCGGATGGATGAACTGGCCCGACCCGACGCCGCGCTGGCCGAACATGCCCAGGCGCTCGCCGTCGGGCCCGAACTCCTGGACGCGGTTGTTGCCGCGATCGGCCACCCACAGGTTGCCCGCCGCGTCGAGCGCGATCTGGCCGGGCGCCTCGAGCTTGCCGAGCTTGCTGCCGCGACCCCCGAACTCGTCGATCATCTCGCCCGACGGGTCGTAGACGTCGATGCGCCCCGAGCTCGTCGTCGTATACGTGCGCGAGCCGTCAGGCGTGACGGCGATCCCGCGCACGTCGCCGATCCCGGTCGTCGCGCCCAGGTAGGTGCCTCCGGTGCCGAACCGCGCGATGCGCTCGTTGCCCGAGTCGGCCACCGAGATCGTCCCGCCCGCGTCGATGGCCAGCGCCGCAGGATCGAGCAGCTGGCCCGGCCCGCTGCCCGGGGAGCCGATCGAGCGCACCGGCAATCCGGTGGCGCGGCTGAAGACGACGATCCGCGAGCGCCGGCCGTCGAGGACGTAGGCGTTGCCGGCGCCGTCGAAGGCGACCGCCACCGGCCGCGGGAGGATCGTTGGGCCCGGCGCCGGCGAGCCCCACACGGCGGCGACGGTGCCGTCGGGATTGAGCAGCTCGAGGCGGCCGTTGACCGAGTCGGTCACCGCGCGCATGCCGGCGGCGTCGGCGGCGACGCCGAGGGGATTGTCGAACTGGCCCGACGCGCGCCCCGACAGGCCGAACGAGCGCAAGAGCTGACCGCCGCGGTCGAAGACGTCGATGCGGTCGTTGCCGGTGTTGGCGACGAAGATCTCGCCCAGCTGGTTGACGGCGAGCCCGCGCGGGTAGGCCAGCCGGCCGGGCGCCGTGCCGTATGAGCCCCAGCGCGCCTTGTACGGGTAGTCGGGTCCGCTGCTGAAGCGCACGACGCGGTGGTTGAGGTCGTCGGCCACGAAGACGCGCCCCGAGTGGTCGGCCGCCACGCCGTAGGGGAAGTTGAGCTGGCCGGGGCCCGAGCCGCTGGAGCCGACGACGCGCAGCAGGTGCCCGCCCGTGTCGTAGACGACCACGCGGTGGTGCTGGTCATCGGCCACCAGCAGTCGCGTGCCCCGCACCGCGATTCCACGCGGGTTGGCCAGCTGCCCCGGCGCCACGATCTCGGCGCCGTGGCCGCCGTCGAGCGTGAAGCGCTGGACGCGGTCGTTGCCGGTGTCGGCGACATAGACCGTGTTGCCCGAGACGGCCAGCCCGCCACCGGCCGCGGCCGAGTTGCCGCTGCCGGCGCCGAAGCGGAACTGTCCGACGGCGCTGCCCGTACCGCCCCACGAGTTCAGCAGCGCGCCGTTGGCGTCGAAGCGGTCGATGCGGTTGGAGCCGTCGGCCACCAGCAGCGTGTTGTCGGGCGCCACCGCGATCGCGCCGACCGCGCTGAGCTGCCCCGGGTTGGAGCCGGCGACCCCGACCTCGCGGCGGAAGACGCCATCGGGCCCGAAGACCTGCACGACGTGCGAGGCCTGGTCGGCGACGTAGATCGAGCCGTCGGGACCGACCGCCACGGCCTGGGGGAAGCGCATGACGCCCTCGGCGCGCTGGCCGACCTGGCCCGCCGCGTAGTACGGGCAGGTCGGCGCCGACGCGCCGGGGCAGTCGGCCTCGGCGGCGGCCGGGCAGAGAGCGGTGGCGGCGAAGGCAACGCTCGCGACGAGCGCGCGAAGCTGGACCGGCAAACGGGGCATCACCCCATCCTGAACACGACACGCGCCAGAAGTCGCGCCTCGGGAGCGATCTTGCAGGCGGGTCTGGTCAGCTGACCTCGCTGCGCGCGATACGCCACAGCCCGATCAGCACCGGAAGCGCCAGCCACAACGCCAGCGTGGTCCCCGCCTGCGCCCACTCGGTTGCGCTCATGAGGTGATCGGTCATCGGCGCCAGCGTCCGCGTCGCATCGGTCCAGCGCGCCACGCCCTCGAGGACGTGGATCGAGCCGACGGCCCCCGTGATCAGCGGCAGGACGAAGAGGGCCACGATCGCCGGCGCGGAGGCCAGCGCCACCGCGCCGAAGGCCACGCCGCCCATCATCCCGGTGGTCAGGACGACGACGATCTGGACGACCATCCCGATCGGCAGCGTCCACGTGTTGGCGACGTCCGGCATGGCGATGGCGGTGCCGGCGATCGCGACGACGAAGGCCAGGACCAGCGCGGCGAGCGAGAGCAGCACGCTCGCGACGAGCTTGGCCGTGAGCACGCGCCAGCGGTGGGGCACGAGCGTGAAGGTGATGAGGGTCGTTCGCTGCGACCACTCCGAGGTGACGAGCAGTACGCCCATCACCGGCAGCAGGACGCTCGCGGGCTGGACGGCGATGCTGAGCATCGAACGCAGCGTCTGGTCCTGCGCATTGCCGACGAGGTCGACGATGACGACCAGCAGGACGGTGATCGCGGCGACGACGAGCGCCAGCCAGAACCCCGAGCGCGTGTCGGTCATCTTGCGCAGCTCGACGGCGGTCAGCCGGTTCATGCCCGGGCGCGTGAGGGCCATGGTGCTCATCGAACGGCCTCCATGAGCTCGGGTTCGGCGGCGGCATGGCCGCCTTCGGTGAGGTCGAAGAACAGGCGCTCGAGCCCGGCGCTCTCCGACGGGCCCAGGCGGGTCAGCGCGACGCCGCCGTCCAGCGCGACGCGGCCGACCTCCTCGGGCGTCGCGTCGACGAGCAGCCCGCCGCCGTCGGCGGCGTGCACCGTCAGGCCGGCGGCGTTGAGGGCGCCGACAAGGGCGGCCTCGTCGGTCGCATCGGCGAGCGTCCCGGCGCCGGCCAGCAGCTCGTCGCGGCTGCCCTGCGCGACGATGCGCCCGGCGCCGATGATCACGAGCCGGTCGGCGATCGTCTCGACCTCGCGCAGCAGGTGCGACGACAGCAGCACGGTGCCGCCGCGATCGGCGAAGTCGCGCAGCAGGCCGCGCATCCAGCGCATGCCTTCGGGATCCAGGCCGTTGGCGGGCTCGTCGAGGATCAGCACCTCGGGGTCGCCGAGCAGCGCGTGGGCGATGCCCAGGCGCTGGCGCATCCCCAGCGAGTACTGGCGCACCCGCTTGCGCGCCGCGTGGCGGTCGAGGCCCACGCGCTCGAGCAGCTCGTCGGCACGCCGCTGGTCGACGCCCATCATCTGCGCGGAGACGGCCAGCGCCTCGCGGCCGCGCCGGCCGCCGTGCTGGGCGCCCGCGTCGAGCAGTATCCCGACGCGGTGGCCGGGATTGGGGATGTCCTGGTAGCGCTCGTCGAGCACGGTGGCGCGGCCGGCGTCGGGGCTCGACAGCCCGCACAGCAACCGCATCGTCGTCGTCTTGCCGGCGCCGTTGGGGCCGAGAAATCCGGTGACGGTGCCCGGCTCGCAAACAAACGACACGTCGTGCAGGACCGTGCGACCGCCCAGGCGCTTGGTGAGGCCTTGTGACTCGATCATGGCCGAGAGGATCGGCGCTGGGCGGGCGCGCGAACAGCGTCGGCGGTCGATGTTCGCGTCGACTTTGGTCGGGGGTCGGCGCCGGTCCTCCGGCGTACGCTTGGGGCAATGTCCGGACCGGCGACTCAGGAGCTGAGCCTCCCGCGGTGGCAGCGCGCGTTGCTTCCGGGCGCGCTGCTCGAGGCCGGCGCCGGCCGGCGCTCGGCGCGCGACTGGGTCGTCGACGTGGTGATGTTCCTGCTGGCCATCGGCATCGGCGTCGGCGTGCTGGCGGCGACCTGGGACGACCATTCCACGCTGCAGGCCACGATCGACATCGCCGTCGGCGTCGCCTGCTGCCTGTCGCTGTGGGTGCGCCGCTCGCACCCGACGGCGGTTGCCGTGCTCACCGCTGTCGCCTCGATCTTTTCGGCGCTCGCGGCGGGACCGGCGATCCTCGCGCTGTTCAACGCCGCCATCCGCACGTCGGCGCCCACGATCCTCGTGCTCGTCGGGCTGTCGGCCGTGTCGACCGTCAGCTTCCCGCTGGTCTATCCCGGCAGCGACGACTACGTGGCGCAACTCGTCATCGGGGCGCTGTGCACCGGCGTGGTCATCGGCTGGGGCCTGTTCGTGCGCGCACAGCGCGAGGTCGTGTACTCGCTGCGCGAGCGCGCCGAGCAGTTGGAGGCCGAGCAGCGCCTGAAGGTCGAGCAGGCGCGCGAGGCCGAGCGCCTGCGCATCGCGCGCGAGATGCACGACGTGCTCGCGCACCGCGTCTCGCTGCTGAGCCTGCACGCCGGAGCCCTGGAGTTCCGTCCCGACGCGTCCGCCGAGGAGGTGGCCGAGGCCGCCGGCGTCATCCGCGCGAGCGCCCGCGCGGCGCTGGAGGAGCTGCGCGACATCCTCGGCGTCCTGCGCGAAGGGGAGAACGGCGGCGCGCCCGAGCCGCCGCAGCCGACCCTTGCCGACGTCCCGGCCCTGATCGAGGAGTGGCGCGCCGCCGGCGTGCACGTGCAGGGGCACATCGACCCGCCCCCCGACGTGCCCGCGGCGCTCGGGCGCACGGTCTACCGGGTCGTTCAGGAGGGGCTGACCAACGCGCGCAAGCACGCGGCGGGCGCGGCGGTCGACGTGACGATCGCCGCCGACGATCACCGGCTCGTTGTCGAGGTGGTCAACCGGCGCCCCGTCGGCGTGCCCGCGGGCGCGCCCGGCGAGCGGCTGCCGGGCGCGGGCACGGGACTCGTCGGCCTGGCCGAGCGCGTCGCGCTGGCGGGCGGCGAGCTCGAGCACGGCCCCGACGCCGCCGGCGACTTCGTGCTGCGCGCGAGCCTGCCGTGCGCGCCGTGATCCGCGTCGTGCTCGTCGACGACGACGCGCTGGTCCGCTCCGGGCTGCGGATGATGCTCGCGGGCGCGGATGGGATCGAGGTAGTGGGGGAGGCCGACGACGGGCGCGGCGCGCTGGGCGCTGTCGATCGCCACCGTCCCGACGTCGTGCTCATGGACATCCGCATGCCGACGGTCGACGGCATCACCGCGACGCGGCTGGTGCGCTCACAGCCCGACCCACCCGCCGTGCTCGTGCTCACGACCTTCGACGCCGACGAGCTCGTCCTGCGCGCGCTGCGCGCCGGCGCGGCGGGCTTCCTGCTCAAGGACACCCCGCCCGCCGAGATCGTGCGGGCGATCGAGCTCGTGCACGCCGGCGACTCGATGCTCTCGCCGGCCGTGACCCGTCAGCTCATCGCGCTCGTCGCCGCCGACACCGACGCCGACGTCAGGCGCGACAGCGCGCGCGAGCGCCTGGCCGCGCTCAGCGAACGCGAGCGCGAGGTCGCCCTGGCGGTCGGCCAGGGCCGCGCCAACGCCGAGATCGCCGCCGAGCTGCACGTGAGCGTGGCGACGGTCAAGGCCCACGTCTCGCGCCTGCTGGCCAAGCTCGACGTCGACAACCGCGTCCAGATCGCGCTGCTCGTCCAGGACGCCGCACGCGGTTAGAGGGCTAGTGCGCGGCGACCTTGCGGTACTTGGCGACGGCCAGCGGCGCGAAGACCGCGACGAGCACCGCGATCCAGACGAACGACATCCAGATGTCGCTGTTCGCCGGTGTACCGATCCACAGCGAGCGCAGCGCGTCGGACCACGTGGTGAACGGGTTGGCCTCGGCGAACTGGCGCAGGCCGTCGGGCATCGAGGCCGCGGGCACGAACACCGACGAGGCGAACGTCAGCGGGAAGATCAGCGTGAAGCCGATCGCGTTCGCGGTTTCCGGCGTGGACGAGAACAGCCCCACGAGCGCGAAGATCCACGAGAACGCATAGCCCATGAGCAGCAGCAGCACGAGGCCGAGGACGACCTGGCCGACGTTCGAGTCGATGAAGTTGAACCCCGCGATGAAACCGACGGAGAGCAGCACCACCAGCGACAGGCAGTTGAGCAGCACGTCGGAGAACGTCCGGCCGGCGAGCACGGACGAGCGCGACATCGGCAGCGAGCGGAAGCGGTCGATGAGGCCCTTGTGCACGTCGTCGCACAGCCCCAGCGCGGTGGCGAAGCCGCCGAACGAGATCGACTGCACGATGATGCCGGGCATCAGGAAGTCGACGTAGTCGAAGCCTGGCGTCTGGATCGCGCCGCCGAACACGTAGACGAACAGCAGCACGAACATGACCGGCTGGACCGTGTAGCCGATCAGCAGGTCGGGCTGGCGGGGGATTCGCTTGAGGTTGCGGCGGGCGAGCACCACGGTGTCCGAGACGGTCAACGCGAGCGCGCTCATGCCGCCACCTCCTCGCGGGTCTCGTCCTCTTCCTCCTCGGCCGCGTGGCCGGTGAGGGCGATGAAGACGTCGTCGAGCGTCGGGCGGCGCAGGGCGATGTCGTCGATGGCGACGTCGGCTCCGTGCAGCCGCATCACCGCCTCGGCGATCACGCCCGAGCGCCCGCGCACCGCGGCGCTCACGGTGCCGTCCACGAGCGCGGGGCGCTCGTCGGCGATCTCGGCCAGCGCCGCGATCGCCGTGTCGGCGTCGTCGATGTCCTCGAGATGGACCTCGAGGTGCTCGCCGCCGACGCGGTCCTTGAGCTCGTCGGACGTGCCGTCGGCGATGACGTTGCCGTGGTCGATGACGACGATGTGGTCGGCGAGGCGGTCGGCCTCGTCGAGGTACTGGGTGGTCAGCAGCACGGTCGTGCCCTTGGCCGTCTGCGCCTCGATCGTCTCCCACAGCCCGATCCGGCTGCGCGGATCCAGGCCCGTGGTCGGCTCGTCGAGAAAGAGGACCGGCGGGCTGAAGACGAGGGCGGCGGCGAGGTCGAGCCGGCGGCGCATCCCGCCCGAGTAGGTCTTGACCGCCCGCTTGGCCGCGTCGGAGAGCTCGAAGCGCTCGAGCAGCTCGTCGGCGCGGACGCGTGCCTGGGGGCGGGGCATGTGGTAGAGCTGGCCGACCATCTCGAGGTTCTCGAACCCGGTGAGGTTCTCGTCGACCGCGGCGTACTGGCCGGCGAGGCCGATCTTGGCGCGCAGCGCAGCGGCGTCGCGCACGACGTCGAGGCCGGCGATCCGGGCGTGGCCGCCGTCGGGCTCGAGCAGCGTGGCGAGGATCCGCACCGCGGTGGTCTTGCCGGCGCCGTTGGGACCGAGGAGCCCGAGGACGCTCCCGGTGCGGGCGGTGAAGTCGACACCACACAACGCGCGCACCGGACCGTACGACTTCTCGAGACCCTCGACGACGATCGCGTCATCGTTCATGTCCTGCAAGCTAGCCAAGGCCGGGCGGGCGAATAGTTCGGTTGAACACACCTCGCGCGGGTCCTTGCCCTGTCATGCTGGGAAGGTGACCGGCACCCTGCCGGCATCCACGCTGGACCCGTTCTCCGAGCAGTTCCTGCTCGACCCCTACCCCGCGCACGAGGAGCTGCGCGAGGCCGGGCCCGCCGTTCTGCTCGAGCACTATGGCGTCTGGGCCATGGCCCGGCACGACGAGGTCCACGAGGGGCTGAGCGACTGGGAGACCTACCGCTCGGGCGCCGGCGTGGGGCTGGCCGACTTCACCAAGGAGACTCCCTGGCGCCCGCCGAGCCTGCTGCTCGAGGCCGATCCGCCCGCTCACGACGCCGCGCGCAAGGCGATCGCGGGCGCGCTGTCGCCCAAGCGCGTGCGCGACCTGCACGACGCGTTCGCAGAGGAGGCCGAGGCGCTCGTCGACCGCCTCGTGAGCCGGGGGCGCTTCGACGCGATGGAGGACTTCGCCGAGGCCTATCCGAGCAAGGTCTTCCCCGATGCCGTCGGCCTGCCCGACGAGGGGCGCGAGAACCTCATGGCCTACGGCACGATGGTCTTCAACGCGTTCGGTCCGCGCAACGAGATCTTCGAGCGCTCCGCCCGCCGCGCAGACGAGGTCCGGGAGTGGATCGCGACGATGTGCCTGCGCGAGAACCTGCGCGACGGAGGGCTCGGCGCCGCGGTCTACGAGCATGCGTCCGATTCTGGGCTGGGACCCGACGAGGCGGCGCTGCTCGTGCGCTCGCTGCTGACCGCAGGCATCGACACGACGGTCCACGCGCTGGGCAACGCGATCCTGTGCTTCGCCACCCATCCCGACCAGTGGGCGGCGCTGCACGCCGATCCCGGCCGCTCGCGCGCGGCCTTCGAAGAGGTGTTGCGCTTCGAGTCGCCGGTGCAGACGTTCTTTCGCACCACGACCCGCGAGGTCGAGGTCGACGGCGTGACCGTCCCGGAGGGGGAGAAGGTGCTGCTGTTCCTGGCCGCGGCCAACCGCGACCGGCGCCGCTGGGAGGACCCCGAGCGCTTCGACATCTCGCGCAAGGCGGCTGGGCACGTCGCCTTCGGCACGGGGCTCCACGCGTGCGTGGGCCGGATGGTGGCCCGCCTGGAGGGCGAGGTGATGTTGGGGGCGCTCGCCCGGCGCGCGGCGGCGATCGAGCTCGACGGCGAGCCCGAGCGCATGCTCAACAACACGCTGCGCGGGCTGACGCGCCTGCCGGTGCGGTTGCGGCAGTAGTCAGCAACTGACTCATCAAGAACGACAAGCTGCGCTTCTACGTCTCCGCCACCGGCTCCGACGGCTACGCGGCGATCGTGTCGTGGGGCGAGATCGATCCGGACTTCGCCGGGCGCAGGATCCTGCTGGCCGTCAGCGAGGACGGCCGATCGCTGGCCGCCGACGGGCCGCGCCTCGTCGTCCCGCGCGACCGCCACGGCGGACGCTATGTCTCGAATGTCATCAGCATTCGTGTCGGCGACAGCGACGCGGAGATCGACGGCGAGCAGGCGGGCCCGTAACGTCAGCGCCGCGCGCCGTTGTCGGCGCGCGCGCGCTCGGCGAGCATCGTCTCCACGAAGCGAATGGCCGCCGTGGTGCTCTCGAGGCGCCAGAGAGCGAGCGCGCGGTCGAAGCCCTCGGCCTCGTCGGCGACGGTGCTCAGGCCTTCGGCGACGTTGGCGAAGCGCTTGCGCTGGGCGTTGAGGAGCGGCTCGGGGCTCGCGCCGCGCCGGCTGAGGAACAGCAGCTTGAGCATGAGCATCGAGCGCGCGTCGCGCACATGAGCGACGGGCTGGTGCAGCCAGCGCGTCAGAGCGCGCTTGCCGTTCGGCGTTGCCTCGAGAATCGTCCGCGCGGGGCCCGAGCGGCTGGCGACGGTCCCCGCCGGGCGAATCAGCTCCCGCGCGGTGAGCGTGTCGACCGCCCGGTAGACCAGCGGTCGGCGGACGCTCCAGACTCGCCCGACCTCCCCTTCGGGCTCCATCGCGCGCGCCATGGCGAAGCCGTGCGTCGGCCCTTCGGCCAGCAGCGCCAGCACCGCCCACTCGCCGGCGGTGAGCTCGTCACGGATGTGCGGCATCGCGCGGCCAACGCTAACGAGCTTGCCCGGTAGTCAGTAATGGACTAGCGTGCGATCGTCAGACCACGAGGCGCGGGCTGCGCCCCGCGCGGAGAGGAGACGGATCATGGCGGTAGCCGTGTCCGCGGAGCAGCAGGCCGACACCTTCGTACGGTCGCCACACAAGCTCCTGATCGATGGCGAGTGGGTCGAAGCCGCTTCGGGCGAGACCTTCGCCACATTGAACCCAGCCACCGAGGAGACGCTGGCCGAGGTCGCCCACGGGCAGGCCGAGGACATCGAGCGCGCGGTACGCGCTGCGCGCAAGGCCTTCGCCGACGACTCGCCGTGGCGGCGGATGAACGCCTCCGATCGCGGCCGGCTCATCTGGCGGATCTCCGAGCTCATCGAGGAGCACGCCGACGAGCTCGCGATGCTCGAGTCGCTGGACAACGGCAAGCCGTACGCCGTCGCGCGCGCGGCCGACGTCGCGCTGTCGGCCGACCTGTTCCGCTACATGGCGGGCTGGCCGACGAAGATCGAGGGCACCACGGTGCCGATCTCCGCACTGCCGGCGCCCGGCGAGTACCTCGCGTACACGCTGCGCGAGCCGGTCGGCGTGGTCGGGCAGATCATCCCGTGGAACTTCCCGCTGCTGATGGCGGCCTGGAAGCTCGGCCCCGTGCTTGCCTGCGGGTGCACGGTGGTGCTCAAGCCGGCCGAGCAGACGCCGCTTTCGGCGCTGCGCCTGGGCGAGCTGATGCAGGAGGCCGGGTTGCCGGCGGGGGTGGTGAACATCGTCACCGGGTTCGGTGACGCCGGTGCGGCGCTGGCGGCCCATCCGGACGTCGACAAGGTCGCGTTCACCGGCTCGACCGAGGTCGGCAAGCTCATCGTGCAGGCGGCTGCCGGGAACCTCAAGAAGGTCACGCTCGAGCTGGGCGGCAAGTCGCCCAACGTCGTGTTCGCCGACGCGGATATCGACGGTGCGACCATGGGCGCGGCAAACGCCATCTTCTTCAACCACGGCCAGTGCTGTAACGCGGGCTCGCGGCTGTACGTGCAAAAGCCGGTCTTCGACGACATCGTCAGCGGCGTGGCCGACGTGGCCAGCTCGATCAAGGTCGCGCCCGGGACCGAGCCCGACGCGCAGATGGGGCCGCTGATCTCCGACGAGCAGTTCGACAAGGTGCTCGGCTACCTCGACTCCGGCCGTGAGGCCGGCGCCGAAGCGGTCGTCGGCGGCGGGCGCGAGGGGGATCGCGGCTACTTCGTGCAGCCGACGATCCTGACCAACACCAGCGCCGACATGAAGGTCGTCCGCGAGGAGATCTTCGGACCGGTCGTGTGCGCGATCCCGTTCGACTCGCCCGAGGAGATCGTTCCGATCGCCAACGACACCAACTACGGGCTGGCGGCCGGTGTGTTCACGCGCGACATCTCCAAGGCGCACCGGACGGCCAAGCGGCTGCGGGCGGGCACCGTGTGGATCAACACCTACCACGTGTTCGACGCGGCGATGCCGTTCGGCGGCTACAAGGAGTCCGGCTGGGGCCGCGAGATGGGCTCCCAGGTCCTCAACAACTACCTCGAGACCAAGTCGGTCGTCACCGCCCTTTAGGGCCAGGTGACGAGAGATGGCGACCGCCCGCCCGGCTGAAGTTCACGCCCTGAGCCGGGCGGCGGTCGCCTCACCTGCGCCGCGGTACGTCCCGGTCCGCCATCCGGGTGTGCCGCGCCGCTGGAACCGTGCGTCGATCCTGGAGGCGCTGCGGGATTGGGTCCGCGAGACGGGGGGGCCGCCCAGGCGCCAGGACTGGTGCGGTGAGCAGCCGGCCAACGCGGGGATCGCGCAGCGCAAGTGGATGCGCGAGCACCCGCGCTGGCCGAGCAGCTCGTGCGTCACCTCGCACTTCGGCTCCTGGAGCGCGGCCCTGGAGGCCGCCGGGCTGCCGGCCCGCAGCCTGACCTTCGAGAGCTCGGTGGCCGAGCGCGTCGAGGCGGCGCGGCGCATGGCGCGCGCGGGCCTGGGGTTGCGAGCGATCGCGCAGGCGCTCGAGGTCTCGGTGTCCAGCGTCAACAACTATCTTCGCGCCCGGCCGTGCCCCGATTGCAGCGGTCCGATGACCAGCCCGCGCGCGGCGCGATGCGGCGCGTGCGCCGCGCGCGATCCGAGCGTCCCGAGGCCCTGGACGCGCGAGGCCGTGCGCGGCGCCATCCGCGACTGGCACGCCGTGCACGGCGCGCCCCCGACCTACCGCGACTGGACGCCGTCGCGCACCGCGCCCGGCCTGTGGGAGGCGGAGAGCCCGCGCTGGCCCAGCGCCGCCGTGGTCTGCGACCTGTACGGCGATCGCGACGACCCGTGGAATGCCGCGCTGGCCGACGCCGGGGTGGTCGCACGGTTCAGGCGCTGGAGCGACGACGCCGTCCGCGCCGCGCTCGCGGGCTTCTGGGCCCGGACGGGGCGGCCGCCGATACCCGCCGATCTGCGCGACCCGGCGTGGGAGGGACCCGGCGCCCCGACGCTGCGGCGCCGCTTCGGTGGCGTGGCCGCGGCCTGGAGCGCGCTCGGCCCGGTCCCGGGCGAGTCCGATGCTTGATGCCCTGCCATGGGGCGTCCTGCAACCGAGCACCGAGTGCGGCCCCGGGCTCGTAGGCACCGTCGCGCGCCTGCGCAACATCGAGTTGCGCATCCACGGCGGCGGCGCGCTGCCCGGCGCGCACGAGGTCGGCGCGCTCGTTGTGCTCGGCGAGATGCCCAGCGCGTGCGGATTGCTCGCCGAGGCCATCGACGCGGATGTGCCGGTGCTCGCCCTCGGTGCCGGCGCGCGGCTGCTCGCCCGCGCGCTGGGCGCGCGCGTCGATGACGTTCCAGGCGGTGAGGCGTGCGTCGCGCCGGTGTACCTGACCGACGAGGGCTGCGCCGACCGCGTGCTCGGCCGGGCGCCGAGCCCGTTCGATGCGCTGCACCGTGGCCGCGGCGGCTACGACCTGCCCGCCGGCGCTCTTGCCCTCGCCGACAGCGCGGTGGACCCGGCGCCCGCCTTTCGCTTCCGCCGCGCGTATGGCGTGCCGTTCCACCTCGAGACCGACGCGGAGGTCGCAACCCATTGCGATGGTTGCCCGCTCGGCTTCCCGACCCGGGCCAGCCTCGGCGCGGGCGTTGCCGTGCTCGATGCCTTCGCGCGCCTCGGTAGTCCATTCGTGGCGTCCTGGTAGTCCGTTCTTGACCGCCACGCCATGTGCGGATAGCGTCGCCAATGCGCGTCGTTGCAGGCGCAACGGCGTGGTTCGCCGCCGGAATCGAACAAGGAGCGGACGCGCATGCCCGTCGTGCCGATGCGTGAGATCCTCGACCGCGCCTTCGCGGAGCGCTACGGCGTGGCCGCCATCAATGTCGTCGACGACCTTTCGCTCGAGGCCGTGCTGGCCGCGGCGACCGAGCTCGAGGCGCCGCTCATCGTCCAGACGTCGCTGAAGACGGTGAAGTCGATCGGCGTGGGCCCGTTCTGCGCGATGTGGCGAGCCCGCGCCGACGCGGTCCCCGTGCCGGTCACGTTGCACCTCGACCATTGCCCGGACCGCGAGTGGATCTCGATCTGTCTGCGGGCGGGCTGGAACTCGGTGCTGTTCGACGGCTCCGAGCTCCCCGTCGACGAGAATACGCGCCAGACGATCGAGGTCGTGGCCGAGGCCGACGGCTACGGAGCCCAGGTCGAGGGCGAGATCGAAAGCGTGCTCGGGGTCGAGGACGGCGTCGGCTCCGACGAGGCCGGCGAGATCCATCCCGTCGAGGTCTCGGCGGAGTTCATCGAGGCGACCGGCGTCTATTCCTTCGCGCCGGCGATCGGCACGGCGCACGGCCTCTACAAGGCCGAACCCAGGCTCACGCCCGAGCGCGTGACCGAGATCGTCGAACGGCATCCGATCCCGATGGTGCTGCACGGCGGCACGGGACTGACCGAGGCGCAGTTCGCAGACCTCATCGCGCGCGGGTGCGCCAAGGTCAACATCTCCACGGCACTGAAGATCGCGTTCGTCGACGCCCACCGCGAGTACCTGGAGGCAAACCCCGGCAAGCACGACCCGCCGTCCCTGCTCAAGCACGTCCGCGAAGCCGTCAAGACGATGGCCGAGTACCACATTCGCACCTTCGGGTCGGCGGGGCGGGCGTCGGCAGAGACCCCGGCGGCCGTCTAGCCGCGTGCCGGCGCTCATCTTCGACTGCGACGGCGTGCTCGCCGACACGGAGCGCGACGGCCACCGGCCGGCGTTCAATCAGACCTTCGTCGACGTCGGTCTGCCGGTGCAGTGGTCCGAGCAGGAGTACGGCGAGAAGCTGCGCATCGGCGGCGGCAAGGAGCGGATGGCCTCGCTGCTGACCAAGGACTTCGTCCGCGAGCACGGCCTTCCGGCGGACGCCGAGGGCCAGAAGGAGCTGCTCGCCGACTGGCACCGACGCAAGACGGCCATCTACAAGGATCTCGTGCGCTCCGGGAGCATGCCGGGACGCCCCGGGATCGCCCGCATCGTCGACGAGGCGCTCGCGGCCGGATGGTCGCTGGCGGTCGCTTCGACCTCGGCCGAGGAGTCCGTGCGCGCGGTGCTCGAGCACGTCGTGGGAACGGACGTCGCCGCGAGGTTCGCGGTCTTCGCCGGCGACGTCGTGCCGGCCAAGAAGCCCGACCCTGCGATCTATGTGCTGGCCATCGAGCGCATGGGCGTCGCCCCTGACGACGCGATCGTCGTGGAGGACTCGCGCAACGGCCTGCTGGCGGCGGTGCGCGCCGGCCTGCGCTGCATCGTCACGGTGAGCAGCTACACGGCCGAGGAGGACGTGGGCGAGGCGCTTTTCGTCGTCAGCAGCCTCGGCGATCCCGGCGAGCCGGCGCGCGTGCTCGCCAACCGCTCCGCCGCGCGCCTCGGCGACGAGGTGACGCTGGCCGACCTCGAGACATGCCTGAGAGAACCCCTGTCCGACAAGGAGGCGGTATGACCGATACGGCGCTGAGCCGCGGCGAGCTGATCGTCAGGACGATCGCGCAGACGGCGGTCGACAACGAGACCTATTTCTGCGAGCTCGATGCCGTCGTCGGCGACGGGGACTTCGGCTACTCGCTGGCGCGCGGCTTCGAGATCGTGCTCGGCGACTGGGATCAGATGGAGTACTCCGACGTCGGCGGCCTGCTGAAGAAGACCGCACTGGTCCTCACCAAGCGTATCGGCGGCACATCGGGGCCGATCTGGGGGACGGCCTTCCTGCGCGCCGGCGCGGCGCTCACGCCGACGCCTGATCCCACCGGCCCAGAGGTGATCGCCGCCCTGCGCGCCGCGATCGAGGGCGTCAAGCAGCGCGGCAACACCGACCTCGGCGACAAGACGCTCCTCGACGCGCTGGTCCCAGCCGTCGACGCGCTGGAGGCCGCCCTTGCCGACGGCGCGGACGACGCACTTCCGCGGGCGGCGGCGAAGGCGCGGGAGTCCGCCGAGGCAACGAAGGGCATGCTCGCCCAGCGCGGGCGGGCGAGCTACACGGGCGAGCGCAGTCGCGACTCGGTCGATGCGGGAGCCGTCGGCATCGCCGTGATGTTCGAGGCGGTGAGCAAGGTCTGGCAGGAGACGGAGCTGGAACGGGCCTGACCGGCCCGGTGTGTGGTGGGGAACTCACGAGAGAGGAGTGGTCGTGAAGAAGTTCGTCAATGACCCGCAGCAGTTCGTGCCCGAGATGCTCAAGGGCATCGAGCTCGCCAACCCCGGCAAGCTGCGGTATGTCCCCGAGTACAACCTGATCATGCGCGCCGACGCGCCGCGCGACGACAAGGTGTCGATCGTGCAGGGCTCGGGGTCGGGTCATGAGCCCGCACACGTCATGGTCGTCGGCAAGGGCATGCTCGACGCCGCGTGTCCGGGCGACGTGTTCGCGGCGCCCCCGTCGGACTACGTGTACGAGACGACCAAGCTGATGGCCAGCGAGAAGGGCGTCCTGCACATCATCAACAACTACACCGGCGACCGCATGTCCTTCGATATGGGCCGCGAGCTGGCCGAGGCCGAGGACATCAAGATCGCGACGATCATCGTCGACGACGACGTCGCCGTGAAGGACTCGACCTACACGGTCGGGCGCCGTGGCGTGGCCGGCAACTTCTTCGTGATCAAGGCGGTCGGCGCCGCGTCGGAGAACGGCGCGTCGCTGGAGGAGATCGTCGATCTCGGCGAGCGTGTCAACTCCGTCACGCGCACGATGGGCATGGCCCTGACCTCGTGCACGCCGCCGGCGAAGGGCTCGCCGCTGTTCGAGCTCGGCGGCGACGAGATGGAGATGGGCGTCGGCATCCACGGCGAGCCGGGCCGCCGTCGCGAGAAGCTCGTCGGTGCGGACGCGATCACCGACGAGCTGCTCGAGGCGGTCGTCTCCGACCTGCCGTACACGTCGGGCGACGAGGTGGCGCTGATGGTCAACGGCCTGGGCGGCACGCCGATCTCCGAGCTGTACATCGTCTACGGGCGCGCGCACCAGAAGCTCGCCGACGGCGGGATCAACGTCACGCGCAGCTACGTGGGCGAGTACTGCACCTCGCTGGACATGGCCGGCGCCTCGATCACGCTGGTCAAGCTCGACGACGAGCTCAACGCGCTGTTCGACCAGCCCGCGGAGGTGGCGGTGCGCATCTTCTGAGATGCCTGGGCGGCCGGCGGGCAGGGGCTCGCCGGCCGCCGCTCAGCGGCGATACATCGCGGTGATCTCGGTGAAGCCGCGCACGGGGAGCGCGCGGCCTTCCACGATGAGCACGACCCAGCGGCCGTCGTCGCCGGAGGTGCGGCGCACGGTCATGTCCCAGCGGGCGCAGAAGGTCTCGACCTCGGGCACGTCGCGCTCCGCGACGGTGATGACGCCCGCGGCCACCTCGTCGGCGCGGCCGTGGTCACCGTCGGGCGCATGTCGATCCATCCAGCCGGCGAGCATCGCGTCGAGCTGCTCGGAGAGGGTCAGAGGAAGAAGGTTCTCGGTCCGGAGAGAAGGCATGACCTGACAGGACGTCGCGTCCCGAGATCCCTTCCCGTGTGTGCGCGGCCGCACAGCGGCCATGCGGCTACAGGAGATATCGGTCCTTGGTGTCGGCGCCGCGCGAGAGCGTGCGGCCGACCATGAACGCGACGAAGGCCGTGAAGAGCAGGCCGAGCACCAGTGCGATCTCGTAGCGATCCCGGTTGCTGTTGAGCGTCACCGTGTGGGGCCGCGCGGGCTCGACATCGGCGGCGAACGCCGGGGCACGCCCGGCAGCCGGGCCAGGGTCTCGTGCGCGTTGGGCATCGGATGGCTCGCCGACGGCCATGGGCCGCAGGGGCGTCCGGCCCTTGACGGCGGGGCTTGCCGGATGCTGCCCGGCGACCACCGGCGCGGACGTGTGGCTCGACGACGCGCCCTTCGAACGGTGGGCCGGCGCCGTGGTCCGCGGTCGTGTCGCGGCGGGGTGGCCGCGCTGTCGCCGGGCGGCCTTGGGCTTGGCTGCTGCCTGGTGCAGAGCGGGCTGGGCAGCAACCGACGCGGGCGCGGGCTGGGCCGCCTGCGGGCCGTCATCCGCGCGCGGCGCGTCCTCGTCATCGTGCGGCTTGGCGGGCTTGGGCGGCTTGGCCGGCTTGTCGGCCTTAGGCGGGCCCGGAGTGCCGACTTCAGGCGGCGGGGCCGGGTCGACGTCGGGCGGCGGGGTCGGCTGGGGCACCTCGACCTTGGGCGGCTTGGGCGGGTCGACCTCCGGCGGGTCGGGTGGCGGAGGTATCTCGACGGTCGGCGGCTGCGGCGTCCCTGGGGTGGCAGGGGCCTGCGCAAGCGCCGCGGGCGCGGCCATCAAGCCGATGGCCAGCATCAGTGCCACACCCAAAAACATGCCCCTCGACATCGCAGTCCACCCCCTTGCTCACAGGCCACCCCGGGGGAGCACGTCTGACGAGCGTAGCGCGATGGCGTGCAACAAGTAAGGCATTTTGGCGCCTTGCATGGCGCATTGCGCGCGAGTAACGGCTGTTGATCGCCCTTCGGCGGCGCGGTCGGCCAACCCTGTCCGTCCCCACGCGTTGATCTCATTGGGGGTAGCTCACGGAGGGGCTCGGAGCATTCCAGAGGTCGCCCCCCACCTCTGGCGGCTCGGCGGGCCAGGGATGGCCCCTCCTAACGTCGGCTGGCCAACCGGTGCAGCGACTCGTGGCACCGCGGTAGCTGCTCGACCATCGCGACGACCCAGCGCGCCTCCCTGAGCGTCATGGGCGGGGTCTCGGTGAGCAGCCGGCCGATCCAGCGAGCGGCCGCGCGCTCGAACCGCGGATCGCCCTCCTGCGCCATGAGCGAGAGGATCTCGAGGCTGTCGGCGAGGTTGATCCAGGCCAGCTCGGCCGCGGCGGGGAGGACGATCGAGAGCGTGCGCGTCTGCAGCGAGCGCTGGAAGTTTGCGTATGGGCTCCCCTTGGTCGACAACGAACACATGTTCGCATCATGACCGGCGCCCGTCGCGATCGATCAGCGCCAACAGGCCGTCGTGGTCGGTGCGGCACGCGGGGCACACGGTCAGGTGCAACGCGATGCCCGGAAGCTCTGCGCCGGGGTCGTCACCGCCGAGCTCGCTCTCGACGTACCGGTGCAGCGCCGCGCATGTCGGCCCGCAGCCCGCGTCGCGGTCATCGCAGGCGAGGACCGCATCGAGGAGGGCGCGCTCGCCCGTCAGTCCCCCGCGACGGCGGTGAGCCCACCGACCTCGTCGATGGCCAGGTTGCGATCAAAGCCGTGCGAGACGACGGTCTGACCGGGCTCGAGCTCCAGGCGCTCTCCGTCCAGCGTGACCTCGACGCGATCGGGCTCGAAGGAGACGAGGTCCCCGATCGCCGCCATGTCGTCGAACGGCGCCCGGTATGACCAGGCCGCCTGCTTGGCGTCGTCGATGTCGTAGTAGGAGGCGATGCCCTTGTACGGGCAGAACGTCTGCAGATCGACCGGGGTCAGCGCCTCGGCCACGACGTCCTCGCGCGGCACGTACCAGCGCGGGGCGAAGCCCGACTCGTACAGCACCGATGGCTTCGTCGTGTCGGCGATCACGCGATCGCCGGCGCGGACGACCAGGTGGCGGGACGTGTGGCGGACGTCGATGCGGTGATAGGGATCGGCGGCGTGGCCGAGGATGCGGTCGTCCTCCTCGTAGAAGGCGTCCATCGCGCGCCACGCGAGCGCGACCTTGCCGCGCAGGATGGCGGCATGCTCGGGAAGCGCCACGTGCTGCCACGCGCCGCGAGCGGCCTCGCGTGCGTCTCCGACGACCTCGAACCACGCCGTCTCGCCGAGCTCGGGGTGCTCGGTGCGGTGGTCGGTCGGCCTGAGCGCACCCTCCGCGAAGTCGCCGATCGGGAAGTAGGCGACTGGGTAGCGGCCCGGCTCGAAGAGCAGGACGGCGCCGTCGCTCTGCACCACGGTGCGCCCGCCCAGCTCGGCGCGCATCCGGCGCCGCAGCGGCTCGGCGTAGAGCACGCGCTCGGGCATTCCGGGCACCAGGAAGCGCCCGTTGGGGTTTCGGCCGAGCGGCCCTTGCTGCCATGAGAGACCCATCGTGCGCTCCAATCGTTCGGGAACCGTCATCGGATTGGTCACGCGGCGCGCGGTCGTCTTACTGTGTCGCGTCGTGACTGTCGAACGGCCCCCGGCGGCCACGCCCGACCGCACGTCGCGGCGATGGGTCGAGCAGTTGCATTCCGGCCACCCGCGTCACGAGCACGCGGCCGCCAGGCTCCACGACGTCCTGCACCGCGCCGCGATGCACGAGCTGCATCGCCGCCGAGGCCGGCTGGGCGCGCTGGCGGGCCCCGAGCTCGACGATGTCGCCCAGCAGTGTGCCGACGACGCGTTGATGAAGATCCTGGTCAGGATCGACGCCTTCGAGGGCCGCAGCCGGTTCACGACCTGGGCCTACGCGTTCGTGATCTTCGAGGTCTCCAGCAAGGTCGCGCGCCACGCCTGGCGCCACCACCCCCTGAGTCGCGACGACCTGACCTGGGACCACCTTCCCGACACGCTCACGCCCAAACCGGGCGATCAGGCCGAGCGCCGCGAGCAGCTCGCGGCGCTGACGAAGGCCATCGAGGAGGACCTCACGCCGCGCCAGCGCGAGGTCTTCGTGGCCATCGCCCTCAACGACGTGCCCATCGACGTGCTGGCGCTGGAGCTGGGCTCCAACCGCAACGCGATCTACAAGAACCTGTTCGACGCCAGGCGCAGGCTTCGCGCCAGCCTGGCCGCCGCCGGGCACCCGCTGCCCGAGGACGAGGGGCACGCATGACCGATCTGCACCGCCTCGACGAGCTGCTGCGCGCCCAGGAGGGCGACGCGGGCTGCGCCGCCGGCGTCCCGATCATGGGCCAGTACGTCGAGATCGAGCTGCGCGGCGAGGACCCCAGCGAGCGGTTCCCGGGGACCGCGATCCACCTGCGGGTCTGCGCGGGCTGCCGCGCCGACCACGACGGCGTGCTCGACGCGGCCCGGCGTTTCGGGGATCTCGATCCCGAGGAGTAAGAACCACTCCGGCGGCGGGACTCATCTCATCGACGGCGCCACTCCACACCTCGGCGCCGCCCCCGAGAGGAGCGCGATCATGGCCCGCAAGCATTCAACCGCCCGAACCCTCATCAGCCGGCTGCGGCTCTCGCCGGAGCGCTTCGCCGCGGCCGCCGCGCTGCAGGACCCGAGCCTGCTCATGCAGCTGCAGGCCGCACAGGAGCACGACGGGCGCTCGCCGTGCGCGGCATGACGAGCGGCCGGCTGCTGTCCGTCAACGTGGGCGGGCCCCGCGAGGTTGCCTGGCAGGGCAAGACCGTCCGCACCGCCATCTGGAAGGAGCCGGTCACCGGCCCGCGGATGGTGCGGCGGATCAACGTCGACGGCGACGACCAGGCCGACAGGCGCGCGCACGGCGGCGAGCACCGCGCGGTCTTCGTCTACCAGATCGAGTCCTACCGCTACTGGGAGCGCGAGCTCGGGCGCGACGACTTCACCTACGGGCAGTTCGGCGAGAACTTCACCGTCGAGGGGCTCGGCGACGACGAGGTCTGCATCGGCGATCGCTACCGGATCGGGGAGGCGGTGTTCGAGGTCACCCAGCCGCGCGTGACGTGCTACCGCGTCGGCATTCGGATGGACGACCCGGCCATGCCCTCGCTGCTGGTGGCCCACCACCGCCCGGGCTTCTACCTGCGCGTCCTGCAGGAGGGAGCGGTGCAGGCGGGGGACGAGATCGTCAAGGTCGCCGACGGGCCCGAGCGGCTGACGGTGTCCGAGGTCGACGCGCTGCTCTACCTCCCCGGCAAGTCGCGCGCGCTGATGGAGCGGGCGCTGCGCGTGCCGGCGCTCAGCGAGGGCTGGAAGGGCAGCTTCCGCGAGCTGCTCGCCAAGCCGGAAACGGTGGCGCCCGCATGGCCGGGTTTCCGGCCCATGCGCGTCGCCGAGATCCGGCGCGAGAGCGCGACCGTCAGCTCCTTCCGGCTCGAGCCGGTCGACGACGGGGCGCCGAGCCCCGCCGCGTTGGCGGGGCAGTACCTCGCCGTGCGCGTGCGACCGGATGCGGACGCGCCGCCGCTGACCCGCAGCTACTCGCTCTCGGACCTGCCCGGCGAGCGCGGCTACCGCATCAGCGTCAAGCGAGAAGGCGTCGCCAGCCGCTACCTGCACGGCCACGTCAAGGTCGGCGATCTGCTCGACGTCGCCGCCCCCCGCGGCAGCTTCGTGCTGCGCGACGGCACCGGACCGGTCGTCCTCATCAGCGCCGGAGTCGGCGCGACACCGGTGCTCGCGATGCTGCATGCCCTGGTCCGCGAGCACAGCCCGAGGCCCGTCTGGTGGCTGCACGGCGCCCGCAACCGCGACGAGCACGCCTTCGGCCCCGAGGTCGACGAGCTTCTCGGCACGCTGGCCGACAGCCACCGCGTCCTGTGCTACAGCCGGCCGGCCGTCGGCGAAGCGCCGGGCTCCGACTACGACGTCTCCGGACGACTCGACCTCGCGGTCCTCGACGGGGCGGAGGTTCCCACGGACGCCGACTACTACCTGTGCGGCCCCGAGGAGTTCATGCGTGCCGTCGGCGCCGCGCTCACGGCTCGCGGCGTCGCGCCCGAGCGTGTCGCCACCGAGGCCTTCGGCGCCCTTCCGGTCTACGCCTCCGGCCTCGTGAACGCCGGCGACAGGGCGCCGCATCCGCCCGACGGCCCGCCCGGCAGCGGGCCGACCGTCACCTTCGTCCGCAGCAACGTCGCCGTCCCGTGGGACGACCGCTACGCGAGCCTGCTCGACTTCGCCGAGGCCTGCGACGTCCCCGTGGGTTTCGGCTGTCGGCAGGGCGTCTGCCACAACTGCGAGAGCGGCCTGGTCGAGGGCGCCGTCACCTACATCTTCGACCCCCTCGAGCCGCCGTCCGAGGGGCGGATCCTCGCCTGCTGTACGCGGCCCGCCGCGGAGCTGGCCCTGGACCTGTGACTGGCGCAAGCTCGCTCGCTCCGCGCCCTGTGAGCGTCATCGCACCTCCTCCGCGGAGCCGTAGATCGGGACGAGCTCGTCGACGCCGGTCAGCTCCAGCACGCGCCGCACATGGCCCGGCGGGGAGATCAGCGCGAGCGGGCGGTCCTCGCGACCGAGCAGGGCGCGGGCGCGCACGAGGCAGTGGATGCCGCAGGAGTCGAGGAAGTCCACCGCGCAAAGATCGACCACGAAGGGCCCGGATGTGCGGCGGATCGCCTCGTCCAGCGCGGTGGTCAGCGCCGGTGCCGTGCTGAGCTCGACCTCGCCGCGGACGGCGATGCCGGCGGCCGGGCCCAGCACGACGTCCGCCACCGCGAAGGCCGGCTCCGCCGAGGCTTCGCGGGCGCTCATACGCCTGCGCGACCGCGGGACCCGAAGAAGAAGAGGGCGAGCGCGAGGATCGCGAGCACGAAGAGGATCGGATGGACGACCACGCCTCCCGCGATCGCGACGATGAGCAGGATGATGCCGATGACGAGCCACAACATGGGTAAGCCTCCTGTGATGTGAGGCCGGCGAAGGTAGACACCGCGATCCGTCGCGTCCCGGATGTGCGTCGCCGTCCCGACGTCAGAGGTCCGACATCGTCGGCGAGGGTAGGACGGCTCCCATGAGCACCCGCGGCCGCAACGTCATCAGCATCGTGGACGCCGACCCCGACCTGGCGGAGCTGCTCGACGAGGACGACGTGCAGCGCGCGCGCCGCGAGGCGCTCGCGCGCGTGCATCACCTGTCGACGGGCGCATGGGACGTCGTCGCGGCCTACCAGGCCGACGTCCACCATCGCGGCTACCTCATCATCGACGGGCTACTCAGCCGCGACGTCGACGTGCTCGGGCGCAGCTGCGTCGAGCTGCTCGGCCCCGGCGACGTCATGCGTCCCTGGCGCTGGGACGACGAGGGCTCGCACGTGCAGGCGGAGGTCGGCTGGACCGTGCTCGAGCCGACCCGCCTGGCCGTGCTCGACCATGGCTTGGTCGTTCGCATCGTGCCCTGGCCCCAGCTCGGCGTGGAGCTGTTCAACCGCGGGACGCGCCGCGCGCACCACCTCGCCGTGGCGCTGGCGATCGCGCACCATCAGCGCGTCGACGACCGGCTTATGCTCACCCTGTGGCACCTCGCCGAGCGCTGGGGCCGCGTGCACACGGACGGCGTGGTGCTGCCGCTGCCGCTCGGCCATCAGCGTCTGGCCGACCTCGTCGGCGCGCACCGTCCGACCGTCACGACAGCCCTGGGCGAGCTCGCGCGGGCCGGCGCGCTCAGCCGCCGCGACAGCGGTGACTGGGTGCTGCACGGCTCGCCGCCCGAACAGCTGCGCCATCACAAGCTCGCCGCGTCGCTGACCTGACGCCGTTCAGGGTCTGATCTTCGTCACGGTCCCGTCTCCGAGGCTGGCCACCCACAGGTGGCCCGCGGCGAAGGCGATGCCGACCGGCTGGCGCCCGACGCGCAGGGGCTTCCCGACGACGCGGCCGTTGCGTGGGTCGATTCGGCTCACCGTTCCAGCGCCGAAGTTCGTGACCCACACGAGCCCGGCGGCCACGGTCAGCTTGCTGGGCTGGTGGCCGACGCGGATGGGCCGACCGATCGCACGGCCCGTGCGCGGGTCCAGGCGCGAGACGGTGTCGTCGCCGCCGTTGGCGACCCAGACGCTGCCGAGCCCTTCCGTGACTCCCTTGGGCTCGCGTCCGACGTGGATCGGGCCGCCGATCGGCCTACCCGTAGCGGGGTCGATGTGGCTCACGGTCCCGTCGGCGCTGTTGGCGGTCCAGACGCCGCTGGCGCCCACGGAGACGTCGATCGGCTGCGCGCCGACGGCGATCGGGCCGCCGGTCCTCGCGGCCGAGGCGCGATCGACGCGCGTGACGGTGTCGTCGGCGGCGCTGACGACCCAGGCGCGCTTGTTGCCCAGCCCGATCCCCTCCGGCTTGCCGCCGACGTGGACCGTGCCGGCCGGCTTCGGAGTCGCCCGCACCCGAAAGCGACGCAGCAGGCCGTCGCCGCGGCTGGTGACCCACACCACGCGGCGTCCGGCGGCGACGGAGTCGGGGTCGGTCCCGGCGGGCACTCGAGCGGTGACGCGGTCGCTGCGCGCGTCGATGTGCACGAGCGCGTTGTCGCGAGCGGCCGCGACCCAGACGTCATCGCCCACCGCGGCGATCCCGTCCGCGGCCTTGCCGATCGGGATCGAGGCCACGCGCGTCGGCGCGCGGGGGTGCTCGGCGGCTCTCGCCGGTGCCGGCCGGACGGGCACCGGCGCGCGGGGGTGCTCGTCGCTTCCGCCCGGAAGGCCCGCGGCGGTGACCGCGCCGACGACGATGGCGGCGGCCAGCGCGACGAACAGTGCGACGCCGACCAGCAACCGCGGGCGTCGCGGTCGCGGGCTGCCGTTGGGGCCTGGAGCGTCCGGCGGGCCTGCGCGCCGCAGCGGAGGCGCGGACGCGTCGCGGTACAGCGCGGCGTGAAAGTCGGCCGCGAGCTCGGCGGCGCTGGCCGGCCGGTCGGCGGGCCGCTTGCTCAGGGCGCAGGCGATGACGGCGTCAAGCGCCGCCGGCAGGTCGGGACGCGATGCGCTCAGCGCCGGCGGCGGCGCGCTGAGGTGGGCGGCGATCGTCGCGAGGTATGTGCTTCGCGCGAAGGGCGGGCGGCCGGTCAGGGCGTGGAAGAGCACGCACCCCAGCGCGTAGACGTCAGAGGAAACGCCCGCCTGCGCGGGGCGTACCAGCTCCGGGGCCCGGTAGTCCGGCGCCCCGAGCGCGCTCACGCCGAAGTCGGTCAGCAACGTGAGCGCGTCAAACTCGCCCGCGATGAGCATGTGACCGGGCTTGACGTCGCGGTGGGCGAGCCCGCGTCGGTGGGCGGCGTCGAGCGCGGCCGCGACCTGCCAGAGGATCCGCTCGGCGCGCTGGACGTCGAGCGGGCCCTCGCGCTCGATGACGGTCCCGAGGTCGCTCCCCGGCACGTAGCGCATGGCCAGGAACAGCCGGCCTTCCCGGTCGCCGACCTCGTGGATGTGCACGGTGTTGGGCTGGCCGATCGCTGCGGCCAGCTCGGCGTCGCGCCGGAAGCGCTCACGGAAGGCGTCGTCCTCGCACAGAGCCGGGGCGATGATCTTCAGGGCGACCGGCCACTTGAGCCCCCGGCGGGTCGCGCGGTACACGACGCCCGTCGCGCCCGCCCCCGCGACCCGGTCGATCCGGTACCCGGCGAACGTCGCTCCCCTGCGAAGCTCGATCGCACAGACGTCCTGTGCCGGGACCGCGGACACGCCATCAAGGACGCCCGCACCGTGCCGGTCCTTTCTGTGTCACGGCGCACGCTCCCCGTAGAGTGCCGCGGATGCCGCCGGTTCATCGCCACATGTCGCGCGACCTGCTGACCGCGGAGACCGGACTGCCGGTCGTCGCGGTGGCCCAGCAGATGGTGGACCGCAACGTCGGAGCGGTCCTCGTGCTCGAGGACGGGAGGCTCGCCGGGATCATGACCGAGCGTGACCTGATGCGCGCCGTCGCGCGTGGGCTGCGCGACGACACGGTTGTCGGCGACTGCATGACGCCGGCCCCCGACACGATCGCGCCTGACGACACGACCGAGCACGCGGCGGTCCTGATGATCCACGGCGGCTACCGCCACCTGCCCGTGGTCGACGGCGACGATCTCGTGGGCATCCTCTCGATCCGTGACCTGGTGCTGGTCGAGGACTCGGCCCCCCGCGGCGCGTAGGCGCGTCTGGGCCGGCATGACCGATGCAGTTCTACCGCGACGGCTACAAGCCCGGCGACCCGTTCATCGAGGACGCTCACCCCTCCGTCGCTGAGCGCTCGGGGCGCCTCCCCGAGGAGGTCGACGTCCTGATCATCGGGTGCGGGCCGGCCGGTCTCGTGCTGGCCGCGCAGCTGGCCGGCTTCCCGGAGATCGGGACCGCGATCATCGACCGCCAGGACGGTCCGCTCGAGGTCGGGCGGGCCGACGGCGTCGCATGTCGCACGGTCGAGATGTTCGAGGCCTTCGGTCTGGCCGACCGTGTGGTGAACGAGGCCTATTGGGTCAACGAGGTCTCCTTCTGGCGGCCCGATCCGGAGGACCGAACGAGGATCGCGCGGGCCGGGCGCGTCGAGGACGTCGAAGAGGACCTGTCGGAGTTCCCGCACGTGATCGTCAACCAGGCGCGGCTGTTGGCTCACCTGCGCGATTACATGGCGCGATCGGCGGGCAGGTTGACGCCGTTCTACGGTCTGCACGCGAGCGCTGTCGAGGTCGACGCGAGCGGCTCCTCGGACCACCCGGTCGTGGTCACGGTGCAGCACATGAAGGAGCTGGAGGAGACCGGCGAGACCTCCGTGATCCGGGCCAAGTACGTCGTCGGCTGCGACGGCGCGCGCAGCGCCACTCGGGCGGCGATCGGCCGCGAGCTGGTCGGCGACGCGACGGACGAGTCCTGGGGCGTGATGGACGTCCTGGCCGTCACCGACTTCCCGGACATCCGGCTCAAGTGCGCCATCTACTCCGCCCAGGGCAACATCCTCATCATCCCGCGGGAGGGTGGATATCTGGTGCGGCTCTACGTCGAGCTCGACGAGCTCAGCGCCGAGGAGCTCGCCGGCGACGGGAGCGTCACTCCGGCGAAGCTGATCGAGGTCGCCGATCGCATCCTGCATCCGTACACCGTCGAGGTCAAAGACGTCGGCTGGTGGTCGGTGTACGAAATCGGCCAGCGTCTGTGCGACAAGTTCGACGACGTGCCGGCGGCGGAGATGGCCACGCGGCTTCCACGCGTGTTCATCGCCGGCGATGCGTGTCACACGCACAGCGCCAAGGCCGGTCAGGGCATGAACGTGTCGATGGCCGACGGATGGAACCTCGGGTGGAAGCTGGCTGCCGTCCTCACGGGGCGGGCCAAGCCCGAGCTCCTGCACACCTATTCACAGGAGCGGCAGGCGATCGCCAAGGAGCTCATCGACTTCGACCGCGAGTTCTCCAAGCGGTTTCGCACCCACGGGACGGCGTCCGCCGACGCACGGGTCGACCCGGAGGAGTTCGAGCGCTACTTCGTCACGCAAGGCCGCTTCACCGCGGGCGTCGCGACCAGGTACGCCCCGTCGATGATCACCGCCGAAGCGACGTTCCAGCAGCTCGCTGAGGGCTTCGCGATCGGGATGCGCTTCCACTCGGCGCCGGTCATCCGACTGGCCGATGCCAAACCGGTCCACCTCGGCCACGTCGCCCGAGCCGACGGCGCATGGCGCCTGTACGTCTTCGCCGACGCCAGCCACCCGACGGACCCAGCCTCCCGCGCGCGGGCGCTGTTCGACGTGTTGGCGTCGGAGCCGTCTGCGATCCGGCGCTTCACGCCGGCGCGCGCCGAGCCCGACTCCGTGATCGATGTGCGTGCCGTCTTTCAGCAGGGGCATCGCGACCTGGCTGTCGACGAGATGCCGTCGGTCCTGCTGCCGAGAAAGGGCAGGCTTGGCGTGATCGACTACGAGAAGATGTTCTGCCCCGACCCGACGGCCGGGGACATCTTCGACCTGCGGGGCGTGAACCGCGAGCTCGGCTGCATCGTGGTCGTGCGCCCCGACCAGTACGTCTCACACGTCCTTCCGCTGGACGAGCACGAGGCACTGGCCGAGTTCTTCGCGGGGATCCTGATCGGCGGCGGCGACCGCAGCGGACGCGTGTGACGCGCCAGGCATCGAGTGGGCCCGCGAGGACTCGAACCTGGATCTGACGGATTATGAGGATCGAGACGCCGCGCTGCGTTTGGTTCTAAGCACGCGATGCTACATCCGCTCACTTGCCCTCAGTTTCGGGTGCCCACGGCCAGTTCGGTGCCCGTCTCGGTGCCCGCCGCGACGATGAACGCGGCCGCAACTCTCGCCGCGTCGTCGTGCGATCGTGTGGGTCAGATCCACCTCGTCGCTTGAAGAGGAGGTAGAGGCCGAGGCAGACGGCGACCATCAGCCCGAGCGCGAAGGGGTAGCCGAGATACCAGTGAAGCTCGGGCATGTGGTCGAAGTTCATGCCGTAGATCGCGCGATCGACGATCATGCCTGCAGCGCGAGGTGCACGACCTTGATGACCAGCAGCGCGGCGGCGATCAGCAGCTGCGCCCTCAGGACGGCGAGGGCGAGCGAGCGCAGGCGCGAGGGCGTGGGTGGCGCCAGCGTCTCCAGCTGCGGCATGGTCCAGGTCAGTCGCTCCCATGCGGTGGTCGAGCGCCGCGGGCGGGGAGGCTGGAGTCGTGTGCAGATCGCGGCGGCGGTGAGCGCGAGCGCAAGCGCCGCGAGCAGGGCTGCGCCGACGGTGACCACGTCGGCCGCGGGGAAGATGGTGGTGATCGTCAGAGTGGTGGAGAGCGCGACGAGCGCGCCGACGACGAGCGCGGCGAGGGCGTTGAGCCAGCGGGGATTGGTCCACGGCCCGAGGACGTGGCGGTCGTTGCAGAGCAGCAGCAGGAAGACGGTGGCGCTGGGCAGCAGGACGCCGGCGAGGGCCTGGACGCCAGTGGTGATGAGCCCCAGGGGCGTGCCAGGGATGAGCACGACGATCGCGCCGAGCGCGATCAACGCGGTACAGGTGCCGTGAAAGATCGTGGCGTCACGCCACCCGCGGTGCAGCGATTGCTTGTAGCCGAAGTAGTCGCCGATCGCGTAGGAGCTGGCCAGCGTGACGGCGCTCGCGCCGAGCAGCGACGCGTCGAGCAGCGCGATCGCGAACAGCGTGCCACCCAGGGGCGAGACCGTCGCCCTCAGGTCGTGCGCTACCGCGCCGCTGTCGGTGAACGCGCCGTGCAGCGGTGAGCCACCGAACGCCCACGCACAGGCAAGCATGACGGCCACAGCGCCGATCACGAGCACGACGGTCCCAACGAGCGTGTCGAGGCGTTCGTAGGCCAGCCAGCGCGGCGTGATCCGCTTGTCGACCACGTTGGATTGCTGGAAGAACAGCTGCCACGGCGCGACGGTGGTGCCGGCGAGGGCGATGATCATGAGCACGGAGGTCGGAGAAAGCCCTCCTTCGACGCCGGGCAGCAGGCCGGCGGAGCCGCCGCCGCGGCCGCCCGCGTGGCTGAGGAGCGCCAGTGGAATGACGACGAGGCTCGCCGCGATGAGGACGTACATGGTGCGCTCCCAGCGGCGGAAATCACCGGCTGCGGTGACGGCGATCAACAGCGCGGCGGCGACAGGCACCGCTACGTAGCGACTGACGCCGAAGTAGTCCAGCGCGAGCGCCACACCGATGAAGTCGGTGATGAGGGTGAGTGCGTTGAGCGCGAGCAGGTCGCCGACTGCGAATGTGCCCCAGCGACGGCCGAAGCGCTCGACGATCAGGCGGGCGTGGCCGGCCCCGGTCACGGCGCCGAGGCGGGCGACCATCTCCTGGTTGATGAACAGCACCGGCGCGAGCAGCAGCAGCACCCACAGCAGGCTCGTGCCGTAGTTCTGGCCCGCTTGGGCGTAGACGGCGAGGCCGCCGGCGTCGTTGTCGGCGACCATCACGACCAGCCCGGGGCCCATGATCGCCAGCAGCGTGGTCACGCGCCGGCGCAGCGAGCGGCGCGGGGAGGTGTCGTGCGAGGGGACGGTGCCCAGGGCGCCCTGGATGTCCCCGACGTGGGCGCGGTCGAGGACCGATCGGCGCTCTGACGGGGGCGTGAAGACCGGCCGGGCTACGGTCATGGCTGCTACCCCGCGCGGCGCAGCCCGCGCGTTGATGCGCGTTTGCCGCCACGGGCACGACTGAGGTGCGCGACGTGACCGATGGCCTCGTCGAGCAGCGCGGCGACGTGCTCGTCGTGCAGCGCGTAGACGCGCTGGCGTCCGTCGCGTTCGGCGATGACCAAGCGGTGATCGCGCAGGACGCGCAGCTGGTGGGAGACGGCCGACTGCTCCATGTCGATGGCCGCCATCAGCTCGCCCACGGTATGCGGTCGTTCGCGCAACAGGCTGAGGATCCGCACGCGGCTGGGCGCGGAGAGCGCGAACATCGCGTCGGCAACGGACGCCGCCATCTCGGCGGACAACGCACCGCGCGCGGAACCCGATGGACGCGTCACATCCGACCCGCCGTTAGCATGACGACCTGTTCATGCATTTCTGAAGCCGAGTAGCGCGGGGCCGACCACTGGGGGATCGTAGCCCTGGCCGCGAACGACTGATGCCGGTGGTCGCGCGTCGTCTGCCGCGCCGGTCACTGATTCGCGTCGACACGTGGGCGATCGGCGGGGCGACGATCGGTGTCGCGCTTGTGTGGCTCGGTGGGGCGGCGGACCCCGTGGTCGGCATCCTGTGCGTCGCTGCGTCGGCTGCATTGGTGGCCGACGGCGCGGGCCGCCGAACTTCTTCCGGGACGCTGACCGCTCGGCTGCTTCTCGCCGCGGTGTACGTGACCATCGGCGTGCGCCATCCCAGCATCCTCGGCATCGTCGTGGCTATCTTCGGCGCCGCGCTCGCGGTCTTGGCGTACGCGGGCTCGAGGAGCAGAAGCCCCGCGAGGCCCGTTCGCCGGGCCGACGATACATGAATGTGCGATCATATGGCGAGGCGCCCTCAACGCGGATCGGGCGCGACCCGTTAGCCGACGAAAGCGAGGTGAGCAGTCTGTGACCAGTGACAGTCCCCCGAGTCGCATCGTCAAGGCGCTTGCCTCGCCAGCGGCCGCTCACTGAGCAGGCCGTGGCGTCCATCCCCCCAGGCGCCACGGCCTGAGCGCCGCGCGCGGCTGCGCTGCCTCGTGGTGTGTCGAGCGCGCGCCGCGGGCGTCGTGACGATGTGGACCGTGGAACGGGCCGACTGCAATCGGCCAGGACTGGCGGGCCAGCTGCCTCACTCCCAAGAGCCGCCGATGACTGTGCGCACCACTGACCGCGGCCACAGGCCATCCGCTGAGCGCGCACGCCGCTCACTGCTTGCGCATGGACAGGCCGCCGCCGCGACGAGCTGGGGGCGGTGCCGGTGAGCGCGTGGCGCACCTTCCCGAGCCGGGGCGCGCTGCGGCGGCTGCCGTTCGGCGCGCTGGACATCGTCGTCCTGGCGGCGGTGCTCGTCGGGCTGTACGTGGTCCTGCGAGTCGGTCGGGGCGCGACGGTGTCGTTTGCTCCCACGCACGTCACCACCGTGAGCGGCGATCCGGCCAACCTGCCCTACTACGCGGCGCGGAGCCTGCTGCGGATGTTCGCGGCGCTGGGCCTGTCGACCGTGTTCGCGCTCAGCTACGGCTACGCGGCGGCGCGCAGCCGGCGAGCGGAGAAGGTCTTGATCCCGCTGCTGGACATCCTGCAGTCGGTACCCGTGCTCGGCTTCCTCTCGGTGACGGTGACCGCGTTCATCGCGCTGTTCCCGCACAGCCTGCTCGGGCTGGAGTGCGCGTCGATCTTCGCGATCTTCACCGCGCAGGCGTGGAACATGACCTTCAGCTTCTACTACTCGGTCCGCGCGCTGCCGCGCGAGCTCGACGAGGCCAGCCGGGTGCTGCGGCTCACGCGCTGGCAGCGCTACTGGAAGATCGAGGTGCCCAACGGGATCGTCGGGCTGGTCTGGAACGGGATGATGGGCTTCGGCGGGGGCTGGTTCTTCCTTGCCGCGTCGGAGGCGATCAGCGTCCTCAACCAGACGTACACGCTTCCCGGCGTGGGCTCCTACGTCGCGCGGGCGATCGATGCCGGCAACCTCGGGCACGTCGGCCTGGCGATCCTGACCATGGTCGTCATGGTGCTGGTGGTCAACGTGCTGTTCTGGCGGCCGCTGACGGCGTGGGCGGAGCGCTACAAGGTCGAGGAGGCCTCCGCGGCCGAGCATCAGAGCTCGCTCGTGCTCAACCTGCTGCGCCGGACAAGCTGGCCGCGGCTGGCAGGCCGCGCGCGGCGCGCGGTCGCCGAGCCGCTGGGCCGCGCGATGCGCGTGGTCGGCCGCGACGGCACCGCGCCCGTGGCGGGGCCCTCGGCGGCGCGCCGGCGGCGCGGCGACGTCGTGTTCGCGATCGTGGTCGGCGTGCCGATCGCCTACGGGCTCTATCGCGCGGTGGCCTACATCGGCGAGGGCGGCTACGACGACCTGCTCACTGCGCTGGGCGACGGGGCGATCACGTTCGCGCGCGTCATCGTGCTCGTGGCGGTCGCCACCGTGGTGTGGGTGCCGATCGGGGTGTGGATCGGGTTGAACCCGCGCGTTGCGCGGATCGCCCAGCCGGTCATCCAGCTGCTGGCGAGCTTTCCCGCCAACTTCCTGTTCCCGTTTGCCACCGCGGCGTTCATCGCGCTCGGGGTCAGCCTCAACGTCGGCGGCATCCTGCTCATGAGCCTGGGCGCTCAGTGGTACATCCTCTTCAACACCATCGCCGGCGCGATGGCCGTGCCGACCGATCTGCGCGAGGCTTGCGCGGCGCTCGGCCTGCGTGGGTGGCAGCGCTGGCGGCGGCTGATCATCCCGGCGATCTTTCCCGCCTACGTCACCGGCGGGATCACCGCGTCGGGCGGCGCCTGGAACGCGTCGATCGTCTCGGAGATCGTCACCTACGGCGGCACCACGCTGACCGCGACGGGCCTGGGTGCCTACATCGCCAAGGCCACCGAGTCCGGCGACTTTCACCAGATCCTGACCGGCGTGGCGGTGATGAGCCTCTACGTGGTCGGCCTCAACCGCCTGCTGTGGCGGCGCCTCTACCGCCTGGCCGAGACCCGCTACGCGCTGTGACCGAAAGCGAGCACCCAATGATCTCCACCGCCACCAGCGCACGCCGGGAGGGCCGGCCGCCCGCCGACACGGCCGGTGCGCTCGTCGAGGCGCGCGACCTGCGCAAGACGTTCGCCACCCGTGACGGCGAGCTTCCCGTGCTCGACGGGATCGACCTGCAGGTTCGCGAGGGGGAGATCGTCGCGCTGCTCGGCCGCTCGGGCTCTGGCAAGTCGACGCTGCTGCGGCTGATGGCCGGGCTGATCCCGCCGACCGAGGGCACGGTGCTCTACCGTGACCGGCCGTTCGTTGGCACCAACCCGGGCGCGGGCATGGTCTTTCAGACGTTCGCGCTGCTGCCGTGGCTGACCGTCCAGCAGAACGTCGAGCTCGGCCTCGAAGCGCGGGGAATGCGCGCCGCCGAGCGCACCGAACGCGCCCTGCGGGCGATCGACCTCATCGGCCTCGACGGCTTCGAGTCCGCCTACCCCAAGGAGCTCTCCGGCGGCATGCGCCAACGCGTCGGCTTCGCCCGCGCGCTCGTCATCGAGCCCGACATCCTGCTCATGGACGAGCCCTTCAGCGCGCTCGACGTCCTCACCGCCGAGAACCTCCGCACCGAACTGCTCGAGCTGTGGGCCGGCGGCGAGTTCCCGACCAAGGCGATCCTCATCGTCACCCACAACATCGAGGAGGCGGCGCTGTTCGCCGACCGCGTCATCGTGCTCGGCACCAACCCCGGCACGATCAAAGCCGAGATCCCGGTCGCGCTCGAGCGCCCGCGCGACCGGCGCACTCCCGAGTTCGAGGCGCTGCTGGACCGCGTCTACGGGATCATGACCGGCCGCGAGATCGAGGAGGAGCTCGCCCGAGGGGCAACCGCGGCCGCCGCCGAGCCACGACAGGTGATGCTTCCGCACGCCAGCGTCGACGGCTTCTCCGGCTTGCTGGAGATCCTGCGCGACGCCGGCGGCACGGCCGACCTCGCCGACCTCGCCGACGACCTCTCCCTCGAGGTCGATGACCTGCTCCCGCTCGTCGACGCCTGTCTGCTGCTGGACTTCGTCACCACGCACGACGGCGAGCTGCGGCTGGCCGACACCGGCCGCCAGTTCGCCGACGCCGACATCCAGACCTCCAAGCAGCAGTTCGCCGCGGTCGCGCTCGAGCACGTCCCGCTCGTGCGCACGATCCACACCGCGCTGGCCCGCGCCGACGACGGCGCCCTGAAGGAGGCGTTCTTCCTCGACCTCCTGCGCCGGCAGTACAGCGCCGACGAGGCCCAGGCCCAGCTCGACACCGCCATCGACTGGGGTCGCTACGGCGAGCTCTACGAGTTCGCCGCCGACACCGACGAGATCACGCGCAACCTCGACACGGCGAGGGAGCCCTGAGCGGGGACGGCCTTGATCAGCCGCGACGTTCGAGCCTATCTCGCGGCCTGCTCGGCCGAGCAGGCCGCCGACGCGCTCGCTCGCATGCACGCAGACGATGCCGCTGACGCCCTTCACGACATGGGCTCCGAGCGCCGGGATGCGGTGACGCGTGCGTTGCCAGCGCGCCAGCGACGACGCGTCGCGGTCCTGCTCGGCGACGAGCCGGCGACGGCAGGCACGCTGATGGGTCACCGGTTCCTCGCCCTGTACGAGGACAGCACCGTGAGCGAGGCGCTGGACCGCGTGCGTGGCAGCGGCTTGGATCCCGAGCTGGTCGCCGTCGTCTTCGTGGCCAACCGCGAACGGCGGCTGCTCGGCGCGCTCACGCTCAAACGGCTGCTGGAAAGCCCGCCCGACGCGCCGCTCGACGACGTCATGCAGCTCGCGCCGAAGGCGCTGCGCACCGATGCGACCTTCGAGGAAGTCGCCCGCCTCGTCACCGACTTCGACCTCCTGGCGGCTCCGGTCGTCGACCACGACGGCCACATCGTCGGCATCGTCACCGCCGACGACGTGCTCGAGGTGCTCATGCCGGAGGGCTGGCGCCGCCGCTTCTCGCCAGACCCCGAGTAGTCGCCGAACCGACCTCCAGTCGCGTCAGGATCCCCGGCCGCCTGCGCGGCGGGCCGCTGAGCGTCAACGAGCTCGCCGACGCGGTCGGCATGGCGCCCTCGGGCCGTCTCGCACCAGCTGCGGCTGCTGCGCCACCTCGGGTTCGTGATCGGTCGCCGCGACGGACGGCACGTCCGCTACGACCTCTACGACGATCACGTCGCGCACCTCCTCGACGAGGCGATCTCGCACGTCGAGCACGTGCAGCTCGGGCTCGTCGGGCGCACCCGCAACGCCAGGCCGCCCCGCTCGGTGCATGACGCATCACGCCAGCGGCCTGGCCGCGCACGAGCATGCCCACTCGCACGGCCCGCATCGCCACGACCGCGGCGAGCACGGCCATACGCACGGCCTCGTCGACCCCTCGATCGAACGCTCGCGCGAAGGGCTCCGCGTCGTGCTGATCTCGCTCGCCCTGCTCGGCGTCACCTCCGCGATCCAGGCGGCGATCTACATCGCGACCGACTCGATCGCGCTGCTCGCCGACCTCATCCACAACGCCGGCGACGCGCTGACCGCGGTGCCCCTAGGCGTGGCGTTCCTCCTGCGCTCCTCGCGCGCCGAGCGCGGTGCCGGCTTCGCCGTCGTGCTCACGATCCTGGCCAGCGCGATCACGGCCGCGGTCTTCGCGATCGAGCGCATCATCAACCCGCTGACTCCCGACCACCTTCTCGCCCTCGGGCTGGCGGGAGCCGTCGGCGTCATCGGGAACGCCATCGCGACGCGCGTGCGCCTCGAGGGCGGACGGCGGCTCGATAGCCCCGCGCTCATTGCCGACGGCCACCACGCACGCTCGGACGCGCTCGTCTCGGCCGGCGTGATCATCGGTGCCGTCGCCGTCGCGCTCGGCGCCCGATCGTCGACCCGATCATCGGGCTGGCGATCACCCTGATGATCCTGCGCATCACCTGGGAGAGCTGCCACACCGTACGCGGCCACGACCACCACCCCGGCGACCACTGACGGCGGTAGCATGAAGAAACGCTCATGCGTTTTATCGTGAGCAGTCCCACGCCCCGGCGGCAGGGGCGGCACCGAGACACGCAGCGTGCCTCCAGATCCGCAATCGATCGCGCAGATCGCGCGGGCATCCGGCGGCCAGGCCTACACCGCCACCACCACGGACCGGCTGCAGGCCGTCTACCAGCACCTCGGCTCCCAGCTTGGCCACAAGAACGAAAAGCGCCAGATCACCACCCGCTTCGCCGGCGGCGCTCTGGCGCTGATGGCGCTCGGCGCCCGCGATGTCCATGCGCTGGTTCGGCCGACTGATCTAGGCCGCCTGCCCTGACCGGCCCGATCCACACCACCCTGTGGTCCTGTGGCGCGGGAAGCGCGACGCGGAGGCTAGCTTGGCGCGATGTCCATGCGCCTGCAGCTCGAGACAACCCATCTACGCGATCGACTGGAGCACGGCGATCCCTACTGGCCCGCCCAGCTCGCCGTCGCCACCGCGATCGCTCTCAACTTCGCGCTCTCAGAACGCGTCACGATCGGCCCGACGTGGCT
>DATBKW010000404.1:0-2359 GCA_036555665.1 Solirubrobacteraceae bacterium | reverse complement strand
GGCCAGGGTTCCTTGTAGGGCCGCGCCGAGAGCAGGGCATCGAAGACGTCGCACACCGCGCAGATGCGCCCGGGCAGCGGGATCGCCTCGCCGGCCAGCCCCTGCGGGTAGCCGCGGCCGTCCCAGCGCTCGTGGTGGGTCAGCGCGATCTCCTCGGCCATCTTCATGACCGGCGAGCTCGAGCCCGACACGATCTGGGCGCCGACCGTCGTGTGGCGGCGCATCACCTCGCGGTCCTCGTCGGACAGCTCGCCGGGCCGCAGGAGCACCGCGTCGGGAACGCCGATCTTGCCGACGTCGTGCAGCAGGCTGGCGTTGCGCAGCGTCTCGGCCTCGGTCGGCGTCATTCCCATCGCCAGCCCCACCTTTTCGCACATGCGGCTGATGCGCTCGAGGTGCATGCCGGTCTCCTGGTCGCGCGACTCGGTCGCATGCGCCAGGCGCTGGATGACCTCGAGCTGCGTCGCTCGCAGCTCGGCGGTGCGCTCGCGCACGGCCTCCTCGAGCTCGGCGTTGCGCCGCGAGACGCGGAAGCTGTGGCGGCGCTCGGCGACGTAGCCGGCCGAGACGGTGCTGACGAGGCCGAGCGACAGTGCGAACAGCGGCGTGGCCACGGGCAGGATCCGGCCGTGCTGGAAGGTGAACTGCGCGATCACCAGGAAGGCCACGCCGACGAGCGGCGCGATGATCGCCGCTCCCAGCGTGCGCATGCGCAGGCAGATCAGGGCCGGCACGAGGCCGAGACCGAGCACGATCAGCAGGCTGGCCCACGTCGGCGTGCCGTGGAGTGGAAACCCGCGCAGGACGGTGTCGATCGCGTTGGCCTCGATCTCGGGGCCGGACATCTGCTCGTCGCTCGTCGGCGTCGGATGGACGTCCTGCAACGTGGGCGACGCCGCGCCGACGACGACGATCCGCCCGCGCACCGTGGCCGGGTCGACCCGGCCGTTGATGAGGTCGGAGAACGAGACCGTGTCGATCGTCCCCGGCGGCCCGTGGAAGTCGATCCAGGCGCCGTGCTCGCCGAACTGCGATCGCTCGGGCGCGTGGCCGAGCCTTCGCGCGACGACGGTGGCCAGCGTCGGCAGCCCGCCGTGCTCGTACTCGACGCGCTGCAGGACGCTGCCGCGGCCCTCGGGCAGGTTGCTCGCGCCCACCTGCGCGCCTATCGCGCGCAGCGTCGAGGTGCCGCCGAGGACGTTGGTGCGCCCGTGCTCGTCGGTCTCCGCCGTCGCCAGTACGACGTTGTGCGCGCGATCGACGGCGTCGATGAGCGCGTTGTCGTCGCGCGCCGTGGTCTGCTCGGTGAACTGGACGTCGTAGACGATCACCTTGGCCCCGTCACGGCGCAGGCGGGCGATGGCCTGCGCGTGGTAGCGGCGGGGGAACGGCCAGTGCAGGCCGGTGTCGGCGAACGTCTTGTCGTCGATCGCCACGACGAGCAGATTGGGCGCCGGCTGCGATCCGCGGCGCTCGAAGCGCTGGGCGATCGACCCCTGCTCGAGGCCGGGCAGCAGGCTCGCGAGGTCCGCGACGCCCGCAATCGCCGCGGCGATGACGCCTGCCACGATGACGGCGACGGCCCGGGTGCGCCTGCGCCCCCACATGATGGGGTTAGCGCTTCGCGCGCGCGAGGTAGCTGTGGCCGGCGTGCACGATCACGCTGACGCGGCGGCGCGAGTCGTAGACCGACACGCTGCCCTTGCTGACGCGCGTCAGCGTTCCCGCGCACGTGTCCTCGACGAACCAGGCCGTCCCGCGGACCGTGGCCACGCTGCTGCCGCCGCGCGTGCGGAAGTTGCCGTGGTCGTCGTGGCCCCATAGGCGCCGCGGCGGCTTGCGCTTCTTCTTCTTGGTCGCGGCCGCGCCGGCCCGCGCGCGCGGGCAGGCCGGCGGCGCGCCGCGCAGCGCGAGCTCGGTCACGCCGCTCTTGGGCTGGCGGATCTCGAAGAGGCCGCCGTGGAAGATGCCGCTCTGCGTGCGACCGTTGGGCAGGGCGCTGCGCAGCGTGATGTTGCCGTCGCGGGTGTCGAGGATCGAGCCGACGGGGATCGACGACAGCGCCGTCAGCGTCACGTAGCGCGCCGCGCCCGGCAGCTTGACCTTGACGGTCCCGCTGCGAACGCTGACGTTGACGCTCTGGCCGAGCACGGGCGGGCGCGCGGGGGTCAGCGAGAACGCCGGCGGAGGCTGCGTCGCCGGCGGCTGTGTCGGCGGTGACGGAGTCGGCAGCGCCGCGGCTGTCGTCGTGAAGGTCATGTCGTCGCCGCGCGCAAGGCCGTGGAAGCCGAAGGCGACCAGGCGGAAGTGGTAGGTCGTCGACGGCGTGAGGCCCTCGACGGGCGCGCTGACGGCGACC
>DATBKW010000403.1:0-10666 GCA_036555665.1 Solirubrobacteraceae bacterium | reverse complement strand
CAGTCTACGAGCCCTTGCGCAGCTCGTTGACCAGCGCGTACACGGTCTCGCCGACGGCGTCCAGGCTGGTGACCGAGAGCTTGTCGATCGTGTCCTGCAGTCCATCGGCGTAGCGGTAGGAGAAGTCGATGAGGTCGACGGCCGGAATGCCCGCCCGCAGGAACGGCGTGTGATCGTCGTAGATCGTGGTCTGCCTGGTCGGCGGGAAGACCGCACCGACACCCACGCTGCGGGCCGCGGCCCGCACGCGCGACCACAGCGCCGTGTCCGAGCTTCCCTCGCGCGGCAGGCGCACGCCCTTGTTGGCGATGTAGTCGAGCAGCACCATCTGGCCGACCTCGTCGGCGTGCGCGGCGACGTAGGAGCGCGAGCCGCGCAGCGCGCACTCGGCGAAGCGCGAGTTCGGACAGCCGGGGCCCTCCTCCTCGCCGTCGAAGAGGACGAAGCGGACCTCGCGGCCCGAGGTCGCGCGCAGGTCCCGGGCGAGTTCGACGACCGCGGCCGTGCCGGCGGCGCTGTCGTTGGCCCCGACGAATCCCTTGGGGTGGTACTCGCTGTCGTAGTGGGCGCCCACGACGATCGCGGGCGCGCTGCCCGGCAGCGTGCCGACGACGTTGTGCAGGCCGGGGTGGCCGGCGACCGCCTCGAGGCGCCCGTTGGGGAGCATCCGGCGCAGGACGACCGCCAGCCGCCGCAGCTGCGGCGAGCCCGCCGGGCGCTGGCCGTAGGCGACCTGGCGCCGGATCAGCGCGAACGCGCGGTCGGCGTCGAAGTGGTCTGCCGTGGCCTTGGGAACCGCCGCCGCGGGCTCGGTCGTGTGGTCGTCGCCGCCGCCGCCTGTCAGTGGGAAGCCGTTGACCGCGACGACGATCAGCGCCGCGCCGAGCGCGACCTGCACCGCCAGAGCGACCACGAGCACGCGGACACTGAGCCCGCCATGCCGCCGCGACTCAGTCGTTGGCGGTCACCGCCTCCAGCAGCTCGGCGAACTTGCGCCGCGCCGCCTCGCGGCGGGTCGGCACGTGCTCGCTGGGCACGTCGCCGGGCGGCGGCTGATAGCCGCGCAGGATCTTGCGCGCGACCGACTGTCGGTGGACCTCGTCGGGGCCGTCGTAGAAGCGCGCGGCGCGTGCGTAGCGGTACATCGCCTCGAGCGGCATGTCCGTCGAGTAGCCCAGCGCGCCGTGGGCCTGCAGCGCGCGGTCGACGACGTCGTGCAGCACGCCGGCGCCGTAGAACTTGATCAGCGAGATCTCCTTGCGCGCCGCCGACGCGCCCTGCGTGTCCATGACCCACGCGGCGTGCAGCGTCATCAGCCGCGCCGCCTGCATCTGCGCGGCGGAGTCGGCGATCCAGTCCTGCACGGTGCCCTTCTCGGCCAGCACGGCGCCCTGGGCGTAGCGGTAGGTCGCGCGCTCGCAGAGCATGTCGAAGGCGCGGCGCGACACGCCCAGCCAGCGCATGCAGTGATGGATTCGCCCCGGGCCGAGGCGGTGCTGGGCGATGAGGAAGCCGGCTCCGGCCTCGCCGAGGAGCGCTTCGGGGCCGACGCGCACGTCCTCGTAGCGGACCTCGGCGTGGTTGCCCAGCTTGCCGAACGACTCACCGGGGTGCTCCATCGTCGCGACGTCGCGCACGATCTGCACGCCCGGCGTGTCGACCGGGACGATGAACATCGACGCGCGCTGGTGGGGCCTCGCGTCGGGGTCGGTGACCGCCATGACGATGAGGAAGTCGGCGATCGACGCGTTCGTCGAGAACCACTTGTGGCCGTTGATGACCCAGTCGTCGCCGTCGCGCACGGCGCGCGTCGTCAGCTGCGTCGGGTCCGAGCCGGCGGTGTCGGGCTCGGTCATCGAGAAGGCCGACTTCAGGTCGCCGGCCAGCAGCGGGTGCAGCCAGCGCTGCTTCTGCTCGTCGGTGCCGGCCAGCGCGAGGATCTCCGAGTTGCCCGAGTCCGGCGCCTGATTGCCGAACGCGTTGGGCGCGAACGGCGAGCTGCCGAGGATCTCGTGCATGAGCCCGAGCTTGACCTGGCCGAAGCCCTGGCCGCCGAGGTCGGGCGGCAGATGCGCGGCCCACAACCCGCGCCGCTTGACCTCCTCCTGCAGCGGCGCGTAGATGCGATCCAGCGCCGACTGGTCGAGGTCGTCTGCAACCGTCTCGATCGGCCAGATCTCCTCGCGCACGAACTCGCGCATCCAATCGAGCTTTTCCTGGAACTCGGGCTCGGTGGAGAAGTCCCACGCCATGGTCTTGCCGTCCTCGGGTCGGAAGTTGAGAGGCCCATCGTAGTCTGCGTCCTTACCATTGGCTGGGTGATCGCGCGGTCCGGCGCCTTGATCCTGCTCATCTTCCTGGTCGGCTGCGGCGGCGGGAGCGGGACGACGACCAAGGGCACCACGACGACGACGGCGAAGACCTCCCCGCCGGCCGCCTTCGACGACTGTCTGCGCCCCGGGCCGGACGTGAAGATGGTCAAGGTGCCGGCGCCCGGCGAGCGGCTTCCGGCCGTCGTGCTGGGCGGCGGAGGCTCGACCGGCGTCGTCTTCGCCAACCAGAGCGCGAGCACCGTGTGCGGCTGGCTGCCGTACGCCCGCAACGTGACGCGCACGGGCGTGCGTTCGCTCGTCTTCGACTACGGCACCGCGGAACGCGAGGACGAGGTCCTCGCCGCCGCCCGCTGGCTGCGCGCCCACGGCGCGCGGCGCGTTGTGCTCGTGGGCGCGTCGATCGGCGGGCGCGCCGTGGTCACCGCCGCCGCGAAGACCCACCCGGGCCAGGTCAGCGCGGTCGTCAGCCTCTCCGGCGAGCGCATCCTCGGCGCGCAGCGCGACATCATCGTCGACGCGCGCCGGCTGCACACGCCGACGCTGTGGGTCAGTTCGCTCAACGACGGCTACACGGACTTCGCCGAGGAGACGCGCCAGCTGTACCGCGCCGCGAAGGGCCACGCGCGGCCCGACAAGCTGCTCGTCGTCGGTGGCGACGACCACGGTATCGACCTGCTCACCGGGTCGCAGGCCAAGCGCGTCGTGCCCGCGGTGACGAGCTTCATCAACCAGGGCTGATCGCACGGCGGCGCGCGACGAGCCCGGACTCGTAGGCGAGCACCACCGCGCCGACGCGATCGCGCACGCCCAGCTTCGACAGCACGGCGGCCACGTGGCTCTTGATCGTCGAGGGCTCGACAACCAGCTCGGCGGCAATCTCGGCGTTCGACATGCCGCGCGCCAGCAGCAGGAAGACCTCGCGCTCGCGGGCGGTCAGCTCGTCGTAGCCCGGCGGCGGTGTGGGCTCGGCCTCCAGCGCATCGGCGAAGCGCTCGATCAGCCGGCGCGTGATCGCGGGCGCCAGCAGCGCCTCACCGGCCGCGACCTCGCGCACGCCCGCGACGAGCTGGTCCGCCGGCACCGTCTTGAGCAGGAAGCCGGAGGCGCCGGCGCGCAGCGCCTCGAAGACGTAGGCGTCCTCGTCGAAGGTGGTGAGGATGAGCACGCGCGTGGGCGTGGCCGGCTGGGCGAGGATCTTGCGCGTGGCCGCGAGGCCGTCGAGGCGCGGCATGCGGATGTCCATGAGCACGACGTCGGGCCGCAGGCGCGCGGCGAGCCTGACGGCCTCGTCGCCGTCGGCCGCCTCCCCCACGACCTCGAGGTCGGGCTCGGCGCGCAGGATCATGCGAAAGCCGGTGCGCACGAGCTCTTGGTCGTCGGCGAGCACGAGCTTGATCATCACGCCACCCCGCCGAGCGGCAGGCGCGCGCGCAGGGCCCAGCCGCCTTCGCCGCGGTTGCCCGCCTCGAGGTCGCCGCCGTACAGAGCCACGCGCTCGCGCATGCCCACCAGGCCGTGCCCGGTGCCGGGCGCGACGACCCCGCCGGGCCCGTCGTCGGAGACCTCGAGCTCGACCGCCTCGTCGCTGTAGCGCACGACGACCCGCGCCCGCGCCGGGCCGGCGTGCTTGAGCGCGTTGGTCAGCGCCTCCTGCACGATCCGGTACGCGCTGAGGTCGACGCCGGGCGGCAGCGCGATCGGGTCGCCCACGACCTCCAGCTCGACGGGCAGGCCGGCCTCGCGCACGCCGGCCACCAGGGCGTCGAGCTCGGCCAGCGACGGCTGCGGCGCGAGCGTCAGCTCCTCGTCGCTGCGCCGCAGGATGCCCAGCAGTCGGCGCATCTCGTCGATCGCCTCGCGGCCGGTCGTCTCGATGGCGGCCAGCGCGGCGCGGACCTCCGGCTGCTCGCCCTCGAGCGCGCGGTCGGCTCCCTGCGCCTGGACGACCATAACGCTGACGTCGTGGGCGACAACGTCGTGCAGCTCGCGGGCGATGCGGGCGCGCTCGTCGGCCACGGCCTCGCGGGCGCGCAGCTCGCGCTCGCGCTCGGCACGGGAGGCCCGTTCGCTCAGCAGGCCGGCGAGCAGCTCGCGGCGCTGGAGGGTGACCCCGATGGCGAACGCCGCCGCGAGCCAGATGTAGGTCGGCAGGACGTCGCCCGCCTCGTGCAGGCCGCGGATCAGACCGTAGACATCGGGCACCGCCCCGGCCACCATCACGGCGCCGAAGAAGTACAGCGAGCGCGGGCTGCGGCCGTAGAACCCCACCGCGAAGGTGGCGAGCACGAGGTCCAGGAACCCTGTGAACGGCCCCTGGCTCCAGCCATAGGCCGCGATCAACCAGACCGCGCACACCACGAAGACCCCGACGAAGGTCGCGTACGGCGCACGGCGGCGGTAGGCCAGGATCAGCACGGCGAGCACGCTGGCGACCACGCCGGTCACATGTCCGGCGGTCGTCAGCGAGTCGTTGGCCAAGGTCTCGGCGATGCCGATCGCGGCGAGCACCGGCAGCAACACGGCATCGAGTGGGATGCGTCGCACGCCGGCGAAGCTACCCGCGACCCGCGATGTGCGCATCCCCCAATCGGCCGAAATCGCGTCCGCCGCCGGGCGGAGAGCCGCGACGTCGGGTTGCGGCGCGATAGCGTGAACGCATGGCACAGGAGCATCTCGACCGGCTGACGGCGATCGACGCGTCGTTCCTGCACCAGGAGGGACCGACGTCGCACATGCACGTCGGCGGACTCACGCTGTTCGAAGGCCCCGCGCCGCCGTACACGGAGCTGGTCGACGCGCTCCGCGCGCGGCTGCACCTGGTGCCCCGCTACCGCCAGAAGCTGTCGGTGCCGCCCGCCGGCACGGGCCGGCCGCTGTGGGTCGACGACCCGAACTTCAGCATCGAGTACCACGTGCGCCACACGGCGTTGCCCAAGCCGGGCGACGAGCCGCAGCTCCTGCGCCTGGCCGGGCGCATCTTCTCCCAGCAGCTCGACCGGTCCAAGCCGCTGTGGGAGTCGTGGATGGTCGAGGGCCTGGAGGACGGCCGCTTCGCGCTGATCTCCAAGACCCACCATTCGATGATCGACGGGATCGCCGGCGTCGACATGGCGCAGGTCGTCTTCGACATCGGCCCGGTGCCGGCCGAGGTCCCGCATCCGGACGAGCCGTGGCAGCCCGAGCCCGAGCCTTCCGCCGCCGGGGTCCTCGCGCACGGCACCGTCGGAATGGTGAAGACCGGGGTGCGGACCGCCGCGTCGGCGGCGTCGCTGGCGTTGCGACCGCTGGAGGCGGCGCGTTCGGCGCGCGTGGCCGTCGAGGGCCTCGGCGAGATCATGTGGGCGGGCATGAACCCTGCGCCGCCGACGCCGCTGAACGTCGAGATCGGCCCGCACCGGCGCTTCGCCGTCGTGCGCACTCAGCTGGCCGACTTCAAGGCGGTCAAGAACGCCTTCGGCGGGACGGTCAACGACGTCGTCCTGACCGTCGTGAGCGGCGCATTGCGCGGGTGGCTGCAGTCGCGCGGCGTGCGCACCGAGGGCCTCGAGCTGCGCGCGCTCGTGCCGGTGTCGATCCGCGCGGACGACCAGCGCGGCACGACGGGCAACCGCATCGCCGTGATGCGCGGCCCGCTGCCGGTCTACATCGAGGATCCGGTCGCGCGACTGCAGACCGTCAAGACGGCGATGGACGGCCTGAAGGAGTCAAAGCAGGCGGTCGGCGCCGAGGTGCTCACGAGCGCGCAGAACTTCGCGCCGCCGACGATCCTCGCCCAGGCGTCGCGCCTGAACTTCTCCACGCGCCTGTTCAACCTGATCGTGACGAACGTCCCCGGCCCGCAGTTCCCGCTCTACGTCCGCGGCCGCGAGATGCTCGACTTCTTCCCCGTGGCCTTCCTGCCCAAGAACCACGCCCTGGCCATCGCGATCATGTCCTACAACGGGCGGATGAACTTCGGGTTGCTGGGCGACTACGACGCCCTGCCGGACATCGGCGTCATCGCGGAGGGAATCGAGGAGTCGCTGGCGGAGCTATTGGGGTTGGCGCGGGCGGCTATGGAGTTGGCGACCGTCTAGCGAGCGACCCGCGGGCGCTGCGCTACCGCCGCGTGATGCGGGCATCCGCTCGCCGCGGTGCCGCCTCGCGATTGCCCGCGTGGTCGATGGCGACCGTGTAGAACCGGTAGCGGCCGCCGCGGCGGAGGGTTACGTGCTTTGCCGTCTGCCGCGTGGTGAGCAGCCTGCGGAAGCGCCCGCCGTCGGTCGAGCGCCACAGCTCGTACCGCGAGACGCCGGACGACCGCACTCCGGCGGGCGCGCGATCGGAGCCCGTCCAGCGCACCGTGATCGTGCGGCTCGAGGTCCGCGCCGGCAGCGGCCGCACGCGTGACTTCGGCGCACGGCGGTCGAGGTTCGCGGCGCGGGTCAGGGCCGCGCCGGCGTCGAGGATGCCCCAGCCGAGGTCGGGGGTCCAGCCCGTGCCGGGCGGCCGACGGGCGGTCTGCTTGATGGCGAGCACGATCTCGTCGGAGGTCAGGTCGGGGTTGAGGTGGCGCATGAGCGCGCCGGTCGCGGCCACCATCGGGGCCGCCATCGACGTGCCCTGGACGTAGGCGTAGCGGGGGTCGCCCGCGAAGGTCGTCCGGCATCCGCACGGCGGGCGCGGGGGCAGTCCGGACGATCCGGTCTCGAGGTCGTTGGGCAGCGCGGTGAAGGCGCCGAAGATCCCCGGCGGGCCCTTGCCCGGGGACGCGTCGTACGTGCCGTAGGCGGCGATGGAGATCTGGCTGCCTTCGCCGGCGAACGGAGCGCGGTGATCGGAGGCGTCGGCCGCGGTGACCGACAGGCCGACGTTGGAGTCGAGCTTCGAACCCGTGCCGCCGGGCTGCAGCAGGTCGGCAGGATAGCCCTGCTCGAAGATCGCGCTGTCGGCGGCCGCCGCGGCCATGACGACGTTGTGCTGGACGGCGTAGGCCACGGCGTCGCGGACGGGCTGGCTGGGCTGCGGGCCCGGATCGGTGCCGAAGCTCATGTTGATCGCGTCGGCGCCGTGGTCGACCGCCCACACGATGGACTTCGCCACGCTGGAGTCCGAGAAGTCGGACTTGATCACCAGCAGCCGGCAGCGCAGGCCGGCGCCGGCCAGACCGATGCCGTTGTTGCCGGCGCCGCAGGCGAGCGATGCGACGTGCGTGCCATGGCCGACCGTGTCGATGGTCGGCGAGCTGCTGTTGGGATCGAAGCTCACCGCGCTGAGCACGCGATCGGCGAGCTCGGGATGGGTCGTCTCCGCGCCGGTGTCGATCACCGCAACGGTCGCTCCGGCGCCCGTCGAGACGCCCCAGGCCTGAGGAAACCCGCTGCGCGCCGCCCACCACTCGACGGGCGTGCCCGGCGCAGTGCCCGGCGCGCCCTCGAGCGACGTGAGCGCCGGGTCGTTGGGGTCGAAGCGCAGCCGGGCGCGGTGCTCGACCTCGACGGTCGCCACACGCCCGTCGGCCCGCAGCCGCGCCGCCAGCGCGCGCAGGCTCCGGCCCCGCTGCGGACGCAGGGTGACCAACCGGATCTGGGGGACGCTGTAGCCGGCCGGGCGGCCGTCGCTGCTCGCGGCGAGCGCCGCGGCGCTGATCTGCGCGCGGTGCTCGGAGCCCGGGCGCAGTGTGACGAGCAGGCGGCCGGTCGCCGGCGCGTCGGCGCGCGCGGCCGGCGCGACGACGAGCCCGAGCGTGAGGAGCAGGAGTACCCGGGGCAGCAGCGCGCGAGCGCTCGGCGCCCGAGCGCTCAGTACCCGAGGGCGAACTTCGCGTCCTCGCTCATCTTGTCCGGCGTCCACGGCGGATCGAAGACCATGGCCGAGGTCACCTGATCGACGCCGTGGACCTCGCTGACGAACTCGTCGATCTGCTCGGTGACCTGGGGTCCGATCGGGCAGGCGGGAGTGGTCAGGGTGAATGTCACGTGCACGTTTCCGCCGTCGACCTCGACCCCGTAGATGAGGCCCAGCTCGACAAAGTCGAGCCCGAGCTCGGGGTCGATGACGTTGGAAAGCGCGTCCTCGATCTCTTCGAGCGTAGGCATGGCTTGAGTGTAGCCCGGCCCGTCGTATAGGTTGCGCAGCCATCGTCACGTTCTCCGAACAGCCGGCCTTGCTCCGGTGCTCGGGAGACGAGGACATCGCGACGCGGGGGCGGCGCCGCACTGCTCTCTCCCGCGCGCTTTCGAACGCCCAGAGCGACCTCGTCGTCGACCTCACCGAGCTGACGTTCGCCGACAGCTCGTTCATCCTCGACGTCGCCTTCGTCGCGCGCCGCCTGCGCCGTACGGGACGGCTGCTGCTCGTGCGCGGGCCCCAGCCCCAGGTGTGGCGCGTGATCGAGATGGTCGGGCTGCACCGGCTGCCCGGCGTCGTCGTCGAGGGCACCGCCCCGGCGCTCGCCTAGTAGTCGCGGACGACCTCGTAGCCTGTAGGAACGATGCTTCTCCCGCTCGTCCTGCTGTTCATCGTCGTCCCGATCGTCGAGATCTACGTGATCATCCAGGTCGGGCAGGCCATCGGCGCGCTGTGGACGATCGCCCTGCTCGTGGCCGACTCGATCCTGGGATCGGTGCTGATGCGCTCCCAGGGGCGCGCGGCCTGGCGGCGCTTCAACGAGGCCGTGGCCGGCGGGCGCGTGCCCGGGCGCGAGGTCCTCGACGGCGTGCTGGTCATCTTCGGCGGGGCGCTGCTGCTGACCCCGGGCTTTGTCACCGACATCTTCGGACTGTGCTTCCTGCTGCCGCCCTCGCGCGCGCTCATCCGCCGGCTGGCGGTCAAGCGCTTCGCCGGCCGCTTCATCGTCGCGCGGCCCCCGCGCCCGGCGGGCTTCGACGTCGACGGCACCGCGACCGAAGTCGACCCGCGCACGCTGCCGTGACGATCGGCCCCGAGCACGAGGCGCCGCGCCCGACGGACGGCGCCGGGTTCAGCGACGCCGTGACCGTCGCTTTCGGCGATCCCGCGGAGGAGCTCTACGGCGTCGCCCGGCTGGGGCTGGCCGAGGGCGGCGCCAGCGGGCTGGCGATCCTCTTCTGGCGCGGCGAGCCGGTGGCGGTCGGCGCCGAGGGCGGCGTCGAGGTGTCCGCGCCGTCGAGCTGGGACGAGGTGTCGGCGGCGGGCCTCGACATGACGACGCTCGAGCCGCTGCGCTCGTGGCGCCTGCAATACGCCGGCGACGACGCGTCGTTCGACCTCGAGCTCGAGGCTCTTGGCGCCGTGGCGGAGCTTGCGTCCGACCACCCGGTCGCGCGTGCGGGCGGGATGGCCGGCTACGAGCAGCCACTGCGCGCGCGTGGCACCGCGCAGGTGCGCGACGCGCGCATCGCGGTCGACGGCCTGGGCCAGCGCGGCCACTCCTGGGGCGCGCCGGATTGGAAGCGCATCGAGCTCGCGCGCTCGGTGTCGGCGTGGCTCGGCGACGACCTCGCGGTGTCGCTGACCGCCATCCGCCCCGCCTCCGGACGCGACCACGCCGCGGAGGCGCTCGCCGCCGCGATCATCGAGCGCGGCGAGGACGGCGACCCGCACGTCGTCGACGTCATCGACCCGCGCCTGTCGACGACCTACGACGGGGAGGGCCGACAGCGCAACGCCGGCCTCGAGCTGTGGATCGACGAGGACGGCTTCCCTCGCCGCGCGGCCGGCGAGGTCGCCTGCGGCACGTCGCTGGACCTGGGGGCGCTGCGCCTGGACTGCGCGTTCTTCCGCTGGCGGATGGAAGGGCGCGAGGGCGTGGGCCGCTACGACGTGCTGCGCCGGCGCGACGCCTAGCCCGTCAGTTGTCGCAGCCCAGCCGGTCCCAGATGTAGAGGTCCAGGCACTCCCCGGCCAGCTCGCACGAGCGCTCGCGCGAGAGGAATGGCAGCACGGTGTCGAGCGCCTGCTCCTCGGCCACCCCCGCGTCGAACGCCTCCTCCCCGCGGAAGCCCGCGGCGATCTTCAGCGCTTCACGACGGTTCTCGCCCAGCGACGAGAACGCGTTGACCAGGAACTCGCGGTTGGCGATCGGATGGCCCACCTCGAGCGAGGCGTGCCAGGCGGCGAGCATGGACAGGTCGTGCTCGTCGAGGTCGGCGACCGCCTTGACGTAGTGCGATTCGAGCTCTTCCTCCGGGATCTCGTCGACCCATGCGCGCACCAGCTCGCCCAGGAGCTGACGGCGAGCCTCTCGCCCGACGGACTCGGCGATCACGCGAATCGCATCCTGCGGTTCGATGAAGCAGAGCGGCATGCCGCGCACGGTAGGCACCCCATCGGACGGCAAAGTCCCGATGGCCAGGCGGATTCCCGCACGTTGC
>DATBKW010000402.1:0-15873 GCA_036555665.1 Solirubrobacteraceae bacterium | reverse complement strand
TAGATGGTTGATTCCGAATCCCTCACGACCGTCTTGCACCGTCCCGCGGCGCCGGATCGTCACCCCCGATCCTTGCCAATGGCGCCGCCATTGGCTGCGGATTGGGGTGCCGCCCGGCATCCACGGATCCGGCGCAACCCGGCCGCGGGGGATTCGGAATCAACCATCTAGGCGTCGCGGTAGCGCGCGAGCGCCTCGCGGCGCGCCTGGGCGTGATCGACCATCGGCGCCGGGTAGTCGACGCCGATGACGCAGCCGACCTCGCGTTGGAGTGCCTCGGGCATCGTCCATGGCTCGGGCAGGTGGCGGTCGGGCACGGGGCGCAGCTCGGGGACGTAGCGGCGCACGTAGGCGCCATCGGGGTCGAAGCGCTCCATGTGCAGCGCCGGGTTGTAGATGCGCCGGAAGGCGGGCTGGGGATCGACGCCGACCGACGCGATCCACTGCCAGTTGCCGTTGTTGTTGGCCTCGTCGCCGTCGATGAGCAGGCGCATGAAGTGCCGCTCGCCCCAGCGCCAGTCGATGCCGAGGTCCTTGGTCAGGAACGAGCCCACGACCAGGCGCGCGCGGTTGTGCATCCAGCCCTCGCGCAGGAGCTGGCGCATCCCGGCGTCGACCAGCGGGAAGCCGGTCTGGCCGGCGCACCAGCGCTCGAAGCGCCGCCGCGCGTAGCTCCAGCGCAGCCGCCCACCGCGGTAACGCTCCTGGAACTCCGAGCGCGCGTTGGCCGGGAAGTGCTCGAGGACGTGCTGGTAGAAGTCGCGCCAGCAGAGCTGGCGGCGAAACGCATCGGGCCCGGCGCCGCGCGGCAGGCTGTCCTCGAGCTCGCGCGCGGAGATGCACCCGAAGTGCAGGTAGGCCGACAGCCGCGAGGTGCCGTCACGATCGAGCCCGTCGTGCGCGTCGGCGTAGTCGCGCACGCCGCCGGCGAGAAACCGCGCCATGCGCGCACGACCGGCTCGCTCGCCTCCAGGCAGCGGCTCGGCGACCTCCTGCTCGAGGCCGAGCGCGCCCAGCGCCGGCACGCGTCCCTTGCGCACCTTCGACGGCAGGGCCGGCAGCGCGTCGGGCGCGCCCAGCACGTCGCGGCGCCCGGCCGCCAGCCACGCGCGGTGAAACGGCGTGAAGACGGTGTACGGCCTGCCGGCCTTCGTCCGTGGCGACTCGTCGACCGCGCCGAGCCCGGGATGCAGGATGACCCCGGCCACCCGCACATCGCGCCGCGCCGCGAAGGGCCCGCCGTCGGCGCTCGCGTGCACGGCCGTCGCGTCCACCTCGCGCGCCAGCCGAACGAGTTCGCGCTCGGGCCGTCCGTGCCGCACCACGAGCCCGCTGCCGCGCTCGCGCAGCGACCGATCCAGGTCGCGCAGGCACTCGAGCAGGAACTGCGTCCGCGGGCCGGACGCGTGGCGGCCGTGCAGCAGCCGGTCGTCGAGGCAGAACACCGGGACGACGCGCCCGGCCTCGAGCGCCGCGTGCAGCGCGGGGTGATCGGCGACGCGCAGGTCGCGGCGGTACCACAGGAGGGCCGTCATTCCGCGACACCCTGATGGAATAAGCCGCGCGGGTGCGCCTCCCTGGAGGTATGAGAGCAACCACCCTCGCCACCATCACTGCGTTGGCGGCCCTTGCCGTACCGGCCCAGGCCGCGACCGCACACGCCCCGCCCACGACCAGCAAGCTCCTGCGCCAGGTGCGCCACGCGACCGCGCCCTTCCGTAACGTCGAGAAGGCGAAGGCCGCGGGGTACAAGGCCTCCCCCGAATGCGCCGAGGACCCGAAGTACGGCGGCATGGGCATCCACTACTCCAACGCGAAGCTGATCGCCGACGGCGTCCTCGACCCGCTGCATCCGGAGGTCCTCGTCTACCAGCCGGGCCGGCACGGCCGACTGAGCCTCGGCGCCGTCGAGTACTTCAAGCCCGACGCCGACCAGGATCTCGACACCAACGACGACCGCCCGACGCTGTTCGACATGCCCTTCGACGGGCCGATGCTCGGCCACGAGCCCGGGATGCCCAAGCACTACGACCTGCACGTGTGGCTCTACAAGCACAACCCGTCGGGTCTGTTCGCGGCCTACAACCCCAGCGTCCAATGTCCGTGATCGACCACGGCTACCGGCTGCCCAACGCGTGGGAGCAGGCGCGCCGCCGCCTGGATCTGTTGGCCGCCTGCCACGACGACGCCAGCCAGCGCCTGGCCGCCGCGCTCGGCGTCGGCCCCGGCTGGCGCTGTCTGGACGCCGGCGCGGGGCAGGGATCGTTTGCGCGCTGGCTGGCCTCGCGGGTCGACCACGACGGCCACGTCGTCGCCGCCGACCTCGACACGACCCTGATGGCCGACGTCGACGAGGCCAACCTCGAGGTCCGCGAAATGGACCTCACGCGCGACGAGCTGCCGCACGACGAATACGACCTCGTCCACACGCGCCTCGCCCTGCTGCACATCCCCGAGCGCGACGAGGTGCTGGCGCGGCTCGTCGCAGCGGTGCGCCCCGGCGGCCTGCTGCTGCTCGAGGAAGACGACGGCTTCCCGATCCTGGTCACCGCCACGGGCGACTATCGCGCCGCTTGGGAGGTCTTCCTGAAGATCATGGCCGGCGGCGGGACCCACCCCGCGTGGGCGCGTGACCTTCCCGAACGGCTCGCCGCGCTCGGCCTGGTCGACGTCGGCGCCGAGGCGCGGGCGCAGCTGTTCCGCGGCGGCTCGATCGTCGCTCGGATGTGGAGCCTGACGTGGCTCCAGGTGCGCGACCGCGCAGAGGCGATGGGCCTGGCGGTGGAGGATCTCGATCGCGGCCGCGCTGCCCTCGAGGATCCCGACCACTGGTTCCACGGCCCTACGCTGATCGCTGCCTGGGGACGCAGGCCGGGGGCCGGATGACCGCCGTCCCCGCCTATCGTGTGGGCCCGTGCAAGCCGTGGTCCGCACCGATCTGCGCCTCTTCCGCCTCGTGCGCTCCGCCGCTCGCCCGCCGGTCAGCGAGGCGGTCGCACGCTTCTCGCGCCTAGGGGAGCACGCGGCGCTGTGGCTGGTCGTCGGCGCGGCTGGCGCGCTGCTCGACCGGCCGCAGCGCCGTGCGCGCTGGCGCCGCGGCGTGGCGGTGGTCGGCGCCACCTACGCGGTCAACACGGCGATCAAGCTCGTCGTCCGCCGCCGCCGCCCGATCCTGGAGGGCCTGCCCGCGCTCGTCGCGACGCCCACGAAGCTCAGCTTCCCGTCGGCCCACTCGTCGACCTCGGCCGCCGCCGCCCGCGCGTACACCGGCCTGCTGCCGGCCGCGCCGCTGTACGCCACCGCGGCCGCGATGGCCTGCTCGCGCGTCTACCTCGGCGTGCACTACCCCTCCGACGTCGCCGCCGGCGTTCTGCTCGGCCTGGCGATGGGAAGCGCGGCGCGGTGAAGGTCGGCATCGTCGGGATGCCCAACGCGGGCAAGTCGTCGCTGTTCAACGCGCTCACGCGCGCCGGCGCCGAGGCCGCCAACTACCCGTTCACGACCATCGAGCCGAACGTCGCCGTCGTGCCGGTCGTCGACGAGCGCCTCGACCGCGTCGCCGAGACGATCGACGCCTCGAGCGTGGTCTACGACACGATCGACTTCCATGACATCGCCGGCTTGGTGCGCGGCGCCCATGAGGGCGAGGGCCTGGGCAATCAGTTCCTGGCCAACATTCGCGAGGTCGACGCGATCGTGCACGTCGTGCGCGCCCACCACGACGCCAACGTCGTACACCCCGAGGGCGAGGTCGATCCGCAGCGCGACATCGACACGATCGAGACCGAGCTCGTCTACGCCGACCTCGAGCAGGCCGAGCGCCGCCTGGAGCGCGTGACCAAGCAGGCGCGCGGGGGCGACCGCCGGGCCCAGGCCGAGGAGCGCTGGCTTACCGACGTCATCGCCGCGCTGCAGGAGGGCCGCCCGGCGCGTGTCGTGCCGCCGCCCGACGACGCCCCCGAGGCGCTGCGCAACCTGCAGCCGCTGACCGCCAAGCCGGTGCTGCTCGTGGCCAACGTCGACGAGGGCGACGACGCCGTCCCACCCGCCGTCGCCGAACACGCGGCGGCGATCGGCGCGCTCGCCGTGGCCGTCTCCTCGCGCCTGGAGGCCGAGCTGGCCGAGCTCGACGACGACGACGCGGCCGCGATGCGCGGCGACCTCGGTATCGCCGAGTCGGGCCTGCGCCGCGTCGTCGACGGCGCCTTCGCCCTGCTGCACCAGATCGCCTTCTTCACCGCCGGCGAGGCCAAGCCGGCGCACTCCTGGCATCTGCGCGACGGCCTCAGCGCGTGGCACGCGGCCGGCGAGATCCACTCCGACATCCAGCGGGGCTTCGTGCGCGCCGAGGTCATCGGCTGGCAGGAGCTCGTCGATTCGGGCGGCTACGCGGGCGCGCGCGACCGCGGCGTGCTGCGTCTGGAGGGCCGTGACTACGTCATGCGCGACGGCGACGTGATAACCGTGAAGTTCACACCATGACCGAACGACAAGCAGTCATCGTCACCGGAGCCGCGCGCGGCATCGGTCGCGCCGTCGCGCAGCGCCTCGAACACGACGGCATGCAGGTGCTGGCCGTCGACCTTCAGCCCGACGGCCCCGGCCCCGGCCTGCCCTACGCGGCCGACCTCGCCACCCGCGAAGGCAACAGCGGCGCGGTCGAAGCGGCCCTCGAGCGCTTCGGGCGCCTAGACGCCGTCATCGCCAACGCGGGCCTGCAGCACGTCGCACCCATCGCCGACTTCGACGAGGACCAGTGGGACCGGCTCATCGCCGTGCTGCTCACCAGCCCGTTCCTGCTGGCCAAGCACGCCTGGCCCGCGTTGAAGGAGAGCGGCAACGGGCGCTTCGTGGTCATCGCCTCGGCCCACGCCCTGGCGGCGTCGCCGTACAAGTCGGCGTACGTCTCGGCCAAGCACGGCGTGCTCGGGCTGGTCAAGACGCTGGCGCTCGAGGGCGCCGACGACGGCATCGCGGCGGTCGCGGTCTGCCCGGGCTACGTCCGCACGCCGCTGGTCGAGCGCCAGATCGCCGACCAGGCCAAGGCCCACGGCCTGCCCGAGGATCGCGTGCTCGAGGAGGTCATCCTCGCGCCCCACGCGGTCAAGCGGCTGATCGAACCCGAGGAGGTCGCCGATGCCGTGGCCTACCTCCTCGGGCCCGGCGGGCGCGCCATGACCGGCGTCCCGCTGACGATGGACCTGGGCTGGACCGCGCGTTAGCGGGTTTCGTAGTGCTCCCGCGCCGCGAAGTGATCGACGCGGCGGTGGTAGCGATCGCCGGCGATCCCGCCCAACACGGCGAACAGCAGCGTCACCACGACGGCGGCGATCAGCGTGACGACGCCGCCGGTGGTCAGCGAGGCGTCGCCGACCGCGACGTTGGGCAGGTTGAGCTGCTGGAAGATGTCGTACTCGTTGCCACCGATCACCGCCGCGATCGCCAGCGCGGCGCCGACGAGCAGCGTCCACGCCCACACGCCGATGCCCTGGCGGGCGCCGTCGAAGCGGGCCATGCGCGCCGCGACATAGCCGCCGCAGTACCACGCGATCGCGAGCCCGGCGAGCAGCAGGATCGCGCCGCCGAGGCCGATCGTGTCGGCGTCGCCGTTGGTGACGTTCTCGATCTCGGAGACGTTCAGCGAGACGCCGGCCGCAACGACGATCCCGAGCAGGATCGAGGCCAGGCCGATCGCGCTGAGCAGGCCGAAGAACGCGCTGCCCCAGCGGATGCCGCCGAAGCGGCTGCGCTGGCGCGCGCGCATCGCCACGACGGTGTCCTCGTCGACGACCGGCGCCAGCGTGCGCCGCTCGCCGACGGGCTCCCAGTCGCGGTCTGGAGCGGCGGTGGAGTCCTCGCGCGTGAAGCGCTCCTCGCCGCGCTGGGCCGGGGCGACCGTCGTAGCGGGCTCGCGCTCGGCCGGGTCGTTCATCGTGGCGCGTTCCCGCTCGGGAGCTGCCACCGTCGTGGCGGGTTCACGCTCCTCGACGGCCACCGCGTCACCGCGCGGCTCCGGGTCGTTCTTGCGATTGCGTCCGAACATGGGAGGTCCCTCCTTCCCCGTGGGGTTGGAGAAGACATTCCCGGTCAGCCCGCCGCCCACGCCTCCAAACGCTCCGCAAGCCGGTTCATCGAGCGTTGGCGCGCCGCGTTTGCGGCGCCCGTGAAATCGGTCGGGGCGTCGGGCGGACGCTCGACGCCGGCCGCCTGCAGCGTCGCGATCTCGCGGAACGCGCGCAGCTCGTCGGCCTGCTCCTCGAGCGCCTGCCGCACGCGCGGCCGCAGGCCGATCGGCAGCTTGAGCAGCGCCTCGAGCGTCTCGTGCTCGCCGAGCAGCTCACGCGCGGTCTTTTCGCCGATACCCTTCGCGCCCGGCAGGCCATCGGACGGGTCGCCGCGCAGCGCGATGAAGTCGGGCACCTGATCGGGACGCACGCCGTAGCGCGTGCGCACCTCGGCCGGGCCGATCGGCTCGGTCTCACCCTTGCCCGCCGGCCACAGGACGGTGACCGAATCCGAGACGCACTGGAACATGTCGCGGTCGCCGGTGAACAGCAGCGCCCGGCCGGCGGCGGCGGTCTCGACATCGGCGAGCGCGCCGAGCAGGTCGTCGGCCTCGAGCGTCGGGTGGCGCAGGACGGTCCAGTTGAAGGCGCCGAAGAAGTCCGCCGCGTCGTTCCACTGGGGCACGAGCTCGTCGGGCATGTCGATGCGGTCGGCGTGGTAGGTCGGGTAGAGCTCGACCCGGTAATGCGCCGCCTCCTCGCCGAAGCAGAGCACGACCGCGCGCGGCTCGTGGCGCTCGACGGCCTGCAGCACGAGGTTGGAGACCCCGAGCAGCGCGTTGACCGGCGTGCCGTTGTCGTCGGTGATCGTCTTGGGCAGGGCGTAGAAGGCGCGGTAGAGCAGGGAGGGGGCGTCGACGGCGAGGAGGGGTGCGGGCATCTGGCGCCGGATGTTAGGGGTGCCGGAGCCGGCCATGTGGCCGGCGGAGGCGGGTCCCCGCGGCCGGAGGCCGCATGGTCTCCTCTAGCCTGCGCGCGGTGCGGCGCGCCCTGACCTCGCCGACCTTCCCGCTCTACGTCGGCGGCTTCCTCGGCCCCTTCGGCGGCGGGGTCGTCGCCGTGCTCATCCCACAGCTGCGCGACGCGTTCGGGGCGACGACCGGCGCGGTCGCGGCCGCGATCCCCGCCTACTTCGTCCCCTTCGCCGTCGTCCAGCTCGTGTCCGGCACGATCGGCGAGCGGATGGGGCGCCGGCGCGTGGTGCGGGCCGGCTACATCGCCTACGCGGCCGCGTCCGTGCTCGGCGCGCTGTCGCCGACGATCGGCGTCTTCCTCGCCGCGCGCGCCGGCGCCGGCGCCGCCAACGCGTTCCTGACCCCGCTCGTCCTCGCCGGCCTGGCCGACGTGACGCCGCAGGCCCGCCTGGGGCGCAGCGTCGGGACATTCGGCGCGGTGCAGACCGCGGCCATCGCACTGTCACCGTTGTGCGGCGGTCTGCTGGGCGAGATCGACTGGCGGCTCGCCTTCCTGGCGCCCGCCGCGGTCGCGCTGGCGCTGGCCCTGGTGCCGCCGCCCGATGCCGAGCGCCTGCCGGGCGCCCAGCCGGTGCGCTGGCGCAACGTGCTCACCCAGCGGGTCGGGGTGCTCTCCGTCGCCGCGTTCCTGGCCTACGCGAGCGTGACGAGCCTGGGCTTTCTCGTCGCCCTGCGCTGCTCCGACGAGTTCGGCCTCGGCTCGAGCGCGCGGGGGTTCGTCCTCGCCGGCTTCGGCATCGCCGGCGTGCTCGTCGGCCGGCCGTCGGGGCTGCTCGTCGATCGCGTCGGCCGCATCGCGGTGACCGTCGGCGGCGCGCTTGCCTGCGCGGTGCTCGTCGCGTTCATCGGCGTCGCGAACACGGCCGCGGGCGTGATGGCGCTGTGGATCGGCGCCGGCGCGGGATCGACGGTCGTCTGGGCCGGCCTGAACACGCTGATCGTCGAGGCCGTGCCGTCCAACCGCGCGGGGGCGACCTCGATGGTGTCGGCCTTCAAGTTCGCCGGCAACGCGGCGGCGCCCGCGATGTGGCTGCCGCTGTACTCGACCGATCCGGGCCTCGCCTTCGCCGCGGCCGGAATGGGCAGCGCGCTGATGGGCGCGCTCACGCTGGGGTTGCGTAGGATGCGCGACCAATGCTCACCATCACCGGTATCGACGAACTGAAGGCCAAGATCGGCGACGAGCTCGGCGTCAGCGACTGGCACGAGGTCAACCAGGACGAGATCGACGCGTTCGCCGAGGCGACCGGCGATCACCAGTGGATCCACGTCGACCCCGAGCGCGCGGCGCAGACGCCGTTCGGCGGCACGATCGCCCACGGGCTGCTCACGCTGAGCCTCGGCCCGCGCTTCACCTACCAGACCTACTCGCTCGAGGGCTTCGCCTTCGGCCTGAACTACGGCTACGACCGCGTCCGCTTTCCGGCGCCGCTGCCCGTCGACTCGCGCGTGCGCATGCGCGCGACGCTGACGAGCGTCGACGACGTCCCCGGCGGGATCCAGATAAAGGTCACGCAGACCTTCGAGATCCAGGGCGGCGAGAAGCCGGTGTGCGTGGCCGAGCAGCTCGTCCGGCTGTACAGCGGCGGCTAACCCACGCGAACGGCCGGCCCGATGGCCTTGCCGTAGACCACGCGGTACACGCCGGCGCGAGGCACCGCGACCGAGTAGCGCCCGCCGCGCAGCACGTGCGCGTCGGTCGCCTTGACCCAGCGCCTGCCGTCGAGGCGCTGGACCGTCAGCCAGCGGCCGGCACGCGCCGGGGCGATCGTGCCCTCGACGCGCGGCGCGCCCGCCGCGGCGGCACGCGCGGACGGCGCGACGCCGCCCGTCGGATCGCCGGCCGGCGCCGGCGCGGGCTTCGCCTTCTTGGCCTTGCTCGCCTTCGTCGTGACGGTGGTGAAGTACGCCCACGTGTCGTAGAGGCCGAAGGCCGAGCGCAGTTGCGGGCCGGTCACGTCGGTCACGCCGCGCGTGCCGACGACCTGCGCGTGCACGATGCGCGGCGAGACCCCGCGCTGCAGCACCTTGATGCGCTTGAAGCCGCCGCGCAGGTAGCGGTGCAGCTTGTGCTTGACCTGGACGGCGGTGAAGCGGAACGGCCCCCAGCGGTGCTTGGGCGAGACGTTGTCGAAGGGGTCGTCGACGGCCTTCAGCCATGGCTTGGGCTGCGAGCCGACGAACGAGTTCTCGACGTCCTCGGTCTCGCCGCCGGAGGTCGAGAAGAAGTACGTGGTGACCGGCTGGCCGCCGTAGGTGACGACCTGGCCGGCGGTGGCCGCCACCGCGGCGTCGGTGCTCGGCGTCTCGGCCGACACGCCGCGATAGACCTGCGAGCGCGTGTCGGCGTATTGGTCGAAGAGGCCGCCGCCCGCATCGCTCGTGATCGCGTAGGTCCGCGCCGCGACGGCCTGGGCCTTGAGCGCCTCGGTGGGCCACGCCGCCGGGCTCTCGCCGCTGACGACGCCGCGCACGTAGTCCTCGAGGTCGAGCGCGTTGACCGCGATCAGCCGCGAGCCCGACGCGCTGATGAGCAGCGAGCCGCGATAGAGGCCGTTGGTGACGCCCGGCACCGAGGTGCCGTTCAGGCGCAGCGCCTGGCCGACCGGCGCGTCGACGCGCAGCGGCCCCGGGGTGGTCCCGACGCTCTTGCCCGACGCGTCACGGAGGACCAGCCCGTCGCCCCCGCGCTTGACCGTGTAGGTCTGGGCCGGATCGAGGTCCGCATCCCCGGCGTTCAGGCCGCCGCTGAACGAGATCGACCTCTTGCCGCCCTGCAGCAGGACCTTCACTTCCGGGTTGGAGTCCAGCTGCCCCAGCGCCGTGCCGGTGTAGTAGTGGCCGAGGATGAAGTCGTAGGTCTTCAGGTGCAGCGAGTAGCCGTAGGTGCCGTACTGGCTCATGCCGATGCCGTGGCCGAAACCGGCGCCGGTGATGGTCAGCTTCGTGGCTGCCTGGGCCGCGGGAGCGGCGACCAGGAAGGCGGTGACGAGGGCGAGGGCGAGCTTGCGCATGCCAGTCCACGAACGCGGGCGATCACTCCGAGTTGCGGTGCTAGCTTGCATGCCGATGGTCCAGGGTAACCGGCGCGCCAGCGACGTGTTCGTCGAGTGCCTCGAGGCCGAGGGGGTCAAGTACGTCTTCGGCATCCCGGGTGAGGAGACCCTCGACCTCAACCAGTCGCTCGCCAACTCCTCGGTCTCCTTCATTCCTGTTCGACACGAGCAGGGCGGGGCCTACATGGCCGACATGTACGGGCGCCTCACCGGCCGCGCCGGCGTGTGCCTCGGCACGCTCGGGCCGGGGGCGATGAACCTCGTCACGGCCATCGGCGACGCCTTCCTGGACCGCGCGCCGCTCGTCGCCCTCACCGGGCAGGCCGACCTCGAGCGGATGCACAAGGAGTCCCATCAGTTCATCGATCTCGTCGAGCTGTTCCGTCCCATCACCAAGTGGAACGCGCGGGTGGCGAGCCCCGAGATCATCCCCGAAGTCGTTCGCAAGGCGTTCAAGGTGGCAGAGTCCGAGAAGCCCGGCGCCACCCACCTCGAGCTGCCCGAGGACGTCATGGCCGCGCCGCTCGACGCCGCGCCGCTGCCGCGCCGCCGCCCGGTCAAGCCCGAGCCCGCGGCCCGCGAGCTGCTCAAGGCCGCCGACCTCATCCGCAACGCGATCAACCCGATCGCGCTGGCCGGCAACGGCGTCGTGCGCGCCCGCGGCGCCCCGGCTCTGCGCGAGTTCTGCCGCGCGACCGGCATCGCCGTCGCCGAGACGTTCATGGGCAAGGGGCTGATCGACGACGACGACCCGAAGGCCCTGGGCACCGTCGGCCTGCACTCGCGCGACTACGCGATGGCCGGGTTCGACGACGCCGACGTCGTCATCGCCATCGGCTACGACCTCGTCGAGCACGCCCCGTCGCACTGGAACCCGCGGCGCGACAAGAAGATCGTCGTCATCGACTCCGAGGCCGCCGAGATCGACGAGTACTTCACGCCCGAGGTCGAGCTGATCGGCGACATCTACCACGTGCTTACGCGGCTGGCCGAGGAGTGCCGCGACGTGCCGCATTCCGGCGGCTCGCAGCGGCTGCGCGAGGTCGTGCTCGGGCGCTTCAACGCGGCGCGCGACGACGCCGGCTTCCCCATGCAGCCCCCGCGGGCGCTGTGGGAGATCCGCCAGGCGCTCGGGCGCGAGGACATCCTCATCTCGGACGTTGGGCTGCACAAGCTGTGGATCGGCCGGATGTTCCCCGCACATGAGCCGAACACCGTCCTCATTGCAAACGGCCTTGCAGGCATGGGGTTCGCGGTTCCCTGCGCGGTGGCCGCCAAGCTCGTGCACCCCGACCGCAAGGTCGTGACCGTCAACGGCGACGGCGGCTTTCTCATGAATTGCCAGGAGCTCGAGACGGCGATGCGCCTGAAGACGCCGTTCGTCAACGTCGTCTGGGAGAACCGCCAGTACGGCTCGATCGTCTGGAAGCAGGACAGCAAGTTCGGCGAGCACTTCGGCGTCGACTTCACCAACCCGGACTTCGTCAAGCTGGCCGAGGCCTTCGGGATGCCCGCCTGGCGCTGCGAGGCCGTCGAGGACTTCGGGCGCCACCTGCGCCACGCCCTGTCGCTCGATCTGCCCTCGCTGATCGTCCTGCCGATCGACTACTCGATCGACGTGGCGATGAGCGAGCTGGGCGCCGAGACGGTCAGCACCTGACCCGTCAGCAGCGCGCGCCGGCTGGGTAGGCTCGGTGCATGAGCACCGCAACGGCCGAGCAGACGATCCTCGACGCGGTCAAGCCGCAGCTCTACATCGGCGGTGAGTGGCGCGACGGCGGCGAGGGCAACACGATCGAGGTCGAGGACCCGGCCACCGGCGCGACGCTGATCGAGGTCGCCGACGCCACCGTCGACGACGCCGAGGCCGCGCTCGGCGCCGCGCACGAGACGTTTGCGACCTGGCGCGACCATCCGCCGCGCGAGCGCGGCGACATCCTGCGCCGCGCGTTCGACGTGATCATGGAGCGCGCCGACGACCTCGCGCTGCTGATGACGCTCGAGATGGGCAAGCCGCTGGCCGAGTCGAAGGCGGAGATCGCCTACGCGGCGAACTTCTTTCGCTGGTACTCCGAGGAGGCCGTTCGCATCGACGGGCGCTACACGGTCAACGAGACCGGAAAGGGCCGCGTCCTGACCCTCAAGCAGCCGGTCGGCCCGTGCGTCTTCATCACGCCGTGGAACTTCCCGCTGGCGATGGGCACGCGCAAGATCGGTCCGGCCATCGCGGCGGGCTGCACGATGGTGGTCAAGCCGGCAAAGCAGACGCCGCTGTCGATGCTGATGCTCGCCCAGATCCTCGAGGAGGTCGGGCTGCCGGGCGGCGTGCTCAACGTGATCACGGCGCGCTCCTCGGGCGCGACGATGGAGCCGTTGATCAAGGATCCGCGTACGCGCAAGCTGTCCTTCACCGGGTCCACCGAGGTCGGGCGCGCGCTGATCGCCCAGTCGGCCGACCAGATCCTGCGTGTCTCGATGGAGCTCGGCGGCAACGCGCCCTTCCTGGTCTTCGACGACGCGGACGTCGACGCCGCGGTCGAGGGCGCGCTCATCGCCAAGATGCGCAACGGCGGCGAGGCGTGCACGTCGGCCAACCGTTTCCACGTCGCCGGCCCGGTCGCCGACCAGTTCGCGGAGAAGCTCGCGGCGAAGATCGGCGACATGAAGGTCGGCCGCGGCACCGAGCCCGATGTCAAGGTCGGCCCGCTCATCGACGACGACCAGCGCGGCAAGGTGGCCGACCTCGTCGACGACGCGCGCGAGCGCGGTGCCAAGGTGCTCGTCGGCGGATCGCGTATCGACGGTGCCGGCTACTTCTACGAGCCGACGGTGCTCGCCGACGTCCCCGACGACGCGCGGCTGCTCGACGAGGAGATCTTCGGGCCGGTCGCACCGGTCCGCACCTTCGACTCCGACGATGAGGCGATCGCGGCCGCCAACGCGACCGAGTACGGCCTCGTCGCCTACGTCTACACGCGCGACATCAACCGCGCGTTCAAGGTCATCGAGGGTCTCGACACGGGCATGATCGGCCTCAACCAGGGCATGGTCTCCAACGCCGGCGCGCCGTTCGGCGGCGTCAAGGCGTCGGGCTTCGGGCGCGAGGGCGGGCCGGAGGGCATTCAGGAGTACCTGGAGACGAAGTACGTCGCGCTGAACGTGCCCTGAACCCGCGGTGTCGTATCGTCCTTGGGGCGCAGCGCAACCTGCGCGCGAGAGCCGCCGTTAGCAGTGTTGTGAGCAGTTTGTCCACGCGCACCCGGCAGGGCCGCGCCGATGCGGCGCGAGTCGCCGCGACCCGCGGCGACTGATGGGCCGCGCGCGCTGGGCCATGTTGGCTGCCTGCCTGGCGGTCGCGCTGGGCGTCCTGGCCGTGGTGGCCGGCGCCATCGGCGAGCAGCGCCGCGACCAGGGCCCGCTGCCGCCGGCGACCGCGGCCGCGGGCGAGCGCCCGCTCGACGGGCCGTGGATCGTCCGCGGCGATCGCGCCGGGCGCGGTGTCGCGCTCGGCTGGCCGCGCGGCGACTTCAGCGGGCGCACGGTGACGGTCCCGTTCTCGCCCAACGCGCGCCACGTGCGCGGCGCCGCGGGGATGCGGTCCTTCGAGGGCTCGGTGGCCTGGTACCGCACGACGATCGACGTCGCCCGCGACGGCGACTACGCCGTGCGCTTCGACTCGGTCAACCACCGCGCGACCGTGTGGATCGACGGCCACCAGGTCACCCAGCACACCGGCACCTACCTGCCCTTCGAGGCGCGGACGCGCCTGACCGCGGGCGCCCACACGCTCGTCGTGCGCGCCGACTGGCGCAACCCGGCGGCGATGAAGGCCGACGCGTGGCACCGCACCTGGTTCAACTTCGGCGGCATCAACCGCGCGGTCACCATCCGGCCGCTGGGGCTCAGCGAGCTCGATTCGCCCTCGATCGTCACCCGCCTGCAGGGCACGACGGCCATCGTCGACGTCACCGTGCGCGTGACCAACCGCACCGGGCCGCGGACGCTGCAGGTGCGCGGCGCGCTCGCCGGTACCACGCTGCGCTTCGCGCCCGTGCGCGTGGCCCGCGGCGCCGAGCGCGTCGTCCGCGCCCGCGCGCGGATCAAGGACCCGGATCTGTGGGAGCCCGGCCATCCGGCCCTCAAGGCGCTGCGCCTGGTCATCCCGGGCGAGGCGGCGCTGGACGCACGCGTCGGGCTGCGCGAGCTGCGCTGGGCCGGCGGGCGTCTGCTGCTCAACGGTCAGCCGCTGCGCCTGCACGGTGCTTCGCTGCAGGAGGACGCGCCCGGCCGCGGCGACGCGCTGCTCCCGGCCGACATGGACGCGATCGTCGCGCGCCTGAAGGCGATCGGCGCCAATGCCACGCGTAGCCAGCACCCGCTCAGCGACGCGCTCCTCGACCGCCTGGACGCCGCCGGGATCCTCGTGTGGCAGGGCGTCGGCCCCGTCGACGCGCCGGGGGCCTGGACGTCGCGCACGCCGGCGCAGCAGCGCCGTGCCCTGCGTCGGGTGCGCCTCAACGTGGTCGAGGCGCGCATCCACCCGAGCGTCGTCGCCTGGAACCTCGCCAACGAGGTCGCCGGCAACGGCCATTACGGCGGCCAGCCGCAGTACGTCGATTCCGCCGCACAGCTCGTGCACCGGCTCGATCCTGGCCGGCCCGCCGCGATCGACGTCTGGGGCACGCACATGCCCGACGTCGCCGGGCCGATGTACCGCCACATCGACGCCGTCGGCGCGACGAACTACGAGGGCTGGTACGACGACACCTACGCCACCCCGGACGTCGTCCGCGCGCGCATCGGCCAGTGGCTGGCCCAGCTGCACGCGACCTTCCCCGGCAAGGTCCTCATCGTCAGCGAGTTCGGCGCCGAGGCCAACCGCCTGAACCCGCCGGGCGCCCCCGGCTCGGAGAGCTTCCAGGCCAGGCTGCTGACCGAGCACATCGGGGTCTACGACGCCACGCCGTGGCTGGCCGGAGCGCTGGTCTGGAACCTGCAGGACTTCGCGCTCGCGCCGTCGTTCGCCGGCGGCTCGATCCGCCACGAGGTGCCGAGCATCCGCCTCGTGCGCGGCATCAACCAGAAGGGCCTCTTCACCTACGGCGGCAAGCCCAAGCCCGCCGTCGCTGCCGTGCGCAGCGCGTTCGCCGGGCGGTAGAGGCTGACCGTCCAGGGGGTGCGCCGCCCCGGCGTCGCACCCCCTCACTGCCTCGATCACAAAGCGCCGCCAACCCCGGCGCGGACGACAACCCTTTACGCGGCGTTGCCCGCCGCGATCTTGCGCAGGTCGATGATGCGGTCGTAGAGCTTGGCGTCGACGCCCTCCTCGAGCGCGACCTCGCGCAGCGGGCGGCCGGTCTTCGAGGCCTTCTGCACGATCGTCGTGCCCTTGTCGTAGCCGATGTGCTCGTTGAGCGCCGTGGCCGCCGCCAGCGTCGCCTCGGCGGAGCGCTTCGTCCCGTCGCGATTGGCCTCGATGCCGTCGACGCACTTCTCGGTGAAGGCCGCCGACGCGGTGGAGAGCAGATGGATCGACTGCAGCAGGTTGCGCGCGATGAGCGGGATGCGCACGTTGAGCTCGAGCTGGCCCTGCATGCCGCCGATGGTGATCGCCGTGTCGTTGCCGATGACCTGGCCGCACACCTGCAGCATGACCTCGCACATGACCGGGTTGACCTTGCCGGGCATGATCGACGAGCCCTTCTGCAGCTCGGGCAGGACGACCTCGGCGATGCCCGCGCGCGGCCCCGAGCCCATGAGCGCGATGTCCTGGGCGAT
>DATBKW010000401.1:0-11872 GCA_036555665.1 Solirubrobacteraceae bacterium | reverse complement strand
TTCACGCTCGACCTGCGCGAGGAGTTCCGTTCCGGCGTCGTCGATCCGTGGCTGGCCGACCACGCCGCCGGCCTGACGCCGAACCCGTGCGTGCGCTGCAACGGCGGCGTGCGGCTCGACGCGATGCTGGCCTTCGGCCGGTGCATCGGCGCGCCGACCCTGACCACCGGCCACTACGCGCGGCGCACCGGCGACGGGCTGCTGCGCCTGGCCGCCGACCCGGCCAAGGATCAGGCCTACATGCTCGCCGGCCTGTCGCGCGCGACGCTCGAGCGCCTGCGCTTCCCGCTCGGCGACCTGCGCAAGGAGCAGGTGCGGGCGATCGCCGCCGAGCACGACCTGCCGGTGGCCTCCAAGCCGGACTCCCAGGACCTGTGCTTCCTGGCCGGCACCGGCCGCGCCGCCTTCCTGGCCCGCCACGGCGGCCTCGGCGAACGGCCCGGCGACATCGTCGACGGCACCGGCCGTGTCGTCGGGCGCCATCACGGTGCGCATCACTTCACGGTCGGCCAGCGCCGGGGCCTGCGCATCGGGGGCACGGATGAGCCGCTTTACGTGCTGCGCACCGACGCGGGCACGAACACCGTGACCGTCGGGCCGCGCGCGACCCTGGCCACGCGGACGGTGCGCGTGGCCGCGCCGCGCCTGCACGCTCCGGGTGACGAGGTCTCGGCGGTCAAGCTGCGCTACCGCGCGCCGGCGGTGCCGTGCACCCTGCGCGGCGACACGATCGCGCTGCACGAGCCGGTCGACGGCGCGGCGCCCGGACAGACCGCGGTGTTCCTGCGCGGCGATGCCGTGCTGGGATGCGCCACAATCGCAGCGTGACCTCAGACGAGATCCGCGAGCTGTTCCTGGGCTTCTTCGAGGAGCGCGATCACCTGCGCCTGCCCAGCGGGTCGCTCGTGCCCGCGAGCTTCGACCCGTCGGTCCTGCTGACGACCGCGGGCATGCAGCCGCTCAAGCCCTACTTCATGGGCATCGAGAAGCCACCGCACCCGCTGATCACGACCTGCCAGAAGAGCTTTCGTACGGTCGACATCGAGAACGTCGGCACCACCACCCGGCACCTCACGTTCTTCGAGATGCTGGGCAACTTCTCGATCGGCCAGTACTTCAAGCAGGGCGCGGCCGAGCTCGCCTGGGAGCTGTCGATCAACGGCTTCGGCTTCAACCCCGACGACATCTGGATCACCGTCCACGAGGGCGACGATGCGCTCGGCCTCGGCCCCGACGAGGAGGCCATCGCGGTCTGGGAGGCCATCGGCGTCCCGCGCTCGCGCATCATCCCGCTCAACAGCGAGGAGAACTTCTGGCAGGCCGGGCCGACCGGACCGTGCGGTCCGTGCAGCGAGCTCTACCTCGACCGCGGCCTGGAGTGGGGCACCGAGGACGACCTCCCCGGCGGCGAGAACGAGCGCTTCCTGGAGTACTGGAACCTCGTCTTCATGCAGTACGACCAGGATCCGGTCGGCACCCTCACGCCGCTGCCCGCCAAGAACATCGACACCGGGCTGGGGCTCAACCGCATGGCCGTCATCCAGCAGGGCGTCGACTCGATCTTCGACACCGACCAGTTCGTGCCGCTCATGAACCTCGGCCGCGAGCTGGCCACCAGCCAGCCCGACGAGCGCGCGCTGCGCATCCTTTCCGATCACACGCGCGGGATGACCTTCCTGATCGCCGACGGCGTCGTGCCCTCCAACGAGGACCGTGGCTACGTGCTGCGCCGGATCATGCGCCGCGCGCTGCTGCAGGGTCACCGCATCGGCATCGCGCACGGGTTCCTGCCGCAGTACGTGAGCCTGATCACCGACATCATGGGCCCGGCGTACCCCGAGCTGAAGGTCCGGCACGAGACCATCGACAAGTGGGTGCGTGCCGAGGAGGAGAGCTTCGGGCGGACGCTGGAGCAGGGCACGCGGCTGCTCGACGAGCTGCTGAGCGCCGGCGAGGTATCCGGCGCCGACGCCTTCCGCCTCCACGACACCTACGGCTTCCCGGTCGAGCTCACGCGCGAGATCGCGGCCGAGCGCGGCGTGCCGTTCGCGGGCGACGCCGAGTTCGAATCGCTGATGGAGGCCCAGCGCTCGCGGTCGCGGCAGGGCGCGGGGCGCGTGATGGCCGGGGCGCTGAGCGTCGAGGGCGAGCCCACGACGTTCACCGGCTACGAGCATCTCGAGGAGCACACGACGGTCACGGGCCTCAGCGAGCAGGACGGGCGCACCGTCGTCAAGCTCGCCGAATCGCCCTTTTATGCCGAGGGCGGCGGCCAGATCGCCGATGCGGGCACCATCACCTGCGAGGACGGCGATTGTCTGGTGCGCGTGGCCGACGTCGTGCGCTCCGGCGACGACCAGGCGATCGTCATCGAAGCCGTCGACGGCGCGCTGAAGCCCGGCGAGCGGGTGGTCGCCCGCGTCGATCGCGAAGCGCGCACCGCCATCCAGGCCAACCACACGGCGACTCACCTGCTGCACGCCGCGCTGCGCGAGCGGCTGGGGCCGCACGTTCATCAGGCCGGGTCCTACGTCGGGCCCGACAAGCTGCGCTTCGACTTCTCCCACACCCAGCGCCTGAGCGACGAGGAGCGCCGCGACGTCGAGGACAAGGTCAACGAGTGGATCCTGCGCAACGACCCGGTGCGCCCGCTGACGACCACGCTCGAGGAGGCCCAGCGCCTCGGCGCCATGGCGCTCTTCGGCGAGAAGTACGGCGACGTCGTGCGCATGGTCGAGGTCGGCGACGGCACCTACTCGCGCGAGCTGTGCGGCGGCACGCACGTGCGCTCGACCGCCGAGATCGGCGTCTTCAAGATCACCAGCGAAGGCTCGAGCGCGTCGAACGTGCGCCGCATCGAGGCCGTCACCGGGCCGGTGGCGGTTGCGCTGCTGCGCCATCACGACGACCTGCTCCACGAGGCGGCCGACGCCCTGCGCACCCAGCCCGAGCGCCTGCCCGAGGCCGTGGCGGCGCTGCGCGCCGAGGCGCGCGCGGCGGCCAAGACCGGTGCAGCATCCGCGGGCCCCGATGCGGCGGAGCTGGCCGCGCGCGCCGGCCAGGTCGACGGCGCCGTGGTGGTCGCCGAGGTCGTCGAGGCGCCCGATGCCAAGGCTTTGATGGAGATCGCCGATCGCGTGAAGGGCAAGCTGGGCGACAGTGCCGCGATCGTGCTCGGCACGGCGGTCGAGGGCCGCGTGCACCTCGTCGCAGCTGTCACGCCCGCGCTGGTCGAGCGCGGCGTGCGCGCCGGCGAGGTCGTCAAGGTCGCCGCGCAGGTCGCGGGCGGCGGCGGTGGCGGGCGCGACACGATGGCGCAGGCCGGCGGGCGCGATCCCGACAAGCTCCCCGACGCGATCGAGGCCGCCCGCGCGGCCATCGTCCACGCTCTCGGCTAGCCTCGTGCGCGTGCTTGCACTGGACTACGGCAGTGCACGCTGCGGCTGCGCGCTCAGCGATCCGACCGGAACACTGGCGACGCCGATCGAAGCGGTCGAGCGTCCGGCCACGCGCAAGGGCTTGGCACGCGTGGTCGATCTCGTGCGCGACCGCGGCGTGCAGCGGATCGTCGTCGGGCTGCCGCTCGGGCTGAGCGGCGCCGACACCGATCAGACGCGCGAGGCGCGCGCGTGGGCCGACCGGCTGGCCGCGGCCGTCGCCGTGCCGGTCGAGCTCTACGACGAGCGCTTCACGACGGCGATCGCCGCGCGTGGCCCCGGCGACCGCACGAGCGAGGACTCCCGCGCCGCGGCCGTGCTGCTCGAGGACTGGCTGGCGCGCCACGCGAACGAGGTGGCGGGCTGATGCCGCTGTTCGGCGGCAGCGACGAGAGCCGCGAGCGCACCGCGGCCGATCGCGAGGCCGCGCGCCTGGAGCGCGAGCGCCGCCGCGCGCAGCGCGAGGGTCGCGAGCCGCCCGCGAGCCTGCCGGCCGGCGATGAGCCGCTGCCGCCGCCCGACGAGCCGCGGTGGGAGCCGTTCGCCGACGAGCCGGACCCGGAGTTCCGGGCCGCAGCCGGCGAGCCGAAGCCGCTCCCCGACGACGACACCGAGCCCGAAGCCTTCGACGGCGACCCCGACCTCGACGACTCGGCGCCCGAGGCCGCGGCCACTGAGCCCGACCCGGATCGCTCCGCGCCCGAGGCGGCCATCGACCCCGACCCCGACCGCTCTGCGCCCGAGCCCGACCGCTCCGGGCCCGACCACTCGGCGCCCGAGGCCGCGGCCACCGACTCCGAGCCCGACCGCTCCGCGCCCGCGCCCACCGACGAGCACGGGGCCAGTGAGCCGCCCCCCGACGACCCCCAGCCCACGCAGCCGCTCGAGCCCGTCGGCGCCATCCAGGCGCGGCGCACGGTCTCGCTGCCGCGCCCGCAGACCGACGAGGACGGTCAGCACACCGATTCCTGGGATCGGCCGATCGGCACGGTGCGCGTCTCGCGTGCCGAATACCAGGCGCAGCCCGGCGCGCCCGGTGTGCCGCCGCACCGCAACCTCGGCGTGCGCAAGGCCCCGCGCCGCTGGGCGCGCCGCCTGCTCGCGCTGCTCGCCCTCCTCCTGGTCGCCGCGATCGCCGTCGCGGCCTTCATGACCTACCAGCCGTTCCACGGCAAGGGCTACGGCGCGGTGGTGGTCAAGATCCCGCCGGGCGCAAGCGCCAAGGACATCGGCGATCTGCTGGCCGACAACGACGTCGTCGACTCGGGCTTCTTCTTCGCGCTGCGCGCCCGGCTCGCCGGCGATCGCGGAAAGCTGCGCGCAGGCACCTACACGCTGAAGAAGTCGATGCCCTACAAGGACGCCCTGGCCGCGCTGACGCAGGCGCCCACAGCCGCGCCGACGATCGACGTGACGCTGCCGCCCGGGCCGTCGCGGCGCGAGCTCGCCCCTCGCGTCAAGGCGGCCGGCGTCCGTGGCGACTACGTCAAGGCCAGCGTGCGCTCCAAGTTGCTGAACCCGCGCACCTACGGCGCGCCGAAGGGCACCAGGAGCCTCGAGGGCTTCCTGTTCCCTGACACCTACGAGTTGCGCAGCCGCACGGCCACCGCTCGCGCGCTCGTCGCGCTGCAGCTGCGCAACTTCAAGCGCCAGTTCGCCCAGGTCGACCTCAAGCGCGCCCGCCGCAACCACCTCAGCCGCTACGACGTGCTCATCATCGCCTCGATGATCGAGCGCGAGGCGATGGTGGCCAAGGACCGCCGCCTGATCTCCGCGGTCATCTACAACCGCCTGCGCAAGGGGATCCCGCTGGGCGTCGACGCCACGCTGCGCTACCGCCTGAACAACTGGACCAAGCCGCTGAAGGAATCCGAGCTTCAGATCAACTCGGACTACAACACGCGCAAGATCCAGGGCCTGCCGCCGACGCCGATCGGCAACCCCGGTCTCTCGTCGATCAAGGCGGCGGCCGACCCGGCCAACGTCAAGTACCTCTTCTACGTGGTCAAGCCCTGCGGCAACGGCGCGCATGCCTTCAGCTCGACCGACGCGCAGTTCGAGAAGGACGTCGCCGCCTACAACGCCGCGCGCAAGAAGCGCGGGGGAAAGGACCCCTCGCACTGCTGAGTACCATCCGCGCGTGGCCGAGATTCCCGAAGAGGCGCGGGCGATCCTCGAAAGCGACGCGCTGGCGCACCTGGTGACCGTCAACGCCGACGGGAGCCCGCAGGTCAGCTGCGTGTGGGTCGGGCTCGAGGGCGACGAGCTGGTCTTCGCATCACTCGGGCCGCGGCGCAAGCTCGAGAACATCCGCCGCAACGAGCGGGTGACGCTGTCGCTCGAGGGCACGCAGATGATCGGCCCGGGCCTGAAGGAGTACCTCGTCGTCTACGGGCGCGCGCGGATCGAGGAGGGGGGAGCGCCGGAGCTCCTGCAGCAGCTGGCGCACACCTATTTGGGGCCCGACGTCAGGTTCCCCGCCATGGACGACCCGCCGCCGGGCGTGGTCGTCCATATCGCGATCGAACGCCTGGGCGGCGTCGGCGCTTGGGCCTGACGCGGCTCGGCGTACTCGGCTGGCCGGTCGCTCACAGCCGCTCGCCGGCGATGCAGAACGCCGCACTACGCGCGGTCGGCCTCGACGACTGGCGCTACCAGCACGTGCCCATCCCTCCAGAGCTGTTCGCCGAGACGGTGCGCGCGCTGCACGGCGCCGGCTTCGTCGGCGCCAACGTCACGATCCCGCACAAGGAGGCCGCGCTGGCTCTGGCCGACGACGCCACGCCGGCCGCACGGGCGATCGGGGCGGCCAACATGCTCTACCTCTCCGAGGGCACGATCGCCGTCGACAACACCGACGCCCCGGGCCTCATGGCCGCGCTCGGCGACCCGCCGCCCGGCACCGCGCTGCTGCTCGGCGCGGGCGGCACCGCCCGCGCCGCCGCCTACGCGCTGTCGCGGGCCGGCGCCGCCGTGAAGGTCTGGAACCGCACCGCCGACCGCGCCCGCGCGCTGGCCGCCGACCTCGACGTCGAGGCCGTCGACGCTCCCGGGCCCGCCGACGCGCTCGTCAACTGCACGTCGGTGGGGCTCGCCGATCCGCTTACGACGTTCAAGGATCTGCCCCTGAGCGCCGATTGCCTCGGTCAATACGCGTGCGTGGTCGACTTCGTCTACCGGGCGGGCGGCACCCCGCTGGTGCAGGAGGCGCAGCGCCGTGGATCGCGCACGATCGACGGCCTCGAGATCCTCGTCGCGCAGGGTGCGCTCAGCTTCGAGGGATGGACCGGCCGGGCCGCTCCCCTCGACGTCATGAGGCAGGCCGCGCGCGAGGACCCCGCCGATCGCGATGAGCGCCTCCCAACATCCCCACCTCCGCCCGGTCGCGCCGCCAACGGCCGCGGGCGAGGCGCTGGCCGCTGAGCGGCCCGCCGAGGCCTGGGACGGGGTCACCCCGCCGCGCGCCCGCAACAGCGGGCCCCGCTTCCTCACCGATGTCATCGTCGAGCTCGGCCTCGCTCCGCGCGAACGCGTCGAGGAGGCGATCGAGACCGCCCGCGCCGGCGGCGCGACGCCGGAGGAGGTCCTGCTGCAGTCCGGCGCGCTCACCCAAGACGCGCTGGCCCGCGCGATCGCCGAGCGCAACGGCCTCGACCACCTCGACCTGACCGTCTTCCACGTCGACATGGGGGCCGCCAACCTCATCTCCTCCGCGGCCGCCAAGCGCTACGACGCAGTGCCCGTGCAGTTCGCCGGCGATCGCGCGCTGCTCGTCGCAATGGCCGATCCCGCCAATGTGCTGGCCGTCGACGACATCGCGCTGATGACCGGCTACGAGGTGCGCCCCGCGGTCGCCTCGCGCGAGGACATCACCGCTTTGATCGCGCGGCTGACGCGGCTGGACGACGTCGTGCAGTCGGCGACCTTCGAAGAGGAGGAGGAGCAGGGCGCCGCCGAGGTCGTCGACCTGCTCGAGTCCGCCGAGGACGCGCCGATCATCAAGCTCGTCAACGGCATCGTCGCGCAGGCCGTCGAGCAGGGCGCCTCCGACGTGCACCTGTCGCCCGACGGCCAGGAGCTGCGCGTGCGCTTTCGCATCGACGGCGTCCTGCAGGACTCGGCCACCGTCCCGCGGCGCATGGTCCTCGGCGTCATCAGCCGCGTGAAGATCATGAGCGACCTCGACATCGCCGAGCGCCGCGTCCCGCAGGACGGCCGCGTCGGCGTGACGATCGACGGCCACCACGTCGACCTGCGCGTCGTCACCCTGCCCAGCGTGCACGGCGAGTCGATCGTCATGCGCATCCTCGACACCTCCGAGGGCGTGCCCGAACTGGGCAAGCTGGGCATGGCCGACCACGAGCGCGAGCGCTTCGAGCGCGCCTTCCGCCAGGCCTACGGCGCCGTGCTGGTCACCGGGCCGACCGGCTCGGGCAAGTCGACGTCGCTCTATGCGGCGCTGGGCGAGGTCAACACCCCCGAGAAGAACATCATCACGATCGAGGACCCGGTCGAGCGCCAGATCGACGGCATCACCCAGGTCCAGGTCAACGCGCGCGCCGGCCTGTCGTTCGCGGGCGGCCTGCGGGCGATGATGCGCGCCGACCCCGACATCATCATGGTCGGCGAGATCCGCGACCGCGAGACGGCGCAGATCGCAATCGAGGGTGCGCTCACCGGCCACCTCGTCCTCTCGACGCTGCACACCAACGACGCGCCCGGTGCGATCACCCGCCTGATCGAGATGGGCATCGAGCCCTTCCTCGTCGCCAGCGCGATCGACTGCATCGTCGCCCAGCGCCTGGCCCGCACGCTGTGCCAGCACTGCAAGCGCCGCACGATCTTGACCGCCGAGGTCATGCGCGACCACGGCTTCCCGACGCTCGCCGACGTCGAGGCCTACGAGCCCGTCGGCTGCGCGCGCTGCGGGGGCTCGGGCTATCGCGGGCGCATCGGCCTGTACGAGGTGATGACCGTCAGCGACGAGATCCGCACGCTGGCCATCGAGCGCGCCTCGGCCGACCGGATCGCGGAGGTCGCCATGACGCAGGGCATGCGCCGGCTGCACGAGGACGGCCTGGAGAAGGTCAAGCAGGGCCGGACCTCGATCGTCGAGGTCCACCGCGTCACGTCGAGCGGCGCTTGAGCCGTTCGGCGGCGGCGATGCGCGCCACAGCGTGCAGCACCGTGACGCCCGCGGAGCGGTAGGGGAAGGCCATGAGCTGCGGATCGCAGTCGCCGTCGAAGAAGGTCAGATGCTGCACGCGCGGCGCCGTGCGCTTGAGATAGCGGCGCAGGCGGGCCAGCGCGGCGTCGCCCTGCGGGAGGCAGGCGAGGTCCGAGGGGTCGCTGCGCGGATAGAACTCGGTGACGAGGTCGACGTCGACCGCCCATTGCTTGCCGAGGTCGCACAGGTCGCCCAGGCCGAAGAACCCGCTGGTCCCGATGCCGAACCAGCTGCAGCCGTGCTTGCGTGGCGTGTAGTTTCCGCAGTCGTCGCGCAGCCCGCCCGACAGGCCGGGCGCGCAGACGGTCACGGCGCGCCAGCGACGGTTGAAGTCGTCGAGCGCGGCGCCCCACGGGCGCGCGTCACCGTGCGCCTGCGCGGTGATGCTGTCGACGAGCGCCTCGCGCAAGACCTGCTCCTCGACCTCCGCGCGCCGGGTCGCATCGGCCGGCCCAGATGTGCGCTGCTCACGCGCGAGCACGCCCGCGACACGGGCAGGGTTGGCGTGGACTCCGCGCAGCGCCGCCTCGCCGGCGACCCATCGGGCGCGGACCAGCGCGTCGACTTGGGTTTCGACCAGGTCGGGGTCGGTCTCGGCTCCTGCCCGTGCCTGCGCTTCCGCGAGCGTCACCGGCGCACCGGCGACGAGCACGGGTGCCTGCGGGGTGGGAACCGGATCGGCGCGCGCGGCACACGGCAGCAGCCATGTGCCCGCCAAGGCCAGCCAGATCACGGTCCCGCACCGCACCGCGCGGATGGTAGGCGACCTTCGGACGTCCGTCCGTCGCGCCTCAAGAAGCGTGGCCGAACGTCCGATCCGCGGGACGATGAACTTCGATTTCGCCGACCTGCTCATGGACGTCGTGGCGCGCCGCGCGTCCGACCTGCACATCACCGCCGGCGCTCCGCCGATGGTCCGCGTTCGCGGCCGCCTCGTCGCGGTCGAGGGCTACCCCAGGCTGACGCCGACCGACTGCCGCGAGGTCGTCTACTCGATCCTGACCAACGACCAGCGCCAGAAGCTCGAGACCGACTGGCAGATCGACTTCGCCTATTCGGTGCCCGGCCACGCGCGCTTCCGTGTCAACGCCTACTTCCAGCGCTCGGCGATCGGCGCCGCCTTCCGCCTGATCCCCGCCGACCTCGTCTCGATCGACGACCTCGGGCTGCCGTCGGCGGTGCACGAGTTCACCAAGAAGCCGCGCGGCCTCGTGCTCGTCACCGGTCCGACCGGCTCGGGCAAGTCCACCTCGCTGGCCGGGATGATCGACGAGATCAACGAAACGCGCGAGGAGCACATCATGACCGTGGAGGACCCGATCGAGTTCCTCCACGCTCACAAGAAGTGCGTGGTCAACCAGCGCGAGGTCGGCTCGGACGCGCAGTCCTTCGGCCTGGCACTCAAGGCGGCCCTGCGCCAGGACCCCGACGTCATCCTCGTCGGCGAGATGCGCGACCTGGAGACGATCTCCACCGCGCTGACCGCGGCCGAGACCGGCCACCTCGTCTTCGCCACGCTCCACACCCAGAGCGCTCCGCAGACGATCGACCGCATCATCGACGTCTTCCCGTCCGCCCAGCAGGACCAGGTCCGCGTGCAGCTCTCGGTCGCGCTTATGGGGGTCATGACCCAGCAGCTGCTGCCGACCGCCGACGGCGCCGGGCGCATCGTGGCCTGCGAGGTGCTCGTGCCCACGCCCGCCGTGCGCAACCTCATCCGCGAGGGCAAGACCCACCAGATCCCGTCGGCAATGCAGACCGGCTCGGGCGTCGGCATGCAGACGATGGAGGCGGCGCTCGCCGGCCTCGTCCGCGCCGGCAAGATCAGCCAGCGCCTCGCCGAGACCCGCTCATCGGTGCCCGAGGAGCTGCGCCGTCTGCTCGGCTTCGGCGACATGCAGGCCGCCTGACGCTCATGGCCGCGTACGTCTTCAAGGCGATGGACCTCACCGGGGCGAAGGCCACCGGGGAGGTCGATGCCGACTCCAAGCAGGTCGTCGCCGATCAGCTGAAGGCCCGTGGCCTGATCGTCCTCGACATCAAGGCCAAGCACGCCTCCAAGGAGATCTCGCTCGACTTCATGAAGCGGATCAAGCCGACGGAGCTGACGATCCTCACGCGTCAGCTCTCGACGATGATCAGCTCGGGCATGACGATCCTGCGGGCGCTCTACGTGCTCGAGGCCCAGACGGAGAACAAGCTGCTGGCCGACGTCGTCGCCGACGTGCGCAAGGACGTCGAGGCGGGCCTGCCGCTCAGCGGCGCCCTGGAGCGCCATCCCAAGGTCTTCTCGCCGCTCTTCGTGGCGATGACGCGCGCCGGTGAGACCGGCGGCGTGCTCGAGGACTCGCTGCTGCGCGTCGCCGACCAGCTCGAGAAGGAGGACTCGCTGCGCCGGCAGATCAAGTCGGCGATGGTCTACCCGTCGGTGATCATGAGCTTCGCGCTGATCGTCCTGCTGGCGCTGGTCACCTTCCTCGTGCCGGTCTTCGTCGGCGTGTTCAAGCAATTCGGCGGCGACCTGCCGACGATCACCAAGGTCACCGTCGCGTTGTCCAACGCGATCAAGGGCCAGTGGTGGGCCTTCATCCTCACGACCGCCGCCTCCGTCTACGCCTTCCGCAAGTTCCGCCGCAGCGAGTGGGGCCGCCCCAAGTGGGACGCCATGCGCCTGCGGACGCCGATGAAGATCGGCGACATCGTCCAGAAGGTCGCCCTGGCGCGCTGGTCGCGCACGCTGTCGGCGCTCGTCTCGGCCGGCGTCCCGCTGCTCGCCGCCCTGGACATCACGGCCAAGACGGCCGGCAACCACGTCGTCGAGAAGGCGATGGGCGACGTCATCGACTCGGTCAAGCGCGGCGGCACCATCGCCGAGCCGCTCAAGCACGCATCCGTCTTCCCCGGCATGGTCGCCCAGATGGTCGCCGTCGGCGAGGAGACCGGCGCCCTGGACAGCATGCTCTCCAAGATCGCCGACTTCTACGAGGACCAGGTCGAGGCCGCCGTCAAGTCCCTGACCTCGATCCTCGAGCCGGTCATGCTCGTCGTGGTCGGCGGCATCGTCGGATTCATCGTCATCTCGATGTACCTGCCGCTGTTCAAGGTGTACGACTCGATTCGCTAAGCGCTCCGCGCGGTCGGGCGGCCGGAGTGTTCGGGTCAGACCGGCTCAGCGAAGCCGTAGTCGTTTGCGCCGATCAGCACCACG
>DATBKW010000400.1:0-5875 GCA_036555665.1 Solirubrobacteraceae bacterium | reverse complement strand
TCCGCTTCGGTGGCGTCGAGGTCTCCGACGACGCGATCATCGGCGGCGTGGGCGGCGGCGACGACTTGCAGCGCGCGTGGTTCGTGGAGGAGCGCCTCGGGATCGCGGCGCGCGGCATCGGAGCGATGTGGCGCCTGCTCGAGGAGGCCACGGAGTGGGCCGTCGGCCGCGAGCAGGGCGGCGCGCGGCTGATCGATCACCAGGGCGTCTCCTTCCCGCTCGCCGACTCCGCGGCCGACGCCGCGGCGGGGCGGCTGCTCGGCCTCGAGGTCGCGCGCCTGGCCGACGATCCGGACGCCGACCCGAAGGTCGTGCACGCCAAGGCGTCGATGGCAAAGCTCTTCGTCAGCGAGGCGGCGAACCGCTGCGCCGACCGCGCCGTGCAGATCTTCGGCGGCCGCGGCTACCTGCGCACGAACGTCGCCGAGCGGCTGTGGCGCGAGCTGCGCGTGGACCGCATCTGGGAGGGCACGAGCGAGATCCAGCGCCTGATCGTGGCGCGGGCGCTGGAGCGCCGTGGCGTAGAGCGCGTTCTGCACTAGATGACTGATTCCGCGACCCCCGCACCCGCCTGCACGCGCTCCGCGGCGCCGGATCGGCACGGTCCGCAGGGGCCCGTGCCGCCGGCACTGTGCCCCTTCGGCCCGCACCGCCCGGCCTCCACGGCCCGCGCACGGGCGGGCACGGCGGCCGCGGAATCAACCATCTAATGGATCTCACGCCGTTACTCGCCCCGCGCTCCATCGCGGTCGTGGGCGCCACCAGTCGCAAGGGCGCCTACGCCGACGACACGCTGCGCAACCTGCGGCGCATCGACTTCACGGGCCGTGTCTGGGGCGTGCATCCCACCCGGCGCCGCGTCCACGGGCGCGTCTGCGTGCCGACCGTCGCCGACCTGCCCGAGCCCGTCGACGCCGTCGTCGTCGCCATCCCGGCCGAGGGCGTGCCCGAGGTCATCGATGAGGCGGGCGCGCGCGGCTGCGGCGGCGCCGTGGTCTACGGCGCGGGGTTCGGCGAGGCGCCCGGCGGCGCGGCGCTGGAGGCGCGGCTGCGCGCGGCCGCGCTGCGCCACGACCTGCCCGTCTGCGGGCCCAACTGCGACGGGATCGTCGCGCTGCACGCGCGCGCGGCGCTGTGGGGCGACGCCTTCGTGCCGCGCGAGCCCGGCCCCGTGGCGCTGATCTCGCAGAGCGGCAACGTCGCGGTCAACGCGCTCGCCGCGGGCCGCGGCCTGCGGCTGCACACCGTGGTGTCGTGCGGCAACCAGGCCGTCGTCGACGCGACCGACTGGCTGCGCGCCCTCGCCCAGACCGACGGCGTGCGCTCGGTGGCGCTGTTCCTCGAGGCCGACGGCGACGGAGCGCGCCTGTGTGAAGCGCTCGCGACGTGCATCGATGCCGGCATCGGCGTGGCTGTCCTCAAGGTCGGCGCCTCGGCGGCCGGCGCGAGCGCGGCCGCCGCCCACACCGGCGCGGTCGCCGGCGACCACGCCGCCTTCCGGGCGCTCGTCGAGGAGGCCGGCGCGGCGTGGGCGCACGACGTCCACGACCTGCTCGAGCTGGCCAAGGCGCTCGCCGTCCCGCGCGCGCGGCCCGGCGGCGACGGCGGCCTGGCCATCCTCACGTGCTCGGGCGGCGACTCCGGGCTCGGCGCCGACGAGGCGCAGCGCCGCGGCCTGGAGCTGCCCGCGCTGGCGCCCGCCACGCGGCGGCGCGTGCGCGCGCTGCTGCCCGCCGCGGCGACGGTCGCCAACCCGCTCGACTACACGGCGCTGATCTGGGGCGAGGTCGACACGCTGCGCGACACGATCGCCGCCGTCGGCCGGGACCCGGCCATCGACCACGTCCTCGTCTTCTACGACCAGCCGCCGGGGCTCGACGGCGCGCTCGGGGAGAGCTGGGACGCCGTGCGCGCGGGCATCCGCGCGGGCGCCGCGGCCAGCCCGGTGCCGACGCTCGTGGCCTCGACGCTGCCCGAGCTGCTCGACGACGATGCGGCGTGCGAGCTCGCCGACGCCGAGGTCGCCGCGGTCGCGGGGCTGCGCACCGGCCTTGCCTGCGCCGCGGCGCTGCGGCGGCCGCCCGGCGACGCGGCGCGCCTGCGCGCGATCGGCGCCGCGGCCGCGCCGAGCGCTCCGGGCGCCTGGCTCGACGAGGCGAGCGCCAAGGCGCTGCTCGCCGGCGCCGGCATCCGCGTGCCGCCCGGCCAGGTCGCACGCGACGAGGACGACGCCGCCGAGATCTTCGAGCGCCTCGGCCGGCCGGTCGCGCTCAAGCTCGTCGCCGAGGGGTTGCTGCACAAGACGGCAGCCGGTGCGATCGCGGTGGGCCTCGACGACGAGCGCCACGTGCGCTGGGCCTATCGCGACCTCGTCCGCAACAACGGCCACGGCCACGACGTCCTCGTCGAGGCCATGGCCCCGCCCGGCGTCGAGCTGCTCGTCAGCGCCCGCCGCGACGCCGCCGTCCCCGTGCTCACCGTCGGGCTCGGCGGCGTGTGGACCGAGGTCCTTGGTGATGCCGCCGTCGTACCGCTGCCCGCAGACGCCGAGCGCGTACAACGCGCGCTGCGCTCGCTGCGCGCGGCGCCGCTCCTTGCTTCGGTAGACGCCGACGCGGCCGCCGCGCTCGCCGCGCGCGTCGGCGAGGTACTGCTCGAGCGCGACCTCGAGCTGATCGAGCTCAACCCGGTCCTCGTCAACGCGCGCGGCGCCGTCGCCGTCGACGCTGTCGTCAGAACAGGAGCCAGTCCATGAACCCCATCGCAGCCAAGCTCGGCGAGGTCGGCCTGCCCGCGCCGGTGAGCGAGCTCGCCGCGCGCGAGTGGGACGCCGTCGTCGTCGGCGGCGGCCACAACGGCCTCACCGCGGCCGCCTACCTCGCGCGCGCCGGCAGCTCGGTGCTCGTCCTCGAGCGGCGCGAGCGCCTCGGCGGGGCGTGCACCCTCGAGCGCCCGTTCGAGGACGAGCGCTTCGTGGTCAGCCCGTGTGCGTACGTCGTCGGCCTCCTCGACGAGCTCGTCATCACCGAGCTCGATCTTCGTGCCCGCGGCTTCGAGTGCTACGTCGCCGACCCCAACCTGTGGGTGCCGTTCGACGACGGCACCGCCTTCGGCCAGTGGCTCGACGACGCCCGCACGCAGACCGGCCTCGAGGCGCTCGGCGTCGCCCCCAAGGACATCGACGGCTACTGGGCCTACGAGCACCTCTTCGACGCCATCCGACGCAAGCTGCGCACCGGCGCCCGCGACAGCTGGGTGGGGGAGACCCCGACGCGCGCCGAGATCGAGGACCTGCTCGACGGCGACCAGACGATGATCGACGTCGTCTTCGACGCCTCGATCGCCGAGGTGCTCGACGACCACATGGACGACCAGCGCCTGAAGGACGCGCTCTTCGGCCAGGGCGTCATCGCCGCCTACGGCGGGCCCAAGGACAAGGGCACGGCCTCGATCAAGCTCATGCACTTCCAGGGCGACCTCGAGGGCCAGGGGCCCGTCTGGGGCTACGTCAAGGGCGGGATGGGAATGGTCAGCTTCGCGCTGGCCGACGCCGCCCAGGACGCGGGCGCCGTCCTGGCCTGCGGCGTGCCCGTCGCGCAGATCGTGCCCGATGAGGGCGTCGTGCTCGAGGACGGCACGCGCATCCGCTCCGGCACGGTGATCTGCAACGCCGACCCGAAGGTTGCGCTGACGCTGCTCGAAGGCCAGGACGTGCCGGCCGACTACCGCGCGCGGCTTGAGGCGTGGAAGGTCCGCAGCCCGGTGGTCAAGTTCAACGCGGCGCTGACCGCCCTGCCGGAGTGGACCGCCGCGCCGGGCGAGAGCTGGCCCGCGCGCGCGACGATCGACGTCACCGGCGGCCTCGATGACGCCCAGCGCTGCTTCGAGGCCTGCGAGCGCGGCGAGCCGGCGGTCGGCTTCGGCGAGATCTACATCCAGACCGGCTATGACCCGTCGCCGGCCCCGGTCGGCCACCACCTGCTCAGCGTCTTCGGCCAGTACGCGCCCTACGAGCTGGGCGAAGGGACGTGGGACTCGCGCCGCGAGGAGGTCGCGCGCCAGTTCATCTACCTCATCGAGCGCTTCGCGCCCGGCTTCGAGGACCGCCTGGCCGCCTACGAGGTGCTCGGGCCGCCCGACATCGAGGCGCGTATCGGGTTGACCGGCGGCAACATCTTCCAGGGCGAGGTCACGCCCGACCAGATGTGGGAGAACCGCCTGACGCCGCGCACGCCGGTGCCGGGGCTGTACTTCTGCGGCGCCGCCACGCACCCCGGGGGCAGCGTGATCGCGCTCAACGGGCGCAACGCCGCCAAGGCCGTGCTGACCGACGCGCGAGCGCTGGCCGCGACCTGATGCTCAGCGCGGATCTCGTCATCGTCGGCGCCGGCACGGTCGGCGGCTGGGCCTCGGTCCTCGCGGCGCGCGAAGGCGCGGGCGACGTGCTCGTCCTCGACGCGGGCGTCGCGGGGCAGGGGGCGAGCTCGCGCGCGGCGGGCATCGTGCGCACCCAGGGCGGCACGCCGACCGCCGTCGACCTCGCGCGCTTCAGCGTGGCCTTCTACCAGGAGCTCAACGAGGGTCCGTCGGTCGACAGCGACTTCCGCTCGCTGGGCTACCTGATCCTCGCGTTGACCGAGGACGAGGTCGGCGCGGCACACGAGCGGCTGGCCATGCAGCGCTCGCATGGGGTCGACTCGCGCTGGGTCGCGCCCGAAGAGGCGGCGGCGCTGCTGCCGCTGCTCGACCCCGCCCGCATCCTCGGCGCGACCTACTGCGCCGACGACGGCGCCATCACGCCGCCGCGCAACGTGGCCGCCTATCTGGTCGCGATGCGCGACGCCGGGGTGGCGCTGCACGAGCGCACGCCCGTGATCGGACTGCGGCTGCGGGGCGGCCGGGTGACCGGTGTCGTCACGGCGAAAGGCACCGTCGCCACCGAGCGCGTGATCCTCGCCGGCGGCGTCGGACAGGGGGCACTGGGCGCGTTGACCGGCGGGCCGGCGCCGCCGGTGGGCGGCTCGCGCCACCACGTCTTCGTCACCAGCCCCGCGCCCGAGCTCGACGACGGGCCGCTGCCGATGGGCTTCGACCTCGCCGCCGGGCTCTACTGGCGCCAGGAGGAGGGCGGGCTGCTCTTCGGGGTCAGCGACCCCGACGAGGAGCAGGGCGAGGCGCGCGAGATCGACGAGCGCACGCAGCGCGCCGCGCGCCGGCGCCTGGGGGAGCTGCTGCCGATGACCCGCGCGCTCGGCGTGCGCAAGGCGTGGGCGGCGACGATCGATTACACGCCCGATCACCTGCCGATCCTCGGTCCGGCCCTCGGCCGCGAGCGCGAGCCGATCGCCGGCCTGACCCTCGCCTCGGCCGCGGGCCACGGGATGATGTGGGGCCCGGGGGTCGCGCGCGTCGCCGTCGATCTCGCGCTGCGCGGCGAGACGACGGTCACCGACGTCTCGTTCCTGGGCGCCGACCGCTTCGACGCCGAGGGCCGCAGCCGTCTGACCGCCGACCCGATCGCCCTACCGTTCCCCGAGGCCGTCCTGCGCTGACGCGGTCATCTGGAGGGTGCGCCCTCGCAGTGGCCGGTAGAGGCGATGCGCGGTGTCGTGGAGTCGATCGGAGTCGGCGCGCAGGCGCTTGCTCTGAGCCCGGAGGGCGCGCGACCCAGCGCGCAGCGCCCCCAGCGTGGCGGGCGTGGGCGCAGGGATGGTGGGTGCCGACCGCACGGCGTCTCCGCGCCGCCTGTCTACCCCGCGTGAGCCGCGGCGAATCGCGCTCAGCCGACCAGGCCGAGGCGGTGGGCCACGCCGGCCGCCTCGGTCCGCGAGCGCACGTCGAGCTTGGCCAGGATGCGCGAGACGTGGACGCTGGC
>DATBKW010000399.1:0-19185 GCA_036555665.1 Solirubrobacteraceae bacterium | reverse complement strand
GCGGGCGTCGAACTCGCCGGCGTCCTCCGCGGATACGACCTTGATCTCGGGCGGGAGGACGGCGTTGACGCCGCGCACGTTGGGGAGCGGGCCGTCGTAGGAGACGACCTGGCCGAGCGCGTGGACGCCGCGGTCGGTGCGGCCGGCGACGGTGATGTCGACCGGCTCGCGCAGCACCGTCGTCAGCGCCTTAACGACTTCGGCGGCCACGGTCCGCTGGCCGGGCTGCAATGCCCAACCGGCGAACGGGCCGCCGTCGTACTCGAGCGTGAGCTTGGTGCTCAGACCAATTCCAAATAGACCATCTCGGTCGCGTCCGACGAGCGCGGGCCGAGCTTGAGGATCCGGGTGTAGCCGCCCGGACGCTCCTTGTAGCGCGGGGCGATCTCCTCGAAGAGCTTGTAGATCACGCCCTTGTCCGGGTGCTGGAGGATCGACGTCGCCTGGCGGCGCGCGTGCAGGTCGCCCTTGCGCGCGAGCGTGATCAGCTTCTCGATCTCCGGCTTGACCGCCTTGGCCTTGGCCTCGGAGGTCTTGATCCGCTCGTGGTCGATCACCTCGATGCAGAGGTTCGCGAGCAGCGCCTTGCGGTGCGAGGCGCTGCGGCTGAGCTGGTATCGCTGGCGTTGATGGCGCATCGCTACGGGCGCAACCTTACTCGTTACGTAGCCCCAACCCACGCGCATGCAAGGTCTCGATGACCTCGTCGATCGACTTCTTGCCGAAGTTCGGGATCGCGTTGAGCTCGGACTCGGTCTTGGAGACCAGGTCGCCGACCGTCTGGATCCCGGCGCGCTTGAGGCAGTTGTAGGAGCGGACGCCCAGCTCGAGCTCCTCGATCAGGATGTCGTCCATCGCGTTGGGCTGGCGGGAGCCGGCGCCGACAGCGCCAGGAGCGCCCAGGCCCGGCTCGAGCACGCCCGGCTCACCGGCCGCACGCAGCTCAACCACGCGGTCGGGGTCGGTGAAGATCGCCAGCTGCGAGATCAGGATCTCGGCCGCCTCGCGCAGCGCCGCGGGCGGGTCGATCGAGCCGTCGGTCTCGATGTCGAGCGTGAGCTTGTCGTAGTCGGTTCGCTGACCGACACGGGCCTGCTCGACGTTGTAGGCGACGCGGCGCACGGGCGAGAAGATCGAGTCGATCGGGATCACGCCGATCGGCTGATCGGGCGACTTGTTCTCCTCGGCCGGCCGGTAGCCGCGGCCACGGCCAATCGTCAGGTAGACCTCGAGCTTGGTCTTCTTCTCGAGCGTCGCGATGTGGGCATCCGGGTTGAGGATCTCAACACCGGACGGCAGGTCGATGTCCTTCGCGGTGATCTCGCCCGGGCCGGTGACGACCAGCGGCGCCTCGATCTCGGTCGCATCGGAGCGCATCCGGCAGACGATGCCCTTGAGGTTGAGGACGATGTCGGTCACGTCCTCGGTGACGCCCTTGATCGTGGAGAATTCGTGCGCGACGCCTTCGATCCGGACGCTGGTCACGGCCGCGCCCGCGAGCGAGCTGAGCAGCACGCGGCGCAGGGAGTTGCCGAAGGTGTAGCCGAAGCCGCGGTCGAGCGGCTCGATCGCGAACGAGCCGCGATTCTCCTCCACCTGTTCGGAGGTGATTCGGGGGATCTGGAAGTCGAGCATCGGAGGGGTCCTGACTGTCGTGTCACGCACGCCGCGCGGACGGGTGGGCGGAGCGCGGCGCGTTCTGGTGTGTCTTGGTTACTTGGAGTACAGCTCGACGATGAGCTGCTCCTGCACGGGCGTCGTGATCTCACGACGCTCCGGCTTGCGCAGCACCTTGGCGGTGAGCGCGTCATGGTCGGCCTGCAGCCAGGCCGGGACCTGGGCGGTCAGCTCCGTGGCGTCGCGGATGACCGCGTCGGCTCCGGTGCCGGCCTTGACGGCGATGACGTCGCCGTCGCGGACCTGATAGCTGGGGATGTCCACGCGCCGGCCGTTGATGCTCCAGTGGCCGTGGCGGATGAGCTGGCGGGCCTGGCGGCGCGAGGCGGCGAAGCCGAGGCGCACGAGCACGTTGTCGAAGCGGCGCTCGAGCAGCGTGAGCAGGTTCTCGCCCGTGATGCCCTCCTGGCGGGAGGCGCGGTCGTAGTAGCGGGCGAACTGCTTCTCGAGCACGCCGTAGTAGCGCTTGGCCTTCTGCTTCTCGCGCAGCTGGACGCGGTACTCGGACTGCTTCTGGCGTCCGCGGCCGTGGTCGCCGGGCGGGTAGGCGCGGCGCTCGACGCCGCACTTGTCGGTGAGGCAGCGCTCGCCCTTGAGGAAGAGCTTCTGCCCCTCCCGGCGGCACTGCTTGCACTGGGCACCGGTGTCGCGGGCCATCAGACACGCCTCCGCTTGCGGGGCCGGCAGCCGTTGTGGGCCTGCGGCGTGACGTCCTTGACGCCGGTGACCTCCAGGCCGGCGGCCTGAAGCGAGCGGATCGCGGTCTCGCGGCCCGAGCCCGGACCCTTGACGAAGACCTCGACCTTCTGCAGGCCCTGCTCGATGCCCTTGCGGGCGGCGGCGTCGGCCGTGACCTGCGCGGCGAAGGGGGTGGACTTGCGGGAGCCCTTGAAACCGGCGCCGCCGGCGGACTCCCACGCGATCACGTTGCCCTCACGGTCGGTGAGGGAGACGATCGTGTTGTTGAAGCTGGTCTTGATGTGCGCCTGGCCGATCGGGATGTTCTTCTTCGGCCGGCGGCGGCCACTGCGGGGGCGCTTCGGTGCGGGCATCTACTTCTTGGTCGCCTTCTTCTTGCCCGCGACCTGCATGCGCTTGGGACCCTTGCGGGTGCGAGCATTCGTCTTCGTGTTCTGGCCGCGGACAGGCAGGCCGCGACGATGGCGCAGGCCCCGGTAGCAGCCGATCTCCATGAGCCGCTTGATGTTCTGCGAGCGCTCACGGCGCAAATCGCCCTCGACGGTGAGGTCGCGATCGATGAGATCGCGCAGCTTGGCGACCTCGTCGTCGGTGAGCTCGCGCACGTAGGTGTCGGGGTTGATGCCGGCCTCGGCGAGCAGCTTGTTGGAGGTCGAGCGCCCGATGCCGTAGATGTAGGTCATGCCGACCTCGACGCGCTTGTTGAGGGGGATGTTGATCCCGGCGATGCGTGCCATCAGCGGCTCACCCCTGGCGCTGCTTGTGACGCGGGTTCTGACAGATCACGAGGACCGCGCCGTGGCGGCGGATGATCTTGCACTTCTCGCACATCGGCTTGACCGACGGTCGTACCTTCATGATCCCTTTCGGCTCGGTGACCCGCGAGCCGGCTCTGGAGACCGTTGAGGCCGCCGCTACCGGTCGCGGACGCGCGCGCACGCCGTGATGGCGCTCGCGCGGAGATATTCAAAGATAGCAAAGGCCCCGCTTTTGCCCGTCGTGGTCGCCGGGCCGCGAAGATTTAGCCCGATCTAGCTAAGCCACGGTATCATTGGGGCATGGTCAAGGTCGGGATGCATGAGGCCAAGAGCCAACTTTCACGCCTGGTCGATCTCGCGGAGAACGGCGAGGAGATCGTCATTCAGCGCTCCGGCCGTCCCGTTGCCCGCCTCGTGGCGATCGAGCGCCGGCGTCCGATCGCTGAAGCGTTTGGAGCGCTGCGCGGCGAGGTCGAACTGGCGCCCGATTTCGACGAGTTGCCCCCCGAGTTCGTCGAGCACTTCCGCTGAGCCTTCTCCTCGACACGCATGCGCTGCTGTGGCTGCTCGCCGGGGACGCGCGGATCGAGCATCTGAAGCCCAAGATCGAGAACCCGCGCGAGTCCGTGCTCGTCAGCGCGGTATGCGTGTGGGAAGCGGCGATCAAAAGTGCGCTCGGCAAGCTTCGCGTGCCCGACGATCTGCCGGTCCGCCTCGACGCGTTCGCGTTCGAGAGCCTGCCGGTGACCCACGAGCACGCATGGAAGGTGCGCACCTTGCCGGCGGTCCACCAAGACCCGTTCGACCGGCTTCTGGCCGCACAGGCGAAATGCGAGAGCGCCACGATGGTCTCCGCCGATGCCGTGTTCGATCGCTACGACGTCGAGCGAATCTGGTAGGCAGGCGCTGACATGGGTGAGCACGACGATTTCCTGCGCCGCCATCAGCCTGGTCTGCGCTACGACTCGATGGAGCAGTACTTCTGCGACAGCGCCGCGGAATGGACCGAGAACCCCGGCAATGAGCTGCGAAGGGCGGATGGGCCGCACGCGCCCGGCGACGTCATCGCCAGCGGCGCGGAGCTGAAGCTCGCCTTCCTCGGCGGCATGCGCTACGCCGACGGCACCGAGGTGCGAAACGACGACCTCATCGGCGATCCCAAGCGCAACTACCGCGAGCAGTACGTCGCCCTGCGCGCCGCGCGGCCCGATCTGCGCAACCGCATGTACGCCCACGCCGTCGAGGCCAACGGCCGGCTGTGGCTGCAGTACTGGTTCTTCTACTTCTACAACGACTACAACCTGGCGCTGGGCATCGGCCTGCACGAGGGCGACTGGGAGATGGTCCAGCTGCGGATGCACGACGACACGCCCGACCTGGCGGTCTACGCCCAGCACCGCAACGCCGAGCAGCGCCCGTGGCCGCAGGTCGAGAAGGTTCCGGGCGACCCCAACCGGCCCATGGTCTACGTGGCGCGCGGCTCGCACGCCTCGTACTTCGAGCCGGGCTTCCACGAGACCGAGGTCTGGTACGACCTCGCCGACGGCAAGCGCCGCTCGCCGCGCTGCGCGCTTGAGGTCGTCGCCGACGGCGATCCCCCGTGGATCGCCTGGCCGGGCGCCTGGGGTGACACCCGCGCGCGCGTGGGCGGCATCGACCAGCCCAGCCCGCGCGGCCCGGCGGCACACGGCCAGTGGGACAACCCCAACCTCCTCCTCGCCACCGCCGTGGAGCCGGTGCGCAAGGACGCCATCGCCGCGCCCGTGGTGATCATCGCGCGCGACCAGGGCCAGATGCGCATCGACTTCGACTTCACGCACCAGACCGGCCCGCCGGCCGCGTCCCTGCAGGTCACCGTGAACTCACGCGACGAGGCGGGTGTCCCACCGCGCACCTACAACTTCGGCGTCGCGGAGACGCGGCGCGGCACGCTGAACACGACGATCCCGCTCGATCCGGGCAAGCACTACGACATCTACACGAGCACCACGGCCGGCACGCCGCCGATCCCGTCGGCGTCGGTGTTGACGTTGATCAACCCCGCCGGCGCGGTCGCAAAGGTTCCGATCGCCGAGCAGGCCCTCGGTTCCCTGAGCCGCCTCATCGCGCGGTTGCGTGGACAGCTGCGGCGCTGATGGGGCCGTTCGAGCACGGGCTGCTCGACGTCGGTGTCGGCGATCGCGTCTACTGGGAGGTCTGGGGCGATCCTCTGGCCAAGCCGGCAGTCGTGCTGCACGGCGGCCCCGGCTCGGGCTGCTCGCCGTGGTTTCGCGAGCTGTTCGACCCGACGGCCTACCGGATCGTGCTGCTCGACCAGCGCAACTGCGGGCGCAGCACGCCGCACGCGAGCACACCGGGCATCGACCTGGCCAACAACACGACGGCCAACCTGGTCGCCGACATCGAGCTCTTGCGCGAGCACCTGGAGATCGACCGCTGGCTCGTCCTCGGCGGATCGTGGGGGAGCACCCTGGCGCTCGCCTACGCGGAGTCGCACGTGGACCGCGTCAGCGAGATGGTGTTGTTCGGCGTCACGACCGGACGCCACAGCGAGTTCGACTGGACCTTCCGCGGCGGCGTCGCCGCCCTGTTCCCCGAGCAGTGGGAGCGCCTGCGCGCCGTGCTGCCCGCGACGCTGCGCGACGCCGGTGTCGTCGAGGCCTACCACCGGCTGCTCAACGATCCCGATCCGGAGGTCTGCCGCCGTGCCGCCGAGGCGTGGTGCCGGTGGGAGTCGGCAACGCCCGACTGGCCACCGACCGACGCGCTGGCCGAGCGCTTCACCGATCCCGCCTACGCACTGGCGTTCGCCCGCATCGTGACCCACTACGTCCTCCACAACGCCTGGCTCGAGGACGGAAGCCTGCTGCGCGGCGCCGACGCACTCGCCGACGTCCCAGGCATCCTCGTCCACGGCCGCTTCGACTTCGCCGCGCCGCTGGGCAACGCCTGGGAGCTCAAGCGCGCTTGGCCGCGAGCCGAGCTCGTGGTCGTCGACGGCGCAGGCCACTCGGGCAGCGCCGGCTTCGATCGCGAGCTGCGCCGGGCGACGGACCGCTTCGCGGGCGGGTAGTCGACCCTCAGCCCCGTGGCCCGTCGGCCGCGGGCGAGCACACGTCGGCGGGCGCGGCGAGCGCTGCGTGGCGCAGCATGTGGCCGGCGAGCGCGAGCTGCGTGAAGATCTCGCGCCGGGGGTCGCCGCGCTCGTACAGCTTCGGCAGCAGCCAATGCGCATCGTCCTGCGCGGCGGCGTTGGCCATCTGCAGCCCGAACAGATAGTCATGACAACGCCCGGCGGGCACGCCGGCAATGACAACGCCGGCGAGCATGGCGTTCGTGCGGCCGCCCATGACCCCGTGGCGCAGCGCAGGGACCGCGCACTCGGCCGTGGCGCAATGCGCGGCGGCGCTGAGCTCGGCGCCCAGCGCCTGCGTCACGCGGCGCATGCGCCGTGCCTGCGCGTCGGAGGCAGCGTCGAGCCCCACGCGCGCGGGCGTGCCCGACTGCTCCGCTGACCGCACCGGCGGCGCCGCGCCGCCGTGGGGGTCGAGCCCCACGGCGAGCGCGATCGCACCGGCGACGACGGCGACCGTTCCGATGGCCGAGACAGCGATCACGACGCCGGTCGACTGCGGTGCGGCAGCGTGGCGCGACGCCCGCGGACGGTCGCCCAACCGGCGGCACCCAGCAGGGTCAGGCTCAGCAGCGCCGCGGCGCCGATGGCCGCCGACGTCCATTCGAAGCCCCCGTCGGACGACGGCTGGACGATGGGGACGGTGGTGGCGACCGGCCGGGAAGCGCTCGGCTGCCGGCCGATGCCATCCACGCGGGGCGGCACGGCCTGCACCGGACGCGTGGTCGGGACCGGCTGGTCTGCTACCCGCGCCGACGCGGCCGGCGCCGCGCATGCGGCGGCCACGGTGGTGAGCACGGCAACCCGGCGGACTGACTTGGCGACAATCATCTCGGCTCCTCTCGAACCGGCCACCGGTGGTGGCCATTGCGCGGAGATTCCGACAGGCGCATGCCGAGGCCGTAACGCGCGCGTAACGCCCGGTGGTACGGTCGCCATCAGGAGGGCGCGTGGACTTTCGGATCCTGGGACCGCTGGAGATCTGGGACGAAGGGGCTGAGATGCGCCTGTCGGGCGACCGTCAGCGCGCGCTCCTGGCGATCCTGCTGCTGCACGCGGGCGAGGCCGTGTCGAGCGATCGGCTGATGGACGACCTCTGGGGCGATGCCCCGCCGGCCGCGGGCGGCACGGCCTTGCGCGTCCGCGTGTCCCAGCTGCGCAAGGCCCTGGGCGACGACGGCGAGCTGATCACCTCGCGCGCGCACGGCTACGCCCTCTCCATCGAGCCCGGCCAGCTCGACCTGCATCGCTTCGAGAAGCTCGTCGCCGAGGGCGAGCGGGCCCTGGCGGGCGAGGACGCGGCACTCGCGAGCGACCGGCTCCGCGAGGCACTGTCGCTCTGGCGCGGGCCGCCGCTGGCGGACTTCACCTACACCCCGTTCGCGCAGGCCGCCATCGTGCGCCTACACGAGCTGCGCCTCGCCGCCGTCGAGCTGCGGATCGAGGCCGACCTCGCCCTCGGCCGCCACGCGGCCGTGGTCGGCGAGCTCGAGGCGCTTGTGGCCGAGCACCCGCTGCGCGAGCGCTTCTGGATCCAGCTCATGCTCGCGCTCTATCGCTCCGGGCGCCAGGCCGAGGCGCTCGCGGCCTACCGCACCGCACGCTCCAGGCTCGTCGACGAGATTGGCATCGAGCCGGGCCCCGAGCTGCAGGCGCTCGAGCGCGGGATCCTCGCCCAGGACCCGTCGCTCAGCGGCAACGAGCAGCGTCCCGCGCGCGCCCGCACGATCGTCGTGGCGCCCGCCGACGGCGCCGCGCTCGAACCGCTCGTCGCCTTCGCCGAGCCGCTGGCGGATCGCGCCGGCGACGAGCTGCTCGTCGCGACGCTCGTCGCAGATGGCGACGATCTTGCGCCGGCCGCGGCGCGGGCACACGCGGTGCGCGAGAGCGCCGCAGCCCGCGGCCTCACCGTTCGCGTGGCAACGTTCATCCCCGACGACCGCGGCGGCGACACCGCGCGTATCGCGGCCGAGCAGGACGCCGCGCTACTCGTGCTCGACCTTCCGGACGCCGAGCCACTCGACGCCGACCTCGCCGCGGTGCTCGCGCACGCCGCGTGCGACGTCGCGCTGCTCGCCGGCGGCGACCGTGCGACGACCACGGACGGCGGTGTCCTCGTCGCCTTCGCCGGCCACGACCACGACTGGGCCGCCGTCGAGCTCGGCGCGTGGCTGGCGGGCAACCGCGGCCTGCCGCTGCGGCTGCTCGGCACGCAGGCCGACCCCGCCGCGGGCCGGCGCGACGCAAGCCGGCTGCTGGCCAACGCCTCGCTCGCCCTGCAACGAGGCCTGGGCGTGACCGCAGAGCCCGTGCTCGTCGCTCCCGGTGCCGCGGGGATCGTCGACGCCGCGGCCGACGCGGCGCTCGTCGTCCTCGGCCTCTCCGACCGCTGGGCCCAGGAAGGCCTCGGCGCCACACGCCTGGCCGTCGCCCGCGAGGCCGCGTCACCCGTCGTCCTCGTGCGCCGCGGCGTGCGCCCGGGCGGCCTCGCGCCGCCCGAGGCGCGCACCCGGTTCACGTGGTCTGCGGGCTGAGCCCGGTCAGCGCACCCACAGCTGGTCGTAGAGCACGCCCCACTGCGGGCTGTACTGGTAGTCGCCGACACGCCGCGAGGTGAAGGCGAGTGCTTTGGGAGTGTCCAGCGGGAGCGCGGCCGCCTGGTCGACAATCCGCTGGTCGACCTTGGACCAGAGCGCATCAGCTGCGGCGACGCTTTTCTGGCGGCGTGCTTGTTGCATGAGCTGATCGGTGCGCGCGTCGCAGAATTCGGAGTCGTTGACCTGGCTCGGGTCGGCGGGGACGAAGGCGTCACATCCGAACAGGGGCTGGAGATACCCCGAAGCTCCCGGGTAGTCCGCGGCCCACTCGAAGAGACCGGTCTGCACGCGATGTCGCGAGTCGGCGATGTAGCCGAAGTAATCCACGTCCGTCGATAGGAAGCGCAGCTTCGCGTGGTACCCCAGTTGGTTGAGCACACGCGTGAGTTCGTGGGCTTCGCCGTTGAGGAAGTCCGCCTCTCCGATCACGGTGACGCGCGCGCCGCGCGTGTGTGACCGGGCGACGAGTCGCCGGGCTCGCGACAGGTCCGGGGCACTCCAGGGTCTTCCGGGGCCGGCGTGGGCTGTATACGGACAGTACGGCTGGTAGCCGTGGAAGTCGGGCGGCAGGATCTGGCAAGTGGCCTGAGCGAACCGCGGGCCGCCCTTGAGCGCGACAAAGGCGCCACGATCGACCGCGAAGTTCAACGCGCGCCGCGCGTACACGTTGTCGAAGGGCGCTCGGCGTGTGTTCAGGAAGGCGTAGACGGTCGAAGGCCTCAGCGTCGTGTGAAGCTGGCCCGCGTAGCGCGTGGCAATCGCATCGAGCGACGAGCGCACGCTCGCGGGCAGGCCGAACGTGCCGCCGATGACGTCCGCACGCCCTTGCTCGATCGTGCGAATCGCCCCTTTCGCGCCGGCACCGAGGTCCATCTGGATGGCATCGGGATAGCCGACCGGTCTCCCGTCAATGGGCCGAAAGTGCGGGTTGCGAACCAACAGCAGCCTCGGGGGCGGGCCGAGCTTCGCGATCATGTACGGGCCCGTGGCGGGCAGCACCCGGTGAACCGTCTTCCCCGTACCGCGAGGAACGGCGACAGCGGCGGGCAGCGCCAGCTTGTCGAGGAAGTCGGGATCGGGCTGGTCGAGGTGGAACGTGATCGTGCCGGCCGCATCATCGACCTCGATGCCCGAGGACAGGTCGCAGTGCGACGGCAACGCAACGCACCGACGGGCGCCTCGAATGGCCGCATAGAACGGCGGCATGTTCCGCGCGCGCACAACGCGCTCGATCCCGAGCCGGATGTCCGATGCGTGCACCGGAGCTCCCGTCGAGTACCGGATGCCCTGCCGCAACCGGAAGCTGTAGGTGCGTCCCCCGTCCGTCACCGCGGGGGGCGACGCTGCGAGATCGGGGACGACTGTCGCTCCATGGATCCCGCCCACGCGGCGGAACGCGACGAGGCCGTCGTTGGTCAGCTGCAGGATGCCCCATGGCCCGTAGCCGCTCGCAGGGTCAAACCCGGCGGGTGACCACGGCCCCCCAGCCCCGACCGCCGGTTGGAGCACGCGCAGCGTCCCGCCGCGATGTTGCGCGCCGACCGCGCGCACGCCGACCCAGAGCGAGCCGTCCACGACGGCGAGGCCCTGAGGCCGATTCCCGATCTTCAAGGGTTTGCCGATCTCGTCGTTCGCAGGATCGATCGGATCGACGGTGCCGGCGAGCTCATTGCTGACCCAGACACGCCCCGCGCCGACAGCGACGTCGGCGGGCCCCGTCCGGGCACCGACGGGAATCACCGCCGACTGCACACCGCGACGACCGTCGATGCGTGACACCGTGCCGTCGAGCCTGTTGGCCACCCAGAGCGCGCCGGAGCCCCACGCGAGCCCGCTCGGGCCGTTGCCGACGGGGATGCGCCGGACCACCTTGCCGCGCCCGTGGGGGTCGACCTGCGTCACCGTCCCGGACCCCTCGCTCGCGGCCCACACGGAGCCGCCACCACACGCCAGGCGCGTCGGCTCGTCGTCGACGTGAATCGTCGTCTTGCCCCCGGTGGCCGGATCGAATCGCACGACGTTGCTGTCGTACGAGCTCGCGATCCACACGGCTCCGGCGGCGACGCATACGCCGCTCGGACCATTGCCCACCGACTTCGTCGCCACCACCTGATCGGTGGCCGGCGAGATCCACGAGAGCGTGCCATCCAGGTTGTTGACCACCCAGACGCCTCTGGCTCCGACCGCCACGTCGCTGGGCCCGCTGCCCACGAGAACCGTCTGGTTCACCGTGCGCGTGCGAGGGTCGATCCGCGAAACGGTGCCGGCATTCGTGTTGGCGACCCAGAGGGCGCCCGCACCAGCCACGACCTGCGACGGACCAGAGCCCACTTGAATGTCTCTGACCAACGACGTTCGATTGGGATCGATTACCGCGACCGCGTCGGCGTCGGCGACCGCATGCGCGGCATGGCCGCCGGAACGGGCGATCAACAGCGCGCCAAGGCCGGCGAGCATGGCGACGGCAAGGGCGAGGCCGACGAGTACGCGACGCGGCGGGCGCCAGTGTCCCGCCGCAGCGTCGGCGGTGTCGAGGGCACCCCGGAACGCAGCGGCCAACTCGGCGCCGGTCTGCCAGCGGTCCGCCGGATCCTTGGCCATCGCCCGCGCCACTACCGCGTCCATCGCCGGCGGGACCTCGGGGCACCGAGCGCTCACAGGCGGAGGCTCGTCCTCAAGGTGCGCGTAGATCGTGGCCACTTCCGAGCCGCGCGGAAACGGCACGTCGCCGGTCAGGCACTCATACAGCAGGCATCCCAGGGAATAGATGTCCGCGCGCCCGTCGACCTCGTCGCCGCGGATCTGCTCCGGCGCCACGTAGTCCACGGTGCCGACCATCTGATCATTCGCCGTCGGTCCGCCGCGCGCGGTCGTGTGCTTCGTCAGCCCGAAGTCCGCCAGATACGCGTGTTCCCGGCCGCTCTCCATGGCGACCAGCACGTTGCTCGGCTCGACGTCGCGATGTACCAACCCGCGCGCATGCGCCACATCGAGCGCATCCGCGACCTGCTCAACCAGTGCAATCGCGCGCTCGGGCGCCAGTCGACCCGCGCGCCGCAACAGCTCGCGCAGATCGCCACCCTCGACGTAGCGCATCGCGATGTACAGCAGCCCGTCCGCCTCGCCGGCCTCGAAGATCGGCACGATCCCCGCGTGATCGAGCGACGCCGCCAACCGCGACTCGGCCAGGAACCGCTCGCGAAAGCGCGCGTCGTCAGCCAACTCCGCCGCCAGAACCTTCAACGCTACGCGGCGCCCTAGCCGTAGGTCCTCCGCGCGGTAGACGGCGCCCATCGCACCGCGGCCAACCAGTTCCTCCAGCCGATAACGGCCCAGCTTCGCCCCGATCGCGGGCACGGTCGCCATCAGCGCACCCAGAGCTGGTCGAGCAGAGCCCCCCATTGGGGGTTGAACTGGTAGTTGCCGACGCGGCGTGAGACGAAGTCGACGTTCTTCGGATTGTCAAGCGGCAGGACCGGAGCCTGGTCGACGATCCGCTGCTCGGCGCGAGCCCAGAGCGCGTTCGCGGAGCGCGGATCCGTGGACTGCAGGTGGACCGCTCGCTGCATTAGCCGATCCGCGCGGCGGTCGCAGAACTCCGACCAGTCGACGTTGTTCGGATCGTCGGGCGTGAACGACCGGCAGCTGTACTGAAGTTGCAGGAAGTCGCGCGCTGCCGGGTAGTCGGAGCCCCAGTACGTCACACCGAGCTGCGCATGGTTGCGGGAGTTCGCGATGTAGGGGAAGTACGTGTCGCCAAGGAGCCGGACCGACGCCCGATAGCCGAGCTCGTCCAGGAGCGGCGCGATGAAGTGCGCCTCGCCGCCGAGCAGCGTGTTCGGAGCCCACACCGTGACGCGCATGCCGCGCGTGTGCGAACGATCGACCAACCGGCGCGCTTTCGCGAAATCGGGCGCGCTCCATGGGCGCCCCGGACCGGCGTTGGCGGTGTACGGGCAATAGGGCTGGTACGCCGGGAAGTCCGGCGGGAGGATCTGACAGGCCGGCGCGGCGGCGCGCGTGCCTCCCGCTACCGCAACCGCACCGCGCCGGTCGACGGCATAGTTCAAGGCGCGACGCGCGTAGACGTTGTCAAACGGTGGGGTCCTGGTGTTCAGGAAGAGGGAAACCAGTGCGAATCCGGGACTGGTGTGGAGTTGGCCCGCATAGCGGGTGTAGAGCTCGTCGACCTCTTTGCGCGAGTCCAGTGCCACGTTGCCGAAGACGTAGTCGGCTTGTCCCGCCTCGACGGCCCGCACTGCGGCGGATTGCTTCATGCCCAGCCGAACCGTGATCTCGTCCGGATAGCCGTCGGGCTTCGCTGCGGCCGACCACGCGCGGAACTGCGGATTGCGCACAAGGTGTACGAAATGTCCGGGCTGCAGGGTTGCAACGGCGTAAGGCCCGGTCGCCGGGAGCGGCTTGCGTTGCGGAACAGCTGCGCCGACGTTGGGCAGCGCGACGGCCACGGGCTGCGCGAGCTTGTACAGGAAGTCCGGATCGGGCTCGGTGAGATGGAACGTAATCGTGCCTGCTGCGTCGTCGACGGCGATCCCGCGCGAGAGATCGCAAGTGGCCGCGCGCTTCACGCAGGCGCTCGCCCCCACGAGGGCGCCGAAGAACGTCGCGCCGAGCGATGCGGAGCCACCATGGAACGACCGTTCGATCTCGCGGCGGATGTCCTGCGGCCCGACGAGAGCGCCTGTCGAGTAATGGATGCCTTGGCGCAGCTGGAATCGGTACGTCGTGCCGTGGTCAATGGGAGTCGGCAGTGACACCGCGAGATCGGGCACGAGCACCCAACCCGCCCGCCCGCCGACGCGCCGATAGGCGGTCAAGCCGTCATTGGTGATGTTGATGAGCCCGCTCGTCAGCACGCTGTCCTGCGTGGCTGGGTCGTAGTCGACCCACCGGAACGTCAGCTGGGTGAGCATCCGCAGGGTCCCCCCGCGGTGCCGGGCGCCCGATGCGGCCACGCCGACCCAGAGCTTCCCGTCGACCAGAGCGATCCCCTGCGGCCGGCGGCCGACCTTCAGGAGCGGCTTGAGGACCGCGCCGCTCTTCGGGTCGATCCGCACGACGGTCCCGTCGAACTCGTCGCTCACCCACACCTCGGTGGCGTCGGCCGCAACGCTGGCGGGCCCGGCGCCCGGCCCGATGCGAGATGTCGTCGGAACCCCGGACCGCGGGTCGATGCGCGAGACCGTACCGTCGAGCGTGTTGGCCACCCACAGAGCGCCGGCGCCGTACGCCAGGCCACTTGCGCCGCCGCCGGCCGTGATGTTCTGCACGACGTCGCCGGTCCGCGCGTTGATCTCGGCGACCTTGCCGGCGGAATCGCTGCTCGCCCACACCTCACCGCCGCCGCACGCCAACTGAGTCGGCGCGTTGTCGAGAACGATGCTCTTCGTCCGCCGAGTGCTGTGTGGATCGATACGCCAAACGGTCCGGTCACCCGAGTTGGCCACCCAGATCGCCCGGGCATCAGCGCAGACGCCCGATGGCCCGTTTCCCAGGCTGATCGTCTTGACAACCTGATTGACGGTGGGGTCGATCCTGGAGAGCGTCCCGGAAAGACTGTTGACGACCCACACGGCGCCGTCGCCGACGGCGATCGCCTCCGGCCCGCTCCCGACCGTGATCGTCTGACTCACCGTGTGGGTCTTGCGATCGATGCGCGAGACCGTGCCGGCATCGGTGTTCGACACCCAGACCGCGCCCGCGCCGGAGGCGATCTGCGACGGCGACGCGCCCGTGTGGACCTGCGCCGTCAGGGACCCGTGCGCCGGATCGATGACCGCCACGGCGTTGGCGTTGATCGCCGCCAGCGGAGGCGGCCCGCCGGACCGCGCCAGCAGAAGCGCGCCCACGATCGCGCACAGGCCGACCATGAGGCCGGCCGCGGCGAGTACGGCCCGGTGCGGCGCCCGCAAGCGCCGATGGCGCGCACCCGGTGCGAGCGCAGCGCGTGCCGCCCGAGCCAGGTCGTCGCCGGTCTGCCACCGACGGCCTGGATCCTTGGCCATCGCCCGGGTCACGACCGCGTCCATCGCGGACGTCACATCAGAGCGGCGCGCGCTCGAACGCGGCGGCTCGTCCTCGAGGTGGGCGTAGATGGTGGCGACCTCGGAGCCCCGCGAGAACGGCACTTCGCCGGTCAGGCACTCGAAGAGCACGCAGCCAAGCGAGTAGAGGTCCGCACGACCGTCGACCTCGTCACCCCGGATCTGCTCGGGCGCGACATAGTCGACCGTCCCCACCATCTGCCCGCTGGCGGTCGCCCCACCGCGCGACGTCGTGTGCTTCGTCAACCCGAAGTCGGCGAGATAGACGTGCTCCACGCCGCTCTCCACAGCGACCAGCGCGTTGCTCGGCTTGACGTCGCGATGCACGAGGCCACGCGCGTGCGCAGCGTCGAGGGCTCCCGCCAGCTGGGCCACGAGCGCAACGGCGCGATCGGGCGCCAGCGGAGCATCGCGCTCCAGCAACGCCCGCAGATCCGTCCCCTCCACGTAGCGCATCGCGATGTACAGCCGGCCCTCGGCCTCGCCGGCCTCGAAGATCGGCACGATCCCCGCGTGGTCGATCGACGCCGCCAGCCGCGACTCGGCCAGGAATCGCTCGCGAAAGCGCTTGTCATCGGCCAGCTCCGGCGCCAGGAACTTCAGCGCCACCCGCCGCCCGAGCCGCAGATCCTCAGCGCGGTAGACGGCGCTCATACCGCCGCGCCCGACCAGCGCCTCCAGCCGGTAGCCACCCAGCTCCGCCCCGATCGCAGGACCAGTGCCCGCGGCCACAGCGAAGATCCCTTCCTCGGTACCGAGCCAACCATAGACCGGTCGGATCGCGCGATCCAGCCGTAGGCGTAGAGTTGCGCAAGCCGTGCTCGGCGTCCTCGCCCTCCCCGTGGCGCTGCTCGCGCTCGCGCCTTACCAGTCCTCGGTCCAGCCGCTGCCCCAGCCGGTTCAGACGCAGCTCAAGGCGGAGGGGTTCTGGCGCAGCAGTTGCCCGGTCGGCCTCTCCGACCTGCGGCTGCTCACCGTCAGGCATTGGGGCTTCGACGGCCGCGCCCACACGGGCCAGCTGGTCGTCAACGCCGGCGCCGCCGGTGGCCTGGCGCGCGCGTTCGGCAAGCTCTACGGGCTGCACTTCCCGATGCGTCACATACGCCTGGCCGACATGTACGGCCCGAAGCGCGGCCGCCCGCGCGACGGCGACGTCACCGGTTCCTTCGACTGCCGCCAGGCGGTCCCGTCACCGTGCACCGGCGGCAAGGGCACGGGCACCTGGTCGATGCACGCCTACGGCCTGGCGGTCGACGTCAACCCGGTCGAGAATCCCTACGTGGGCTGCGGCCAGAGCCGAGACCCCAGCGCCAAGCGCTACTTCGATCGCTCACGCCACCGCGAAGGCATGGTCACCCCTCGCGCCATCGCGGCCTTCGCGTCGATCGGCTGGGGCTGGGGCGGCGCCTGGGCCGGAGACACCAAGGACTACATGCACTTCTCGTCCAACGGTCACTAAGCAACGCCAACCCGGGCACCACCAGCCGCCCTCAGGCGGCGTGGGCCCGCCACAAGCGCAGTCCGCGGATGCGGCTCCTAGAGGCCTGTTCGCCCAACCCCAGCGCCCCTCCGATGACCGAGCATCTGCGGTCATCGGCCGAGAGCTGACGGTCATAGCTGCCGCAGAAGAGCGGCTAGGCACGGGCACCGGGGACGATGAGCTGGCGAGACGAAGGGGCGCCGGCGGACGACGACGCGTGCGTGGCACAGCGGCCCCGCCCGACCACCGACGTCAGGACCCGTTCTCGAGATGCCACGGCGTCAAGATCCGCGGCCCGTCGGCCGTGATCGCCACCGTGAACTCGAAGTGCGCGGCCAGCGAGCCGTCCTGGGAGAAGGTCGCCCAGCCGTCGTCGCCCATGCGCACCGCGTGGCGCCCGGCGTTGACCATCGGCTCGACGGCGAGGACCATGCCCTCCTCGAGCAGCGGGCCGCGGCCGGGATCGCCGTAGTTGGGGATCTGCGGGTCCTCGTGCATCGAGCGGCCGATCCCGTGGCCGACGAGCGAGCGTACGACGCTCAGGCCGTCGCCCTCCACGCGGGCCTGGACGGCGTGCGAGACGTCGCCCAACCGATTGCCCACGACGCATTGCTCGACGGCGTCGAACAGCGAGGCCTTCGTGGTGTCGAGCAGCTTGTGGGCCACCGGCGTGACCGGGCCGACCGCGAAGGTCCGCGCCGCATCGGCCACCCAGCCGTCCAAGACGACACCCACATCGATCGAGATGATGTCCCCGCGCTCCAGCCGATACGGCCCCGGAATGCCGTGCACGACCATCGAGTTCGGCGAGGCGCAGATCGAGCCCGGGAAGCCGCGGTAGCCCTTGAAGGCCGGCTCGCCGCCCTGCGAGCGGATGAACTTCTCGGCGGCCTCGTCGAGGTCGGCGGTCGTGACCCCTTCGCGGGCCTTGCCCTCGATCAGGCGCAGCGTGCGGACGAGGATCGCACCGGCCGCCGCCATGCGGTCGATCTCCTCGGGCGACTTCTTGATGATCACAGCTCGTCTTCTAGGCGCAGCGTGGCGATCGTGGCCCGGATGTGGTCGTGGACCTCGGTCGGGCTGCGGGTGCCGTCGAAGCGGCGCAGGAGGCCGCGTTCCTCGTAGTACTCGACCAGCGGCTCGGTCTGGCGGTGGAACACGTCCAGACGCTTGCGGACGGTGGCCTCGCGGTCGTCGTCGCGCTGGACGAGGCGCGAGCCGTCCTGGTCACAGACCTCGTCGCGCTTCGGCGGGTCGGTGTAGACGTTGTAGACATGGCCGCTCTTGCTGCACATGCGCCGCCCCGAGAGCCGGCGGACGATCTCCTCGTCGGGCGCCTCGATGCAGAGGACCGCGGTCAGGCGGCGGTCGAGGCGGCCGATGGCCTTCTCGAGCGCCTCGGCCTGGCCGACGCTGCGCGGGAAGCCGTCGAGCAGGAAGCCGTCCTGCGCCGCATCGCTCTCCACGCACTCGAGAATCACGCCGATGATGACCTCGTCGGGCACGAGGTCGCCGGCGTCCATGTACTCCTTGGCCTTGCGCCCCAGCTCGGTGCCCTCGGAGACCGCCTTGCGCAGGATGTCGCCGGTGGCGATGTAGGCGAGGTCGAAGTCCTCCTGCAGGCGCTCGGCCTGCGTGCCCTTCCCCGCGCCGGGAGGGCCCAGAAGGATGAGATTGAGCTCGGACACAGTGGGAAGAGGCGAATTCGAGTGGACTTCCGAACGGCGCAGGAAGCGTGAGCCGGGCATCGGAAGCCGGGGACCTTACTTCAGGAAGCCCTCGTAGTTGCGCATCATCAGTTGCGCCTCGAGCTGTTTCATCGTGTCCAGCGCGACGCCGACGACGATGAGCAGCGAGGTGCCGCCGAAGTAGAAGTTCGCACTCGTCTGGTTGATCAGCACCGTCGGCAGGGCCGCCACGGCGGCGAGGTACAGCGCGCCGGGGAAGGTCAGCCGGGCGAGGATCCGGTCCAGGAACTCGGCGGTGGGTCTGCCTGGCCTCACCCCGGGGATGAAGCCGCCGTACTTCTTGAGGTTGTCGGCCTGGTCGACCGGGTTGAAGGTGACCGCCGTGTAGAAGTACGTGAACAGGATGATGAAAATCGTTTCGCCGATCAGGTAGGCCGGTCCGGAGGGTCTGAAGAAGTCCGAGACGTCCTGCGCCCACGGCTGCTGGATGAGCTGGCCGACGGTGGGCGGGAAGGCCATGATCGACGCCGCGAAGATGACCGGGATGACGCCGGCCATGTTCACGCGCAGCGGCAGATAGGTCTGGCCGCCGCCGCTCATGCGCCGCCCGATCACGCGCTTGGCGTACTGGATCGGGATCCGCCGCTGGCCCTCCTGGATGAACACCACGGCTGCGACGACCGCCAGCGCCAGGAACGGCATCATGACCTTGAAGACCTGATCGGCGTTCGTCCACCAGGCGTGGATGCCCTGCGGGAAGCGCGCGACGATCGAGGCGAAGATCATCAGCGAGATGCCGTTGCCGATGCCGCGCTGGGTGATCAGCTCGCCCATCCACATGAGCAGCACCGTGCCCGCGGTGAGCGAGATCACGATGAGGAAGACGTGCGGCGTGTCGAAGTGGGGGATGATCGGCTGGCCGGAGCCGGCGCTCTGCCCGAAGCTCCTGAACAGGAAGACGTAGCCGATCGACTGCGCGAAGGCCAGGCCGACGGTGAGGTAGCGCGTGTACTGCGTGATCCGCGCCTGGCCGACCTCGCCCTCCTTCTGCAGCTTCTCCAGCGACGGCACGACGACCGTCAGCAGCT
>DATBKW010000398.1:0-17719 GCA_036555665.1 Solirubrobacteraceae bacterium | reverse complement strand
GATCCTCGGCGCGGCCATCGAGCGCGATGCGCTGCAGCGCGAGGTGGTCGAGACCAGCGCGCTGCGCCGCTCGGACGTGCTCAAGACCGCGCTGCTGCGGTCGGTCTCGCACGATTTGCGCTCGCCCCTGACCGCGATCCTCACCGCGGTCGGCGCGCTGGAGGCGCGCTCGCTCTCCGACGAGGAGCGCGCCGAGCTGGTGGCGGACATCGGCGGCGAGGCACAGCGTCTGTCGCTGCTCATCGACAAGCTGCTGGAGATGTCGCGCCTGGAGGCGCGCACCGCCGAGCCGCGCCTGGAGTGGTGCTCGGTGGAGGAGGTCCTCCACGAGGCGGTCGACGAGCTCGCGCTCCCGCCCGACACCTTCACGCTGTCGATCGACGCCGACCTGCCGCTGATCCGCGCCGACGCCGCCCAGCTCGAGCGTGCGTTCGTCAACCTGCTGGAGAACTCGGCGCGCCACTCGGGCGGCCATCCGGTGTCGATCCGCGCCCGCGCCGTGGGCCCGCGGATCATCATCCGCGTCGTCGACCGCGGGCCGGGCGTCGCGGCCGCCGAGAAGGCGCGCATCTTCGAGCCGTTCTACCGAGCGCGCGTGGAGGCGCACAACGGCCACCGCGGCTCCGGCCTGGGGCTTGCCATCGTGCGCGGCTTCGTGGAGGCCAACGGCGGGCGGGTGTGGGTCGAGTCGCTGCCCGGCCAGGGCGCGACGTTCGTGGTCGAGCTGCCGCTGGAGTTGGCATCCCCGCCCGCAGCCACGCCGGGCACGGAGCCGCCAGGAGGGGAGACCCCGTGGGCCTGAGCCGTGTGCTCGTCGTCGACGACGAGCGCCAGATCCTGCGCGCGCTGAAGGTCATCCTGCGCGAGGCCGGCTACGAGGTCATCGAGGCGGTCACGGTGGAGGAGGCGCTCGACCAGGCCGCCGTCCGACCGCCCGACGCGGCGATCGTCGACCTCATGCTGCCCGACGGCAGCGGCGTCGAGCTGTGCCGGGCGCTGCGCGAATGGAGCAGCATGCCGATCATCGTCCTGAGCGCGATCGGCGAGGAGGAGGCCAAGGTCGAGGCGCTCGAGGCCGGCGCCGACGACTACGTGACCAAGCCGTTCGGCCCGCGCGAGCTGGTGGCGCGCGTGGGCGCCGCGCTGCGCCGCGCCGGCGATGCGCCCGGCGAGCCCGCCATCGAGGTCGACGGCCTCGTGGTCGACCTCAACGCGCGCGTCGTGCGCCGCGACGGCGAGGAGATCCACCTGACGCCGATCGAGTTCGACCTGCTGCGCACGCTCGTGCGCCACCGCGGGCGGCTCCTGACCCACCGCGCCCTGCTCGTCGAGGTGTGGGGGCCCCAGTACGCCGACGACACGCAGGTCCTGCGCGCGCACATCGCCAACCTGCGACGCAAGATCGAGCCCACCGGCCAGCGGCGCTACATCCGCACGGACCCGGGCGTGGGGTACCGCTTCGCCGGCTGACATATCCATCAATCCACTTTGATGTATTGTCCAGGCGACCGTGGCTGCGACGATTACCCCACCGAGCTTCCTGCGGCTCGCGGGGCACCCGCTGCGCTGGCGCCTGCTGACCGAGCTGGCGCGCAGCGATCGGCGGGTTCGCGAGCTGTGCGCACTCGTCGACGAGCCGCAGGCGCTCGTGTCCTACCACCTCGGGCAGCTGCGGATGGAGGGCGTCGTCGACCCGCGGCGCAGTTCCGCCGACGGTCGCGACGTCTACTACCGGCTCGACCTGGCGCGCTGCCGCGAGCTGCTGGGCGCGGCCGGGGCCGCGCTCCATCCCGGGCTGCGGGATGCCCCCACGCGGCAGGAGCACGCGAGGCGTGCGCGCGTGCTGTTCCTGTGCACCGGCAACAGCTCGCGCTCGCAGATGGCCGAGGGGCTGGCCGAGAAGCTCGGCCTGCGCGCCGTCAGCGCCGGCAGCGCGCCGAAGCCGCTGCATCCGCAGGCGGTGGCGACGATGCGCGCGCGGGGCATCGACATCGCCGGCCGCCGCTCGAAGCACCTGAGCGAGTTCGCGCAGCGCCGCTTCGACTGTGTGGTCACGCTCTGCGACCGGGTGCGCGAAGTCTGCCCGGAGTTCGACGGAGCGCCGCGCCTTGCGCACTGGAGCATGTCCGACCCGGCGCGCGAGGCGGGTCCGGCCGCGTTCGAGCGAACGGCCGACGAGTTGGCGGTCCGCATCCCCTACCTGATCGAGCTCATCGAGGAGGTTGCCTGAACATGCCCGAAGACCTGGTCAGCGTCCGTTACATGGTCGACGACGTCGATGCGGCGCTCGAGTTCTACACGCACCATTTCGGCTTCGAACCGGGGTTGGTCGCGACGCCCGCGTTCGCCGAGGTCATCCGCGGCAGGCTGCGCCTGCTGCTCAGCGGCCCCGCGAGCTCGGCCGGGCGGCCGATGCCAGACGGCCGGACGCCGGCTGCCGGCGGCTGGAACCGCATCCACCTGATCGTCGACGACATCGCGACCGAGGTTGAGCGGCTGCGCGCCTCGGGGCTGACCTTCCGCAACGACATCGTCGCCGGCCCCGGCGGCCGGCAGATCCTGCTTGACGACCCATTCGGGAACCCGATCGAGCTCTTCCAGCCGGCCGCAGGGTAGCCCCGGGCTCCTCGCGGTCCTCCGCGAGTGGGGCCGGATCGGCTGCCTCGGCTTCGGCGGGCCGCCGACGCACATCGCGATGCTGCGCGAGCTGTGCGTCGAGCGCAGGCATTGGCTCGGGACGCAGGACTTCGAGGACGCGGTCGCCGTCTGCAACCTGCTGCCGGGGCCCGCCTCGACGCAGCTGGCGATCTTCAGCGCGTGGCGGGTCCGCGGCCGGCTCGGCGCCCTCGTCGGGGGCCTGGCGTTCATCGTTCCCGGCCTCGTCGCCATCCTCGCGCTGTCCGTCCTGTTCCTCATCGGATCGCCGCCGCTGTGGGTCACGGGCGCCGGCGCGGGCGCCGGGTCGGCGGTCGGCGGCGTCGCCGTACAGGCCGGCTCGAGCCTGATCCCGGCGAGCTGGAACCGGGCCGCGCAGGCGAGCCGTCGCCGTTGGGCGATCTATCTCGCGGCCGGCATCACTTCGGCGGCGACGTTGGGCCCTTGGCTGGTGCTGGTCCTGCTCGCGTGCGGCGCAGTCGAGCTCGCCGCGCACCACGGTCCCGTCCGCACGCTGTCGGTGGCGCCCGCCGCCGTCGCGGTGTTCGGCACCGGCGGCGTGCTATCGCTGGCCTGGGTCGCCGTCAAGGTCGGGGCACTCTCCTACGGCGGCGGCTTCGTGATCATCCCGCTCATGCAGGCCGACGCCGTCGGCCATTACCACTGGATGTCCAGCGGCGAGTTCCTCAATGCCGTCGCTCTCGGTCAGATCACGCCCGGCCCGGTGGTCCACACCGTGGCCGTGGTCGGCTACGCCGCCGCGGGCCTCGGTGGCGGACTGCTCGCGGCGGCTGTCGCCTTCTCGCCCTCGTTCGCCTTCATCCTGCTCGGCGGGGAGCACTTCGATCGCCTGCGACGCGATCGCCGGGCGCGAGCGTTTCTCGACGGCGCCGGCCCGGCGGCGATCGGCGCGATCCTCGGCTCGGCGATCCCGCTCGCGGGAGCACTCAGCGAGGCCTGGCAGTTCGCCGCCCTGGCCGCGTCGGCGGTGCTGCTCCTGGTCCTGCGGCGCGGAGTCGTGCCCACGCTGCTGCTCGCCGCGGGCGCCGGCGTCGCGGTCGCCCTCGTGGGCGGCCCCGTGCCCGCCTGACGGCCTTCACAAGATCTGTATACCGGCGCGCCCTTTCTGCACGGAGTCTTGAAACGGGTCTCCGACCATGGCTGCATGGACGTTCTCGCCATCGCCATCGCCGTCGTGACCTTCGCGGTGCTGGCCCTCCTCATCGAAGGGATCGAGCGCGTATGAGCAGCGCCGGCTTCGTCGGGCTGCTCGTGTCGGCGCTGATCTGCGGCTACCTCCTCTACGCCCTGCTGCGCGGCGAGAGGTTCTGAGGCCGCGATGGTTCAGGGCTTCGTGCAGATCGCGCTGTTCTTCGGGCTTATCGTCGCCGTCACGCCGTTCCTCGGCGGCTACATGGCGCGGGTCTTCCGCGACGATCGCACCTTCCTGGACGCGGTCGCGGGGCCGATGGAGCGCTTCACGTACCGGCTGCTGCGCGTCGACGTCTCCCGCGGCCAGGACTGGAAGGCTTACGCGCGCGGCGTCGTCTTCTTCTCGCTCGGCGGCTGGCTGCTGCTGTACCTGATCCTGCGCACCCAGACGCTGCACCCATTCAACCCCGAGGGCTTCCACTCGGGCACCTGGGACCTGACGTTCAACACGACGTCGTCGTTCGTGACCAACACGAACTGGCAGTACTACATGGGCGAGACGACGCTCTCCTACTTCAGCCAGATGGCCGGCCTCGCGGTGCAGAACTTCGTCTCGGCCGCCACCGGCATCGTCGTCGCGATCGCGCTGATCCGCGGCATCATCGCGCGCCGCAGCCACGAGCCCTTCCTCGGCAACTTCTGGCAGGACCTCGTGCGGGCATGCTTCTACGTCCTGCTGCCGATCTCGATCGTCGGTGGCCTGATCCTCGTCTCGCAGGGCACGCTGCAGACACTCGGCGGCACCGTCGCCGGGCTGGCGCGCGGCCCGGTCGCCTCGCAGGAGGTCATCAAGGAGCTCGGCACCAACGGCGGCGGCTTCTTCAACACGAACTCCGCCTATCCGTTCGAGAACCCCAGTGGGCTCACAAACCTGCTGGAGATGTTCCTCATCCTCTGCATACCGGCGTCGCTGACCTACACCTTCGGGCGCATGGTCGGCAGCCGGCGACAGGGGTGGGCCGTCTTCTCGGCCATGGCTGCGCTCTTCATCGTCGGCGTCGTCGTCGTCTACCTCGCCGAGCTGCACGGCACGCCCGCACAGCACGCAGCCGGCGTCCACACCTCGGCGATCAGCGGCTCGACCGGCGGCAACCTCGAGGGCAAGGAACAGCGTTTCGGCATCGCCGGCTCAACCCTGTGGGCGGCCGTCACCACGGTGACCTCCTGCGGCGCGGTCAACGCGGCGCTGGAGTCGTTCACCGGGATCGGGAGCCTCGTCCCGATGGCGAACCTCGCCTACAGCGAGTCGGTGTTCGGCGGCGTCGGCACGGGCCTGTACACGATGCTGCTCTACGTCCTGCTCGCCGTCTTCATCGGCGGGCTGATGGTCGGGCGTACGCCGGAGTACCTGGGCAAGAAGATCGAGGCGCGCGAGATCAAGCTCGTCGGGCTCGGCGTGCTCATCACGCCGCTGGCGATCCTCTTCGCGAGCGCCCTGGCGCTGGGCACGAAGTACGGAGCGCCATCGATCTGGGCCTCGGCGAGGCCACAGGGGTTCAGCGAAACGCTCTACGCGTACATGTCGCAGGCCAACAACAACGGCTCTGCGTTCGCCGGCTACACCGGCTACTACCAGCCCAACCCGGGCAACCTGGGCGCCCACGGCATCACGTTCGCCGACCTGGTCGGCGGCGTGACCATGGTCGGCGCGCGCTTCATCCCGATCCTGTTCGTGCTCGCCGTCGCGGGCGCGCTTGCCACGAAGCGGGCGGCTCCCGCCGGCGCCGGAACGATGCGGACCGACACGCCGACCTTCGTCGCGCTGCTCATCGGCACCGTCGTGCTCGTCGGCGCCCTGACCTTCTTCCCCGCCCTGATGATCGGCCCGATCGCACAGGGCATGACCGACCGCCTCTTCTGAGATGAAGCTCTCCAAGGAACTCACCACGGCCGCCCTCGCGATCCTCGTTCTGACGGTCGTCCTCGGCATCGCCTACCCGCTCGCCATGACGGGCATCTCGCAAGTGCTGTTCAACACCAAGGCCAACGGGTCGCAGATCAAGCAGGACGGCAAGGTCATCGGCTCGCAGCTGATCGCCAAACCGTTCACGATCGACACGGGAAAGAAGGACTCCGACGGCAACCCGATCACCCGGCCGGATCCCAAGTACTTCCAGCCGCGCCCCTCGCAGACCGACTACAACGCGGCGGCCTCGGCCTTCTCCAACCGCGGTCCGAACTCCGAGGTCGCGCGCTTCTTCTTCCGTGACGCGCTGGCGTCCTACCTCGATCTCGAGCGCAAGTACAACCCCGGGCTCACCGCCGCCAAGGTTCCGGTGGACGCGGTGATGACATCCGGCTCCGGCGTCGATCCCGACATCTCGAAGGCCAACGCGCTCATCCAGGCGCACCGCGTCGCCGCGGTGCGTGGCATCCCGCTCGATCGCGTCGACAAGCTCGTCGCCGAGCACACCGACGGGCGCTTCCTCGGTGTCTTCGGCGAGCCCGGCGTGAACGTGCTCGAGCTCAACATGGCTCTCGACAAGACCACATGACCAAGCCTTCCTCCTCCCTCTTCACGCGCGAGCTGCTCTGGCCGGCCCTCTGGGGCTCCATGCGCAAGCTCGACCCGCGCGTCCAGGTCCGCAACCCGGTGATGTTCGTGGTCGAGGTCGGCGCCCTGCTGACCTCGATCGCGGTCGTCTATCAGATCGCCACCGGCGACCCGTTCGGCGGCGGCAACGAGACGCTGCTCTTCACCATCACGGTGACGCTGTGGCTCTGGCTGACGGTCGTCTTCGCCAACCTCGCCGAGGGCCTCGCCGAGGGCCGCGGGCGCGCCCAGGCCGACACGCTGCGCTCGATGCGGACCGAGACCGTCGCGCACCTGCAGGACGGTACGACGCGCCCGGCGTCCGAGCTTCACCGCGGCGACGTCGTGGTCGTCGAGGCCGGCGAGATCATCCCCGGCGACGGCACCGTCATCGAGGGCATCGCCTCGGTCGACGAGTCGGCCATCACCGGCGAGTCGGCGCCCGTCATCCGCGAGTCCGGCGGTGACCGCAGCGCAGTGACCGGCGGCACGCGCGTGCTGTCGGACCGCATCGTCGTCGAGATCACCCAGGAGCCCGGACAGTCGTTCCTGGACCGCATGATCGCCCTCGTGGAGGGCGCCGAGCGGCGCAAGACGCCCAACGAGATCGCGCTGAACATCCTGCTGGCGGTGCTCACGCTGGTCTTCCTGTTCGTGATCGTCTCGCTCAAGCCGTTCGCCGAGTTCGTGAGCACCGACATCTCGGTGACGACCCTCGTCGCGCTGCTGGTGGCGCTGATCCCGACCACCATCGGCGCGCTGCTGAGCGCGATCGGCATCGCCGGCATGGACCGCCTCGTGCGCCGCAATGTGCTCGCCCTGTCCGGGCGCGCGGTCGAGGCGTCCGGCGACGTCGACGTCCTGCTGCTCGACAAGACGGGCACGATCACGCTGGGCAACCGCGAGGCCGCCGAGCTCGTGCCCATGCCGGGCGTGGAGGAGCTCGAGCTCGCCGAGGCCGCCCAGCTGTCGTCGCTCGCGGACGAGACCCCCGAAGGCCGCTCGATCGTCGTGCTCGCCAAGCAGTACGGGCTGCGCGAACACGAGATGGCGCCGGTGCACGCGCAGTTCGTCCCCTTCACCGCGCAGACGCGGATGAGCGGCGTGGACATGAACGGCACGGTGCTGCGCAAGGGCGCGGCCGACGCGATCGCCGAATGGGTGCACAACGAAGGCGGGACGCCACCAACCGAGCTCGACGGCGTCGTAGACCGCATCGCGCGCGAGGGCGGCACGCCGCTGGCGGTGGCGCGCAACTCGCAGGTGCTCGGTGTCATCTACCTCAAGGACACCGTCAAGGAGGGGATGCGCCATCGCTTCGCCCAGCTGCGCGCAATGGGCATCCGCACGGTGATGGTCACCGGCGACAACAAGCTCACGGCGGCCAAGATCGCCGAGGAGGCCGGCGTCGACGATTTCCTCGCCGAGGCGACGCCGGAGCGCAAGATGGAGCTCATCCGTCACGAGCAGGCCGAGGGCCGGCTCGTCGCGATGACCGGCGACGGCACCAACGACGCGCCGGCGCTGGCACAGGCCGACGTCGGCGTCGCGATGAACACCGGCACCCAGGCCGCGCGCGAGGCGGGCAACATGGTCGACCTCGACTCCAACCCGACCAAGCTCATCGAGATCGTCGAGGTCGGCAAGCAGCTGCTCATCACGCGCGGCGCGCTGACCACCTTCTCGATCGCCAACGACGTCGCGAAGTACTTCGCGATCCTGCCGGCGATCTTCGCGGCCACCTACGCCGCGCGCGGCCAGAACCGCGGGCCGCTCGACGCGCTGAACATCATGCACCTGGGGACGCCGAGCTCGGCCATCATCTCGGCGATCGTCTTCAACGCGCTGATCATCCCCCTGCTGGTGCCGCTGGCCCTGCGCGGGGTGCGCTACCGGCCCGTCGGGGCGACCGCGCTGCTGCGGCGCAACATGCTCGTCTACGGGCTCGGTGGCCTGGTGGCGCCGTTCATCGGCATCAAGCTCATCGATCTCGTCGTCCACAACCTCTTGGGAGCGTGACCATGTCCTACGCGACCGCCGCGCCCCCCGCCATCCGCCTCGGACTGCGCGCGCGCGTGCGCGCGGTGCGCGAAGCGCGGATGGTCTCCGAGCGGTCGCGCCGGCGGCTGGCCGAGGCGCTCGAACAAGGCGTGGCCCGCGCCACGCGCCGGCGCCCCGGCCTGACCGCCGTCGTCCCCGTTTCGCCCGACGCGCTGGGCGACGCCCGCGGGGCTCTGCTCGACCTGGCCGAGCGCCTGCGCGCGCCGCGGCCCGTCGATGCCGACGGCATGCGGCTCGCGCGGGCCCTGTTGATCGACGGCAGCGGCCCGCTTTACGTTCCGGGCACCCCCGGGGCGTTGCGAAAGGCTGCCGTGCGGGCTCTGGGAGCCTTGGATGGTGCCCGCCGCTGACCGCATGCCTGAGCTGGTCCGCGAGCGTCCCCAGCCCGGGCGCGGGCACTACACGATCTTCCTCGGGATGGCCGCCGGGGTCGGCAAGACCTACCGCATGCTGCAGGAGGGCCACGCCGAGCTCGAGGCGGGCCGCGACGTGGTGATCGGGCTGCTGGAGAGCCACGGTCGTGCCGAGACGCAGGCGCTCGCCGAGGGCCTGCCGACGGTGCCGCAACGCCGCGTGGAGTATCGCGGCACCGAGCTGTGGGACATGGACCTGCCCGCCGTGCTCAAGCGCGCGCCGGAGCTCGCGCTCGTCGACGAGCTCGCCCACACCAACGCGCCGGGGCTGGAGCACGAGAAGCGCTACGAGGACATCGAGGACCTGCTCGACGCCGGCATCGACGTGCTGTCGACGGTCAACGTCCAACACCTGGAGTCGCTCAACGACCAGGTGGCCGAGCTCAGCGGCGTGCGGATGCGCGAGACGCTCCCCGACTCGGTGCTCGGGCGCGCCGACGAGGTCGTGCTCATCGACCTCAGCCCAGAGGCGCTGCTCACGCGGCTGCGCGCCGGCAAGGTCTACAAGCCCGAGCGCATCGACGCCGCCCTGAACGGCTTCTTCCGCATCGAGAACCTCTCCGCGCTGCGCGAGGTCGCGCTGCGCCAGGTGGCCGAGGAGGTCGAGGCCAAGCGCCTGGTCACCGAGACGGTCGGCACGCGCGACGACGTCCTGGCGGCCGACACGCCCCAGGCGGTGGGCGAGCGCCTGCTTGCGCTGGCCGAGCCATATCCGGGCGCGCAGCGGCTGGTCCGCCGCGCCTGGCGCTCGGCCCAGCGGTTGGGCGCCCAGCTCGACGTGCTGTGGGTCAGCCCGCCGGGCCGCGATCCGACCCCCGAGCAGGAGCGCGCGCTCGGCGCCCTGCGCCAGCTCGCGTCGGTCCTCGGCGCCAACCTGCTCGTCGAGCCGGGCGACGATATCGCCGACACCATCGCGCGGATCGCCCGCGACCGCGGCAGCACCTACATCCTGCTCGGCCGCTCGCGCCCTGCTCGCGGGCTGGCGCGCCTTCGCACCCCCATGCCCCAGGCACTGATGGAGCGGCTCCCCGGCGTCGACGTACGCATCGTCGCCGACCGCTCCAAGAAACACGAGAAGACTCCATGACTCCCACCATCGCCATCGCTGTTGGCGCTCTCGCCGCTGGCCTCGTCGGCGGCTGGTTGCTGCCGTCCAACGGCCACAATCGCGACAAGAAACTCCCGCACGGCACGCGACGCATTCTCGTGCCTTTCACCGGGACGTCGATCTCGCGCCGCGCCTTCGATGCCGCGATCCGTCTGGCCCGCGTGGAGGACGCCACGATCATGCCCGCCTATCTGGCACGGGTGCCTCGTCACCTGCCCCTCGACGCGCCGCTCCCGGTCCAGTGTCACTCCGCCATGCCCCTGCTCGAGACGATCGAGCAGCGCGCGACGGCGCTCGGCGTCAGCGTCGACACGCGCATCATCCGCGGGCGCACCTATCGCGATGCGCTGCGGCGACTGCTCGACACCGAGCACGTCGACCGGGTCATCGTGTCGGCCACGTCCAGCGCGCGAACGGGCCTGAGCAGCGACGACCTCGAGTGGCTGCTCGAGAAGGTCCCGGCCGAGGTGATGATCCTGCGCCCGGATCCCGAGGACCATCGCGCCGTGACGGCCGGAGCAGTCGCCGGACACTTCTAGAGAAGATCTCCTACGTAGTGTAGGCTGTCTGTGCGAGCGGGGCGGGCCGTTCCGAGATCCCTTCCCACGGCCCGCCTCCGCCGCGCCGCTCAGCCGCTGACGCGCGCCAGCTCGGCGAACGACGTCATCCCGGCGCGGATCTTCTCAAAGCCCTCGTCGCGCAGGCGCCGCATCCCGGCGGCCAGCGCCGCCTCGGCGATCGCGTCGGCCGAGGCGCGGCTGACGGCGAGGCTGCGGATCTCGTCGGTGATCGGCATGACCTCGTAGAGGCCGATGCGGCCCTTGTAGCCGCTCCCGCCGCAACGCGAGCAGCCGCCCGCCTCGAAGACGTCGATCTCGTACTCGTCGGTGCTGAAGCCGTGCTCACGCACGACGTGGCCCTCGACCTTGACGGGCTTCTTGCACGCCTCGCACAGGCGCCGCGCCAGGCGCTGGGCGACGACGCACTCCACCGCGCTGGCCACGAGGAAGGGCTCGACGCCCATCTCGATCAGGCGCGCTACGGCGCCGGGGGCGTCGTTGGTGTGCAGCGTGGAGAGCACGAGGTGGCCGGTGAGCGCCGCCTCGACGGCGATCTGCGCGGTCTCGCGGTCGCGGATCTCGCCGACCATGATGATGTCGGGGTCGGCGCGCATCATCGAGCGCAGGCCGGTGGCGAAGTGCAGCCCCGCCTTGGTGTTGACCTGCATCTGCTTGACGCCGGAGAGCTCGTACTCGACCGGGTCCTCGATGGTGATGATGTTCTTGTCCGGCGTGTGCAGCATCTGCAGCGCGCCGTAGAGCGTGGTCGTCTTGCCCGAGCCGGTGGGGCCGGTGACGAGCACCGCGCCGTGGGGCCGCTTGAACGCCTTGACGAAGCGGTCGCGCTCGGGGTCGACCATGCCGAGCTTGTCGAGGTCGATGGTCGCGCCCTCCTTGTCGAGGACGCGCATGACGGCCGACTCGCCGCCGACCAGCGGCAGCGTGGCCACGCGGACGTCGACGCCGCGGCCGTCGATGTTCAGCGCCACGCGGCCGTCCTGCGGCACGCGGCGCTCGGCGATGTCCAGCTCGGACATGATCTTGATGCGCGAGATGACGCCGGCCACGAGGCGCCGCGGGACGCGGGTGGCCTCGCTGAGCACGCCGTCGATGCGGTAGCGGACCACGAGGTCGCCGTCGACGGGCTCGAAGTGGATGTCGGAGGCGCCCTGCTCGACGCCCTGCCCGATGAGCGAGTTGACGAGCTTGATGACGGGGGCGTCGGCGGCCGACTCGCGCAGGTCGACGACCTCCGCGCCGTCCTCCTCGTCGATGGCCTCGGCGATGACGACGTCGTCGAGCGCGTTGAGGCGCTGGATCAGCGCGTCGATGTCCTGCTCGGCCGCGACGGCCGCGCGCACCTCGTAGCCGCTCATCAGCGAGATGTCGTCGATGGCGAGCACGTTGCCCGGATCGATCATCGCGACGAGCAGTGTGCGCTCGTCGATGACCTTGACCGGCACGGCGCCGTAGCGCCTGGCCGAGGTCGCGGGCAGCAGGTTGGCCGCCGCCATGTCGACCTTGAAGATGCCGAGGTCGAGCTGGTCGACCCCGAAGCGCTCGGCCACGACGCGGGCGAGCTGGTCGGGAGTCAGGACGCCGCGCTCGACGAGCACCTCGCCGGTGCGCCGGCCGGTGGCCCGCGACTCGGCGATCGCGCCCTCGACTGCCTCGCGAGCGGCGTAGCCGAGGTCGACCACGATGTCGCCGATGAAGCGCGACGAGCGCCCCCGGGTCTTGGGCGGGGTCAGGCCGGGGATCTGCTGATCGGGCGCAGCGGCGGACTCGGCAAGCGACATCGCCCTTGATATCGGCAGTTGAGCGTCATGTTTGAACGGGCTGGCGCGCCGGAGCGACCAGGCCGCGTCAGCTCGCGCCGCGCGCCGCGGCGACGGCGGCCTGGCCGTAGCTGATGGCCCCGTCGTTGGGCGGCAGCCGCTCGGGGACGAGGACGCGCAGTCCGGCGCCGCGCAGCAGCGGGAGCGTGAGCTCGAGCAGCAGCCGGTTCTGCCACACGCCGCCGGCCAGGACGGCGGTCTCGAGGCCGGACGCGGCGCACGCCTGCGCCGTCGCCCGCGCGACCGCGCCGTGGAAGCGCGCCGCCACCAGCGGCGCCTCGACGCCCGCGGCGAGGTCGCTCGCGACGGCGAGGACGGTCGACCGCGCGTCGAGGATGCCGTGGGCGACCTCGAGCGGGTAGGCGCCACGTTCGGCGCGGTCGGCGAGGGCCTCGAGCTCGCCCGCGGCCTGTCCCTCGTAGGTGACCTCGGTGCGCACGCCACACAGCGCCGCGACGGCGTCGAAGAGGCGCCCGATGCTCGTGGTCGTGGGCGCGGCGAGGCCGGTGCGCGCCAGCTCGGCGACGGCGTGCCACGCGCGCGGCTCGATTCCGGGCAGCGGGGGCGGCTCGGCCCCGGTGGCCTCCGCGAGCCAGGCACAGGCCATGCGCCACGGCTGGCGTACGGCGCGGTCGCCGCCGGGCAGGCGCACGGGCCACAGGTGCCCGACGCGCTCGAAGCCCGCCAGATCGCCGGCCAGCAGCTCGCCGCCCCAGATCGTGCCGTCGCTGCCCAGCCCGGTGCCGTCGAAGATCGCGCCGATCGCCGGCCCGGTCTCGCCGTGCTCGGCCAGGCAGGCCGCGAGGTGCGCGTGGTGGTGCTGGACCGCCACGTGCTCGACACCCTCGCGTTCGAGCGCGTACCCGGTCGAGAGGTAGTCTGGATGTAGGTCGTGGACGACCACCTCGGGGGCGACGGCGAAGAGCGCCTCGAAGTGCGCGATGCCCTCGCGGAACGAGGTCAGCGTCTCGAGGTTCTGCAGGTCGCCGATGTGGTGGCCGACCCAGGCCCGCGTGCCCTTCGCCACGCAGAAGGTCGCCTTCAGCTCGGCGCCGCAGGCCACGAGTGGCGGGGCGGCCAGCGGCAGCTCGACGCTGGCCGGGACGTAGCCGCGCGAACGGCGCAGCAGCAGCGGCGCGCCGCTGCGGCGGGCGCGCACGACGGAGTCGTCGGTGCGCGTGTGGATGGGCCGGTCGTGGGTCAGGAAGCCATCGGCGATGCCCGCCAGCCGCCGGCGCGCGTCGTCGTCGGTGTAGGCGATCGGCTCGTCGGAGACGTTTCCGCTGGTCATCACGAGCACGCCGCCCACGTCGGCCAGCAGCAGGTGATGCAGCGGCGAATAGGGCAGCATCACGCCGAGGTCGCTCGAATGCGGCGCCACCGCCGCGGCGACCGCCGCAGCCGCGCGCCGCGACGCCACCACGATCGGCCGCTCGCGAGCGAGCAGCAGCGCCTCGTCGATGGGCCCGAGCTCGACGAGCGCCCGTGCCGCATCGAGGTCCGGCGCCATCAGCGCGAACGGCTTCTCCTCGCGGTGCTTGCGCGCGCGCAGCGCGGCGACCGCGGCCTCGTCGTCGGCCCGGCAGGCGAGGTGATAGCCGCCCACCCCCTTGACCGCCACCACGCGCCCATCGCGCAGCGCGGCGGCCGCGGCGGCGAGGGCCTCCTCGCCGGCGGCGTCGCCGAAGCGCACCGTCGGCCCGCACTCGGGGCAGGCGTTGGGCTGGGCGTGGAAGCGGCGGTCGGCCGGATCGTCGTACTCGGCGCGGCAGCGGGCACACATCACGAAGCCCGCCATCGTGGTCAGCGGCCGGTCGTACGGCACGCCGCGCACGATCGTGAAGCGCGGGCCGCAGTTGGTGCAGTTGATGAACGGGTAGCGATGGCGCCGGTCGCCCGGGTCGAACAGCTCGGCAAGGCAGTCGTCGCACGTGGCGCTGTCGGGCGAGACGAGCGCCAGCGGCTCGCCGCCGCGCGCGCTGGCGACGATCGCAAACGCCTCCTCGCCCGCAGGCGCAAGCGGCTCGGAGTGCACGCGCTCGACGGTCGCCAACGGCGGTGCCTCGGCGGGCAGCCGCGCCAGGAAAGCCGCGACGGCCGCCTCCTCGCCCTCGACCTCGAGCAGCACCCCGCGCTCGTCGTTGAGCACGAAGCCGCCGAGCGCAAGCTCCCCGGCCAGGCGGTGCACATACGGGCGAAACCCGACACCCTGGACCACGCCCTCGACCCGCGCGCGGATCCGAGTGGCGCTCACGGCCCGCTCTCGACCAGCTCCCGCAGCACGTGATAGGCGCTCGCCTGCGCCTCCTGGATGCGCGGGATGTGCTGCGAGCGGGTGATCACGACATGGTCGGCCAGCCCCTCGGTGGCCACGCGCCCCCCGTCGTAGCCGACCAGCGCGATGGTCCGCAGCCCCCGCCGCCGCGCCTCCCCCAGCGCCTCGAGGACGCTGAGCGAGTTGCCGCTTGTCGACAGCGCGAGCAGCACGTCGCGAGGGCGGCCGTAGGCGATGACCTGACGGGCGAAGATCGCCTCGGTGCCGATGTCGTTGGCGATCGCGGTGAGGATCGCCGTGTCGGCAGTCAGGTCGAGGGCGCGGCGGGCCGGCCACCCGGTCGCCGCCGGCGGCCCCGCGAAGTCGGCCACGACGTCCATCGCGTCGGTGGCCGAGCCGCCGTTGCCCAGCGCGATCAGCCGCCCGCCGGCGTCGAAGGCCGCGCGCAGGTCGGCGGCAGCCGCCCGCAGCGTGTCGGCGCCGTCGGCGAGCGTCTGCTCGCGCAGCGCGCTGGCCTCCTCGCCCTTCGCCATCGCCGACGCCGCGACGTCGGCGAGCACGGCGTCGAGGTCGTGCTCCTGCTCGCCGAGGAAGGGATAGAGGAAGCTCGAGGCGCCGACGTCGTGGACCCGCTGCTCGGTGCGGCCCTCGAGCAGCCCGCGGTGCTCGAAGAAGACGTGCACGAGCTCCCAGAGCACGTGGTAGGCGGTCTCGACCACCTCCTGGCGCACGAACGCGTCGTCGCTGGGCGGCTCGAGCTCCCACTCGGCGCCCAGGGGCGCGAACGCGATGGTCAGGCAGCCGCGCGCGCGGGCCAGCGCGAGCGCTTCGCCCAGCACCGGTCCGTCACCGGGCTCGCCGAAAGCGACCACGATGTCCTCGGGCTCGGCCAGCAGGTCGAGCTCGCCGAGCACCGGCGCGGACTCGCCGGTGAGGCCCACGGCGGGCAGCGCGCGCTTGCCCACGATGACCGGATGGACGAACTCGACGGCGACGTGGCGCACGTCCGAGCGCGCCTGCGGGGTGACGCCGACCGCCACGAGCCGCCCGTCGCGAGCGAAGCGCTCGGCCATGCGGTGACACAGGCGGGCGAGCCGGGTCGCGCCTTCCTCGTCGAAGAGCGCCTCGCCGGCCCTGCGGCGCTGCGCCGTCGCGGTCACACGGCGGCCCCCGAGCGCGCGGCGACGAGCTCGGCGAGCCACGTGCGCCACGCGTCGACGCCTTCGCCGGTGCGCGCGCTGACGAGCATGCGCTCGACGTCGGGATGGACCGCGTCGAGGTTGTGCAGGAAGCGGTCGAGGTCGACGTCGAGGTGCGCCATGAGGTCGAGCTTGTTGACCAGGACCAGATCGCACGTGCGGAACATCAGCGGGTACTTCAGCGGCTTGTCCTCGCCCTCGGTGACGGCCGACACCATCACGCGCGCATCCTCGCCGACGTGGAACTCGGCCGGGCAGACGAGGTTGCCGACGTTCTCGATGATGAGTAGGTCGACGTCGTGCAGCGGCAGCGCGGGCAACGCCGAGCGCACCATGTTGGCGTCGAGGTGGCACTCGCCCCCGAACCCGGGGTCGGTGTTGAGCTGGGTGACCGGCACGTGCAGGCTGGCGAGGCGATCGGCGTCCATCGAGCCCTGCACGTCGCCCTCGAGCACGCCGACGCGAACGCCGTCGATGCCCTCGGCGAGTAGGCGCTCGAGCAGGGTGGTCTTCCCCGCCCCGGGCGCGCTCATGAGGTTGACGACGGTGACGCCGTGCGCGTCGAAGTCGGCGCGGTTGGCGCGGGCAATCGTGTTGTTGGCGTCGAGTGCGTCCTCGACGACCCTGACCTTCACGCGGTGCATACCGGCTCCTCGTCCGTGATGTCGATCGATTCCACCATGAACTCCTCGCCGCTGACCACCTCGGTGCCCGCACCGTCGCAGATCGGGCAGCGGAAGGCGGGACCGTCAAGCGGCCACTCGTGCCCGCAGCCGCAGCGCAGCACGGCGGGCACCAGCTCCTGCTCCAGGCGCGCGCCCTCGCACACCGTGCCGCGCGCGACGTGCTCGAAGTAGAAGGCCAGCGAGGCGGGCACGACCTGGCGCAGGTGCCCGACGCGCAGGTAGACCGCGGTGACCCGCCGGCCGGCGGCGTGGCGCTCGACCGTGTCGATGATCGCGCCGGCTAAAGACAGCTCGTGCACGTCGACTCCACGAGCTCGACGGCGCCGTCGACCGCCGCGCTCACCTGGTCGCTGAGCCCGAATCCCATCGCGTCGATCTCGGCCGGCTCGCACGCGATGACGACCACCTTGCCCGGCCAGCCGCCGACCGCCCGCACGAAGCGCAGCACGGTCTGCGGGTCCATCCCGTGGGGGTCGAGCATCTCGCCGTCCTCGATCCCCGCCGCGATGTCGTCCTCGTCGGGCTCCATCACGTACAGCGTGCCGGGCTCGCCGCCCTGGCGGCTGACGTCGAGCAGCACGAGGGCGTCGTAACCGCGCATGACCTCGTAAGCGAGGTCGAGGCCGCCCGTGCCGAAGTCCATGACCGTGACGCCGGGCGGCAGCTCACGCGTCTCCAGGCGGCGGGCGACCTCGCCGCCGAAGCCGTCGTCGCGCAGCCACGCGTTGCCGATGCCGGCCACCAGGATCTGCTTGTGCATCTGTGCGCTCATGTCCGGCGCGCCTCCACCTCGCCGGTGAAGAAGAACAGAAAGCGCCCGGTCTCGCGCATGAGCTCCTGCCCGGGGTCGTCGTCGACGGTGACGCCGAAGTAGAGCCTGTTGTCGTAGTCGTAGTAGATGCGCTCCACAGTGGCGACGCGCCCGTTGAGCATCTGGTCGTAGGGGTCGGGGCGGTCGGCGAGGCGCAGGACGACCTTGTCGCCCAGCCGGTAGGTCACGCCGTCGACCTCGACCTGCCGCTCGCCGGGGGGCTCCGGCGGGTCGGAGAGGACGGTGCGCCCGTGCAGGGCGAGGATGTCCTCGGGCGTGGCCGCCTCGGCACGCGCGAGCATCTCGCGCACGGCGGGGTCCTGCTCGGCGATCGCCGCGCGCTCCTCGTCGCTGAGGGCGAGGACGTG
>DATBKW010000397.1:0-7975 GCA_036555665.1 Solirubrobacteraceae bacterium | reverse complement strand
CCGTCTGGTCGGCGTTGGCCCCGGCGACGCCGCGCGGCCCCGGCGGGCGCGCGGGCCGATGGTCGGACGCCGGCGCGAGCGCCGCCGCGTGCTCGACGCATTCCATCAGGCCGTCGCCGATCGCTCCTGCCAGCTGTTCACCGTGCTCGGCGCGCCCGGCGTCGGCAAGTCGCGCCTGGTGCGCGAGGTGGTGGAGACGATCGATGACGCCGCCACCATCGCCGTCGGCCGCTGCCTGCCCTACGGCGACGGTCTGACGTGGTGGCCTTTGGTCGAAGCCCTCGGTGGTGGGCTGCTCGAACAGGCGGCGGCCGACGACGATGAGGCGGCGACACGCGTCGCCGAGCTGCTCAAGCCCGAGGGCGAGCCGATCCCTCCCGAAGAGGCCTTCTGGAGCGTTCGCCGCGTTCTCGAAGCGCTCGCAGGGCACCGGCCCCTGGTCGCGGTCATCGACGACCTCCAGTGGGCCGAGCCCGTCTTCGTCGACCTCGTCGAGCACGTGGCCGAACGGACGCGCGATGCGCCGCTGCTCCTGCTGGTCATGGCCCGCAACGAGTTGCTGGACGCGCGCCCCGGCTGGGGCGGCGGCAAGCTCAACGCGACGACCGTCCTGCTCGAGCCGCTGCCGGAGACCGACGCCAGAGATCTCGTGCACAACCTCGTCGGTCCTGAGCACCTCGACGACGACGCCGTGGAGCAGATCCTCGCGCTCGCCGAGGGCAACCCGCTGTTCGTCGAGGAGGTCGTCGCGATGGTGCTCGACGAGGCGATGTCCGCGACGGCGGTGCCGCCCACCATCAAGGCGCTCATCGCCGCTCGGCTCGATCGGCTGGCGCCCTACGAACGGATGGTCATCGAGGCGGCCTCGATCGAGGGAGCCGTATTCGCGCGCGACGGCGTGGCAACGCTCGTGCGGAGCGGCGTCGCCGATCCTCATCTGGACGCGCTTGTGCGCAAGGATCTCGTCCGCCCGATCGCGTCGAGCGATGGCGGGTTCCGTTTCCGCCACCAGTTGATCTGCGACGGCGCCTACGAGGCGATGCCCAAGGTGCTACGCGCAGAGATGCACGAGCGGTTCGCGGATTGGCTCGAGGAGCGCTCGGCGCAAGCTCCCATTGGCGATGAGCTGCTCGGATACCACCTCGAGCGCGCAGTCGTGCTGCGGCGCGAGCTCGGCGAGAGCGCCGGCGCCACCGCGGAACTGGCGGCGCGCGCCTCGCGTTGCCTACACGCGGCGGGACGGCGGGCGGCCCAACGCCAAGACCAGTCATCAGTCCGGCTCTTCGAACGTGCGGTTGCGCTGACGCGATCGGATGATCGCGCGGCGGTCCTCGTCGACCTCGCCGATGCGCTCGACGCGTCCGGCGACGTAGAGGGCTGTGCCGCGACCGTGAGCAGCGCGCTTGAGCTCGCGCTGGCGAACGGCGACCGGGCGACGATCGCGCGTGCCCGCATGATCGAGGTCCGCATGACGATGGTGCGGTCCAAGCGCGGTCCCGACCTTGCGTCGCTCAATGCCACCGCGAAGGCGGTCCTCGACGAACTGGAACAGGTCGGGGACGTCGACGGGATGACCCAGATGCTCCTGAACCTCGGAGATTTCAACGAGGAGCACTTCGAACCGGCGTCGGGCTATCTGGAACGCGCATTGGCCATCGCAGACCGCCATGGCTTGCGCTGGCAGGCCGCGTTTGCGGGCCACTTGCTGGGCACCACAACCCTCTGGGGCCCGGTTCCGGCTGACCAGGGGATCGAGCGCTGCCGCGCGCTGCGCCGCCGCTTCGCCTACAGCGCCGCGACGGCGGGCGCGCTCCTGCGCATTGAAGCCGTGTTGCACGCCATGCAGGGACGCATCGATCACGCTCGCGCGCTGCACGACGAAGCGGACCAGGCAGCAGCCGACGTCGGCAGCCGGTGGTGGTCCGCCGAGACCGCCTGGACGCGATGCTCGCTGGAGCGGCTTGCCGGCGCACATGACCGCGGCGAGGCAGCTGCCCGCATCGGCCTCGAGCTGTTCACTGACATGGGCGCCGTCAGCGCGGCCTCGGGGATGGCCGCCGTGCTCGCGGTCGAGCTCGTTCGGGTCGGGAGCCCGGAAGCGGAGGTCCTCCGCTATGCCGACCTCGCCGCGTCCTGGGCAGCGGTCGATGATCTCGAGACGCAGTCGAACCAGCTCATCGCCCGTGCCTGCGTGTACGCGGCGCGCGGGGACCTCGATGAGGCCGAGGGTGCGGCACGCGATGCGGTGCGCCACGCCGAGTGCTCCGACGACATCTCCCATCACGCTGATGTGCTCGTCGATTTCGCGGCGATCCTCGAGCAACGCGGCAGTGCCGAACAGGCCGCCACCGCGCTGCGCGACGCGATCGCGCTCTACGAGCGTAAGGGCAACGTCGTCGGCGGCCGGCGGGCCCGGGCGATGCTCGGGCAGCTGCAGCCGCTGGGCGCGGGCGAGTAGCAGCGCACCAGCAAACTATGTTTCATACCAGCGATGCCGCGGCCAGGCGCTGAGCTCACGCTGTTCTCCTACGAGGTCCTCGGACTCGTCGGGCGCAGTGGCGCGGGGCCGCACGACCTGCTGCTCATGGCCCGCCGTGGGCGGATCCTCGACTGGGCGGGCGAGAGCCAGTACTACGTCGAGCCCAAGCGGCTGGCGAAGCTCGGCTACCTGCAGGCGCACAAGGAGCCCGGGCGGACCCGCCCGCGGACGGTCTACACGCTCACCGACAAGGGCCTCGAGGCGCTGCGCGAGTGGGCGCGCACGCCCGTGACGATGACGCCGGTCAAGTCCGAGGCGCTGCTGCGCCTGCTCGTCTCCGACCTCGTCGGCGAGGAGGTCACGCGCACGAGCATGGCGACGTTGCGCGACGACCTCGCCGATGTCATCGAGCGACTCGACGACAGTGCCCAGGTAGCGCAGGCCCTGCAGCACCGCAGCAAGTACCTGCTGCTCGTCAACGACTTCCTGCGCCGGCTCGTCGACCTCCACCTCGAGCTCGTCGACGACGTGGAGCGCGAGCTGTCGCCTTGACGGTAACTATGGATCACAGTATAAGAAAGCTATGAACCATAGAAACTCTTACGACGCCATCGTCGTCGGGGCGCGCTGCGCCGGCTCGCCCACCGCGATGCTGCTCGCCCGGCTTGGCCACCGCGTGCTGCTCGTCGACCGGGTCGGCTTCCCGAGCGACACGCTGTCGACCCACTACATCCACCAGTCGGGCGTGGCGTCGCTGGAGCGCTGGGGCCTGCTGCCCCGGATCGTCGCCGCGGGCGCGGCCGCGATCCGCAACTACACGCTCGACGTCGGGCCGTTCGCCCTGCGCGGCACGCCGCCGCCGATCGGCGACGTGGCCGACGCCTATTCGCTGCAACGCAACGTCCTTGACCAGATCCTCGTCGAAGCGGCCGCCGCCGCAGGCGTGGAGGTCCGCGAGCAGTTTCCCGTCGACGAGATCCTCACCGACGGCGGCCGCGTCACCGGCATCCGCTCGCGCGGAGTGACCGAACACGCGCGCATCGTCATCGGCGCCGACGGCCTGAACTCGCTCGTGGCCAGGACGGTCGGGGCCACGACCTACAACGACCAGGGCTCGCTGACCTGCGCCTACTACACGTACTGGACCGGCCTCGAGATGGACGGCGTCGAGCTGTATCCGCGCCCGGGGCGGATGATCGTCGCCGCGCCGACGAACGACGGCCGCGCCGTGACCATCGTGTTCTGGCCGAGGAGCGAGTTCGCCGCTGTTCGCGCCGACATCGAGCGCCGCTTCCTGGAGGTGCTCGAGCTCGCCCCCGGCCTCGCCGCTCGCGTCCGCGCCGCCAGCCGCGCCGATCGCTATCGCGGCACGAGCCGGCTGCCGAACTTCTACCGCCGCCCGTACGGCAGCGGGTGGGCGCTCGTCGGCGACGCGGGCTACCACAAGGACCCGATCCTCGCGCTCGGCATCGGCGACGCCTTCCGCGACGCCGAGCTGCTCGCCGGCGCCGTGCATACTGGACTGAGCGGCCAGGCGCCGCTCACACCGGCCCTGGCCGAGTACGAGCGCCGCCGCAACGCGCTGTCGGCCAACGGCTTCCGCAGCACGGTCGAATTCGCCGGCCTGCAGCCGCCCCCGCCGCACATGCAACAGCTCTTCGCAGCCCTGCAGCACAATCCACACGACTGCGACCGCCTCTTCGGCACCTTCGCCGGGACGGTCTCGGCCGACGAGTTCTTCGCGCCCGACAACATGGCCCGGATCCTCACGCCGCTGTCCGAAGCGGCCTGAAGCGGGAGGCGCCCCGGGTTCGGCTAGCCGCACCAGTCGACGGGCGACTTGTGCACCCGCGCGGTCGGGTAGCCCCCATGTCCGTGTTCTGACAGTCCTGCGACGGTGCCCGCCGTGGACTCCCCGGCCACGCGCAGCGCGCCCGTTGTAACGAGCGACCGATCGCCGGTCGGGCTCGCGAGCCACATGACGGAGTTCCGCATCCTCGGCCCGTTCGAGGTCGCGGATGGCGGCGAGGCTCTCCCGCTCGCGGGCGGCAAGGCGCGCGCGCTGCTGGCCCGGCTGCTGCTCGACGTCAACCGCACGATGTCGGTCGACGCGATCATCGACTCGCTGTGGAGCGAGGACGTACCCGCGTCGGCGGTCAAGATGGTGCACGTCTACGTGTCGCAGCTGCGCAAGGTCCTGCCCGGCGGCGTCCTGCGCACCCGCGCGCCCGGCTACGTCCTCGAGGTGGCTCCCGAGGCGGTCGATCTCGTGCGCTTCACGCGCCTGCGCAGCGAGGGCCGCGCGGCGCTGAGCAACGGCGACCCCGAGACGGCCGCGATGAAGCTGCGGGACGGTCTCGCGCTCTGGCGGGGCACGGCGCTGGCCGAATTCTCCGAGCCCTTCGCGGCCGCCCAGGCCGCGCACCTCGAGGAGCTGCGCGTCGCCTGCGTCGAGGACCGCATCGAGGCCGACCTCGCCCTCGGCCATCACGCCGACCTCGTCGGCGAGCTGCGCGTCCACGCCGCCGAGCACCCGCTGCGCGAGCGTCCGCGCCGCCAGCTGATGCTCGCTCTCTACCGTGCCGGCCGCCAGGCCGAGGCGCTGGCCGTCTACCACGAGTTCCGCGCGACGCTCCTCGACGAGCTCGGGATGGAGCCGTCGAGCGCGCTCACCGACCTGCAGCACAAGATCCTCAACCAGGATCCGTCGCTCGACCTCGCCGACGACACGGCACCACCGGTGTCGCGCGTGCTGCCGCTGCACCTGCCCGACGAGGCCCCGGCCGCCGAGCCCTTCGTGGGCCGCGCCGACGAGGTCAAGCGCCTCGACCAGGCCTTCGAGGCCGCGACCGCGGGCCGCGGCACGACCGCGCTGATCACCGGCCCGGCCGGGATCGGCAAGACGCTGCTCGTCGAGCAGCTCGCCCAACGCGCGCGCGACAACGGCGCGACGGTCCTCAGCGGGCGCTGCATCGACCTGGTCGGCGCGGGCCTGCCCTATCTCCCGCTCGTCGAGGCGCTGCGCCCGCTGTGCCACTCGCCCTGGCTCGACGCTCTGCGCGGCGAGCTGCGCGAACTGCCGCGCCTGCATCCGGATCTGCACCCCGACTTCGCCGGCTGCCCCGCGTCGCCCACGCACGGCGACCCCGCCGAGTCGCGAGCGCGCCTGTTCGCCGAGGTGCTCGCCATCCTCGAGCACCTCAGCCACGGCGCCCCGGTCGTGCTGGTCCTCGAGGACCTCCACTGGGCGGATGGGTCGACGCTCGATCTCTTCGCCTACCTCGCGCACGCCGTCCGGCAGCGCCGCGTCCTCGTCGTGGGGACCTATCGCAGCGACGCTGTCCACCCCGAGCACGAGGTGCACCGGCTCGGCGCCGGGCTGCGGCGCGAGCGATCGACGGTCACCGTCGAGGTCGGGCCGCTTCCGGACGAGGAGCTCGAAGAGATCGTCGCGGCCGGCGCCGACGACGAGCTCCCCGCAGAGCTGCTCGCGGCCGTGTGCGCCCGCGCGGAGGGCAACCCGTTCTTCGCCACCGAGCTCGCAGCGGCCGCCGCGCGCGGGGAGCCCGAGCTGCCGCCGGCGCTCCACGATCTCCTTGTCGCCGGCGTGGCGCGCCTGGACGCCGACACGAAGGCGCTGCTGCGCGTGATGGCGGCCGCCGGCCGCGACGTCCCGTCGGCGCTCCTCACGAGCGTGCTGCCCGACCACGCGATCGCCGACGCGCTGCGCCAGGCCGTCGAGCACCACGTGCTGGTGGCCGACCGGGCGCGCGGGAGCTTTCGCTTCCGCCACGCCCTCTTCGCCGAGGCCGTCTACGCCACGCTGCTGCCCGGCGAGCGCGAGGAGGTGCATGCGCGCCTGGCCGCGGCGCTCGCCCGCGACCCCTCGCTGGCGGCGAGCCGCGCGCTCCACGGCGAGCTGGCCGAGCACTGGGTGGCCGCCCGCCAGCCGGTGCAGGCGCTGGCGGCATCGCTGGAGGCCGCGCGCGACGCCCAGGCGCTATCCGGCCTCGACGTCGCGCTGCGCCACCTCGAGCAGGTGCTGCTGCTCTGGGACGACGTCCCGACCGCCGAGGACCTCGCCGGCCTCGCGCTGCCGGCCGTGCTCGCCTGGGCGGAGGAGCTCGCGGTCATGGCGGCGCGCGGCGATGACGACCTCGACGCGAGGGCGCTCGCCGGCATCCTCGGCGCGGGCGAGTCGGCCAGCGCCGCCGGGGTCGCCGAGCGGCTGGGCGTCACGCCGGACGTCGCGGCGGCGACCCTCGAGATGCTCGAGCGCGAGGGCGTGCTCGAGGCGGCCGGCGACGATGCCTACCGGCCCGCGCGGCTGGCGGTGAGCGAGGCGCGCGAGCTGTATCCGCTCGCGGTCGCGCTCGAGAGCATCGCGGTGCGCCAGTCTCCGCCGCTCGGCGCGAGCGCCTTCGCCGCGCTCAACGAGGCGAACGAGCGCATGCGCACCGCCGCCCACGACCCTTCGGCGGCGATCGTCGCCGACGACGACTTCCACGCCGCGCTGACCGCCGGCTGCGGCAACGAGCGCCTGCTGAACGCGCTGCGGCGCGTCAAGCGCGCGCTGCTGCGCTACGAGCGGCTCTACATGCTCAACCCCGCGCACGTCGAGCGCTCGGTCGCCCAGCACGACGCGATCATCGACGCCCTCGAGCGCGGCGACCACGGGCAGGCCGCCCAGCGCGTCCGCGAGAACCTCACCGGCGGGCTGCCGGACCTCGCGGCAGCGATGGCGTAGAGCCCCGACGGCTAGGGTGGCCGCGATGCGGCCCCTGCGCGTCGGCGTGCAGCTCCCGGAGGTCGAGCGCGACGTACGCTGGCCGGAGTACGTCGCGATGGCGCGCGCCGCCGAGGAGGTCGGCTTCGACTCCATCTGGGTCGGCGATCACCTGCTCTACCGCGGCGACGGACGGCCCGAGCGCGGCCCCTGGGACGCCTGGACGCTGCTCGCCGGCCTCGCCGGCGTGACCGAGCGCGTGACCCTCGGCCCGCTCGTCGCCTGCACGGCCTTCCAACGGCCCGGCCTGCTCGCGCGCACGGCGGCGGCGGTCGACGAGCTGTCGGGCGGCCGGCTCGTCCTCGCGCTCGGCGCCGGCTGGAACGAGCCCGAGTTCCGCGCCTTCGGGATCCCCTTCGACCACCGCGTCGCGCGCTTCGCCGAGGCCTTCGAGATCATCCGCCGGCTGCTCGGCGGCGAGCGCGTGACCCTCGCGGGCGCCCACGAGACGGTGGCCGACGCGGTGCTGCTGCCGCCTGCTGCGCGCCGCGTGCCGCTGATGGTCGGGGCCAACGGCCCGCGCATGCTCGCCGCGACGCTCCCCCACGTCGACGCCTGGAACACCTGGTTCGACCGCTACGGCAACACGCCCGAGGGCCTGGCGGCCGCCAACCGCGCCGTCGACGAGGCTGCGCGCCAGGCCGGGCGCGACCCGCGCGCGATCGCCCGCAGCGCCTGCGTTCTGGTCGTGCTCGCCCGCGCCGCGGGCG
>DATBKW010000396.1:0-2168 GCA_036555665.1 Solirubrobacteraceae bacterium | reverse complement strand
GACCTCGACTTCGACGACCTCGTCCGCCTGGACTTCCTCTACCTCGAGCGCTGGTCGGTCTTCCTGGACCTCTCGATCCTGGTCAAGACCTTGCCGGCGGTACTGAGCCGGCGCGGGGCCTTCTGATCCGGCGCTCGTGGGGTTGCGTGCGCCGGTCCTGCGCGACGTCGAATCATCACGTTCCTGCCCGGCCGCTGAGCGTCAGTCGCCCGTCGGCAGCACGCCGGCCTTCTCGACCATGAGGATCACCGTCCGCACCGGCGCGCGCGTGCGGTGCACGACGCCCTTGCCGACCGTGTAGCCCTGCCGGGGATCCAGGGTGACGGTGTCGGCGTCCTCGAGGTCGATCAGCAGCTGGCCCTCGAGCACCAGGAAGAACTCGTCCTGGTCGTCGTGCTTGTGCCAGTGGAAGTCGCCTTCGATGATGCCAAGACGGACGACGGCGTCATCGATCTGGGTCAGCGTCTGGTTGAACCACGGCTGGTGCGCGGCCGCCTCGGCGCCGACGTCGATCAGCGTGCCGTGGGGGTACTTCACCTCGAGGTTGATGTCGTAGCTCATGGTCGAATGATCGCCTCTACGCGATCGGCGTAGGCGTCCGCGCCGAAACGCCGCGCGGCCTGCCGCGCCGCGTCGCTCATCGCCGCGCCGCGCGCGAGCACGTCGAGGATCGCCCGTGCCAGCGCCTGCGGCTCGCCGGGCTCGACGAGCAGGCCGGTCACGCCGTCGTCGACGACCTCGGCCAGGCCGCCCACGCGCGTGGCGACGACCGGCGTGCCGACGGCCATCGCCTCGCTGAGAACCGTGCCGAACGGCTCCTGCAGCGACGGCGCCACGAGCACGTCGAAGTGGCGCATCAGGCCGGGCGCGTTGTCGTGCCAGGGGACGTGGATGACGTCCGGGGCCGAGCGCACCTGCGCGAGGTAGTCGGGGAACGCGCCCCAGGGATCGTCGCCGACGATGACGACCTCCGCACCCGGAGAGCCCTCGCGGATGCGCGGGGCGGCCGCGATGAGGTCGAGCACGCCCTTGCGCGGCTCGATGCGGCCGACGAAGCCGATGACCGGCCCGCCGCCGTTGGACGGCCACGGTGGGTCGACCGGCGGCGGGTCGAGCTCGATCGGGCAGTAGACGACGTGGGCGTCGAGGCCGACGAGGCGGTCGGCGACGGCCTGCGAGTCGGCCAGCACGACATCGGCCGACGCCCAATGGCGCGGCACGCGATCGACGATGTCGTGCACGTGCAGGACCGAGCGGGTGCCGCGCAGCGCGGGCAGCAGCCGCCCGCAGACCGTCGAGTTCAGGTAGACGACGTCGAAGCGCTTGGCCAACCGCAGCGCACGCGGCCATGACCCGACGGCGCGGGCGCCCTCGCCGTGCCCGAGGCCGCCGACGTCGAGGCGCAGCCACGGATAGCCGGCCTCGCTGATGGGACCCTCGCCCGGGCTGGTGAGCGTCACCTCCCAGCCCCGCTCGCGCAGCCGTCCGGTCAGGCGCAGCAGGCCGACTTCGGCGCCGCCGGGGTGATCGACGGCGTTGACGGCCAGGAGCTTCACGGTCCCGGCAGGGTACTGAGCAGCTCGGTGCGGATAGCCTGCGCCGCCCTATGGAGGACTGGCGCGAGGCGGTATGGCACGCCGTGCCCGAGGGCGCGCAGCCCGAGCGCTACGCCGCGCGCCGGGCCTTCCTGCTGGCTCATGTCCGCAACGGCGACCGTGTGCTCGACTACGGCTGCGGCGACGGAATTTTCGCCGCCGACCTGTTCGCGGCCGGCTGCGCCGTGACGATGGCCGACGTCGCGCATGAGGCGCTGCGGCGCGCCCGCGCACGAGCGCCGCAGGCGCACGCCGAGCAGCTGCGCGAGGGCGCCGCGCTTCCCTTCGCCGAAGACGCGTTCGACGTCGTCTGGGCCGGCGAGGTCCTCGAGCACGTCGCCGACGTCGTCGGCCTGCTGGCCGAGCTGCGCCGCGTCCTGCGCTGGGGCGGCACGTTGCTGGTCACGACACCGCGCCACCGCCGCGTCGTCATCGCCACCGACGCGCACTTCGACCCGCGCACCGATCACCTGCGCTTCTTCAGCGCCCGCACGCTGCGCGCGGTCCTCACCGAAGCGGGCTTCGCCACGGTCGACGTGCGCCGCGCCGGCCGCGGGCTGCATGCGCGCGCAT
>DATBKW010000395.1:0-1603 GCA_036555665.1 Solirubrobacteraceae bacterium | reverse complement strand
ACGCCGGGCACGTCGGTGTAGATCTCGCAGACCTCGGCGCCCACGGCGGCGGCCAGGGCGACCGCGGTCGTGTCCGAGCCGCCACGGCCGAGCGTGGTGACGTCGCGCGCCGTGCTGACGCCCTGAAAGCCGGCGACGAGGACGATCGAGTCCTCGTCGAGCGCGCTGAAGATGCGGTCGGCCCGCACGTCGAGGATCCGCGCCTTCGTGTGCGAGGTGTCGGTGACGATGCCCGCCTGCGAGCCGGTGAGGCTGATCGCACGATGGCCGAGGTCGTTGATCGCCATGGCGCACAGGGCGCAGGACACTCTCTCGCCGGTCGACAGCAGCATGTCCATCTCGCGCGGGTCGGGGTGTGGCGAGACCTCGTGCGCGTCGGCGATGAGGCGATCGGTCTCCTTGCCGCGCGCGCTCAGCACGGCGACGACGCGGTGCCCCGCCTCGCGCTTGGCCACGATCCGCTGGGCCGCGCGCTTGAGCCGCTCGGCGTCGGCGACCGACGTGCCGCCGAACTTCATCACCACCGTCCCGTTCTCCATGCGAACGCGGAAGGATAAGAGGCCGTCGACCCTGGGTAGGCGATGCGCATGCGCCGCTTGCTCCTTCCGCTCCTGGCCGCTGCGCTCTTCGCCGCCCCGGCCACCGCTCACCAGACCACCGCTCCGACCAAGCAGCCCACCGCGGTCGGCGTGGGCGGCGCCGCCGCCAGCGTCGACCAGCAGGGCACGCAGGCCGCGATCGAGGTCCTCCGCCACGGCGGCAACGCCATCGACGCCGCGATCGGCGCCGCGGGCGTCCTCGGCGTCGTCGAGCCGTACTCGTGCGGCGTCGGCGGCGGCGGCTTCATGACGATCTACAGCGCGCGCGACGGCAAGGTCCACACGATCGACTCGCGCGAGACGGCTCCCGCCGCGATGAAGGCCGACTCGTTCGCCGGGCTGACGACGTTCGAGTCCCAGCGCGTGAGCGGGATGAGCGTCGGCGTGCCCGGCACGCTGCGCGCGTGGCAGAAGGCGCTGGCCGAGTACGGCACATGGCCGCTGCGCCGCGCGCTGCTGCCCGGGATCGCCGCGGCACTGCGCGGCTTCACCGTCGATCCGACCTTCTACGAGCAGACCGACGAGGCCAAGGCGATCTTCGCCGACTTCCCGGCCACGGCGGCGCTGTACCTGCAGCCCGACGGCTCGCCCAAGCCGGTCGGCACGCGGATCCGCAACTTCGACCTGGCGCGCACCTACGCGCTCATCGCGAGCAAGGGGCCCGACGCCTTCTATTCCGGCAGGCTGGCCCGGGCGATCGTCGACACGGCGACGCATCCGCCGCTGCGCGCGGGCTCGTCGCGCGTGGTGCGGCCGGGCGTGATGACGCTCGCCGACCTCGCCGGCTATCGGGCCATCGATCGCGACCCCGTGCAGATCGATTACCGCGGCCTGCAGATCAACGGGATGGGGCCGCCGTCGAGCGGCGGATCGACGGTCGAGGAGATTCTGAACATCCTCGAGGGCTTCCCGATGTCGTCGCTGCCGCGGGAGGAGGCGCTGCACGACTATCTCGAGGCCTCGCGCCTGGCCTACGCCGATCGCGGCGACTACCTCGGCGACCC
>DATBKW010000394.1:0-20215 GCA_036555665.1 Solirubrobacteraceae bacterium | reverse complement strand
AGCGCCCAGCCCAGCGCGACCCACGGCAGCGCCTTGTAGGCGGGGTAGAACGGATCGGCGGTCAGCAGCCGGACGACCCAGCGCCCGAGGAGGGTCAGGCCCGCGACCACGAGGCCGGTGACGACGACGTAGGCGGTGGTCACCAGCGCGTAGAGGTGGCGCGCCTCGTCCTCGTCGGTCACCGAGTAGGCCAGCGGCGGCCACGCGTACTGAAAGCCGCGCACGGCGACGATGACCAGCGTCGCGAGCTTGACCGCGACCGCGTAGAGGCCGGCGGCGCCCGGCGAGTCGGCGCGCAGCAACCACGCGCGGTCGATGACGTTCAGCGCGAAGACGCCCGCGTCGGCCGGAACCGTCGGCGCGCCGAAGCGCAGCATCGGGCCCAGGGTGCGCGGCGCGCGCAGGTCCAGGCGCACGCGGTGGCGCAGCGCGAAGACCCACAGCCCGACCAGCACCGCGGTCGAGGCCGCGTAGTTGCCCAGCACGTAGCCGCGCGCGCCGCCGTCGAAGCCGACGACGAGCGTCACGGTCAGCGCCACGGTGAGCACGACGTTGCTCACGCTCGCGATGAGATACGTGCGCCGGCGCTCGTCGACGCGCAGCAGCGCGTAGGCGATCTCGAGGTTGGTGAACGCCCACAGGCCGAGTACGCCGTAGGCCATCAGCGTCGCGTCGCGCGTGCGCAGCAGCAGTTGCGACAGCGCGCCGGCGAAGGCGACGGCGACGAGCGCCGCGATGGTCGAGGTGACGAGCACGAACGACGTCGTCCGCCGCGCGAGGTGGTCGCGGCGCTGCGCGTCGTCGTCGTCGAAGTAGAAGCGCACGAACGCCTCGCCGACGCCGAAGCGCAGGAGGATGCTGAGCAGGATGATCGCGGTCAGCAGCGTCTCGGCGTAGCCGAGCTGCGTCGTGGTCAGGTGGTGCGTGTAGAGCGGGAGCGTGAACAGCGCCAGGAAGCCGGCGAGCAGACTCGAGGCCTGGTAGGCGATGCCCGATGTCGCCAGGCGCTTGACGTAGCCCTGCACGGCCGGGCACGGTATCCGCTGGCTAGGGTGTCGCCCGGTGGACCGCGCCCCCATCTGCGTCCTGCTGCTGCCGGCGCCGCTCGAGCGCTTCATCCTGCGCGACCAGGCCGAGGATCTGCTGCGCGCCGACGGCGTGATCGCCGTCGACCCGCCACGGATGCCCTACGGCGCCTTCCTGCGCGTGCCGCTCGCCCTCGGCGACGCCATCGCCGCACGCCAGGCGCGGCGGCTGGTGCGCACGCTGCGCCGGCGCGTGGGCGAGCCGCGCGTCGTCGTCATCTACCACGCGCTGCAGTACCAGCTCGGCCGCGCGCTCACCGCCGCGGCGCCCGGCTGCGAGCTGTGGTACTGGCGCTGGGACCGCTTCGAGAAGGCCTATGACGCCGACGAGCGCCGGCGCGAGCGCCTGGACGAGCTGCACGAGCAGGCCGCCCAGCGCGCGGCGATGGTCATCACGGTGTCCGACGAGCTCGCGCGCCTCGAGGGCGTGGCCGGCCGCCGCCCGACGATGGTCCCGCTCGCCGCCGACTCCTTCCCTGCGCCCCGGGGCGGCGACGTCGTCGCGATCTCGATCGGGCACCTGGGCTGGCGCACCGACTGGTCGCTGCTGCGCGCGGTCAGTGAGCGCCTCGGCGACCGGCTCGTGCTGCTGCTGGCCGGCGCCTGGCACGAGGACGAGTGCAGGGACGACGCCGACTTCGCCTGGTGTCGCTGCGCCCCGAACCTCGTCTGGCTGGGCTCACTCCAGGACGAGGCGCTCGCCCGCCTGCTGCTGTGCAGTGACGTCGGCATCGTGCCCTTCAAAGTCGAGCCGTTCAACGACGCCGCCCTCCCCTACCGCATCCTCAAGTACGCGCTGCTCGGGCGCCGGACGGTCACGCCGCGGCTGGCCGGCGTGCGCACCTGGGCCAACGCCGTCACCTTCGCCGACGGTCCCGAGGAGTTCGCCGAGGCGCTGCTCGAGCACGCCGGCGCACGCGCGACCCCGGACGAGGAGCTGCGCGAGTGGGCGCGCGCGCAGACGGCGCGCGTGCAGGACGAGCCGCTCTGGCAGCGCCTGTCGCAGGTCGGCGTGGATACGCGGGTGTCCTCCTAGTGGGCCTTGAGGCACTAGCAGGCCGCGTAGGCGCTGAAGCGCGCGTTGCGGGCGATCGGCGAAAAGCCGGGGTCGGGCACGTTGGTCGACGGGCTTGCGCCGGCGGCAAAGCCGTAGCGCTTGAGCTCCTTGGTGCCCAGCACGAACATCGCCACGCCACGGGTGCGGCGCCGCGCGCTGCGCGCACCGACGCGCCGCGCCGGGAGATCGAGCAGCCAGCGCGTGTCGGGGACCAGGCGATAGTTCGGGTAGGTGATCGGGCCACACCGCAGGTCGCGCTGCACGGCCGGCGTGTGGAGGATCGCGACAAGGTCGTCGTGCGAGCCCTTGATGAAGCGCAGCTCGCCGCGCAGCGTGTTGACGACCGGCGCCTTGACGACCACGAAGGCCACGCCGACCACCGCCGCGCCGATCGCCGCCCGCGACCACACGCGCCGCACGCGGCCCGCCGGCAACGTGGTGAAGCCCAGCACCCCGTAGCCGGCCACGATGCAGACCGCCACCACCGGCACCGTCAGGTAGCGCGGGAGCACCGACAGCCCGGCCAGCCCGGTGGCGAGGAAGGTCACCACTCCGGCGCCGAAGAGCGCGATCGGCACGTGCAGCGCGCGCCCGGTGCGCAGGCGCCAAAGCAGGATCGCGCCGGCTACCCCGGCGAGAGTGACCGGCCAGCGCGCAGTGTCGGTCACGAACGACACGAACGAGCCCGGCACCGACGACAGGCCGCGGTTGCGGTTGAGCTCGTCGGCCAGGTCGCTCGTCGCGTGCAGCGAGAAGAGCGGATCGCCGGTGACCCAGAGGTCGACCAGGCACCAGAGCAGCGGCGCGGCGACCGCGAGTGCGAGGAGATCGAAGCGCCGCCAGCCGCACCACAGCCAGTAGGCACCGGCCAGCACCCAGGCCTCGGGGCGCAGCAGGCCGGCGACGGCCAGCACGACCATGACCGGCGCGCCGCGCCGCGGCGAGCGCGCCTCCATCGCGGCCGCCCACATGACGACGGCCAGGAACGGCACGTCGACGTACGCGCGCGCCGCGTAGAGCAGGAAGGCGAAGCTCGAGCCGACGAAGGCGGCGCCCAGCAGCCCCGGCCACAAGCCGAAGCACGCGTCGCCGACACGGAAGGTCCCCCAGGCCAGCGCGACGAGGCTCAGCACGCAGACGATCACCATCAGCCGGTCGCCGTCGGTCCCGACCAGGCCGACGAGCGCGCTGAGCGCGACGAACAGCGGGTGCTGGGTCGGCGCCGCGTAGGCCTCGAAGTCGGGCTTCATCCCGTGCACCAGCTCGCGGCCCCACACCAGGTGGAAGTACGTGTCGTAGTTGGGGTAGGTGGGCACGAGCAACGCAGCGATGAGCGCCGCCACCGCCAGCGCGCCGACGACGATCGGCTCGGCGCGCCGGCGAGAAGCGGCTCGCAGCGGGGCGGTCGCCGTCGCCATCACGCCTCCGCGGCGGCCGGCTCGCGCTCGGCGGACGGCCACAGCGCCATCGCCGTCCCGGCGCCCAGCAGCGTCCAGGCCAGCGGGTCCTCGAGGAAGGCGGCGTACAGCATCGTGTGCGCCACCAGGGCGGTGAAGGCGGCCGCGACGGCCGCGCGCTCGGGCATGCGCCGCGCGCCGCGGAACAGCCGCAGGAAGCCGGCGAGCACCAGCGCCAGGTAGGCGGCCAGGCCGATCGCTCCCTGCTCGGCCGCAATCGTCACGGGGATCGTGTGCGACGCCGACGTGGCGCGCTCGGCCGAGGCGTGCTGGGCGCGGCGGTAGTCACGCGCGAATGCGCCCGATCCCTTGCCCACGACCGGGTCCTCCCGGAACAGGTCGACACCGCCCTTGATGAGGTCATAGCGGCCGCTGGTCGCCTTGTCCGCGGACTTCGAGTTGCCCAGCTCGAGATGGACCGCGCCCGGCGCGATCGCGACGAAGGCGATCGCCACGACCAGCGCGGCCCCTGACAGCAACAGCGCCCAGCGCACGCTCCAGCGCATCGCCCCGAGCACGGCCAGCCCGATGAGCAGGGCGGTGAAGCTCGACTGCGAGAAGGTCAGCACCAGGCCCGCCCACAGGACGACGAGCAGCAGCGCGCCGACGACGACCTCGCGCTGACGGCGCGCCCACAGCAGCCACGCGGACAGCAACAGCATCACGATGGCCAGGAACCGCCCATAGATGTTGGGGTCGAAGAACAGCGAGTTGACGCGGAAGTAGTCCTCGAGCTGGTTGGAGGCGATCACCTTCGGGTTCAGGAACAGGTGGCGCGTGGCGTACTCGACGAAGCCCACGCCGACCAGCGCAAGCGCGAGCACGACCAGCACGCCGAGACACACGCGTGCCAGCCGCGGCGTCCACGGCACCCGCGCGACGAGCGCGAAGAGCAACGCGAAGGGCACGTAGAAGAAGACGACGTTCTCCAGCGCGCGGCCGAAGTCGTCTGAGTACGACGCCTGGATGCCGTAGAGCGCCAGGTAGACCGCGAGCGCCCACTCGAGCACACCCGCGCGCCCGCGTTCGGGCCGCTCCTCGCCGAGCAGGCGCGGCACGGCGTAGGCCAGCGTGCCCGCCGAGACGACGAGATACAGGGGCACGAGCAGGTTGGCGGTCGAGCCGCCCGAGGCGATCGGCACCCGGAAGGGGAGCGTGGCCGCGGCGGCCACCGGCAGCCACACCGGGCGCTTGGCGAACAGCACCGCCAGCGCGGCGACGGCCAGCACCGCCAGGACCCCGCCGGCGGCGGCGAGCGCCGGGTGATCGCGCAGCGGCTGGATCTGGTCGGAGTCGGCGATGTGGAAGCCGAGGATGATCGGGGCGAGCAGGAGCGCGCCCAGCATCGCCGCCGCCTGCCCGCGCGGATTGCGTAGCACCAGGGCGCCCGCGGCCAGCAGCGAGACGAGGATCAGCGGGACAGGAGCGTCCATGTCCGCTGCAGCAGGGCGACGGCCTGCGGGTCGTTGGCGCGTGGGCTGAGATGCGAGGGAAGCTCGGGTACCGGGAAGCGGAACACCTCGCCCTTGCCCAGGCGGTTGACGGCGATCACCGGGCGCCCGGTCTGCGGCTCCTCGGCGATCGCCGAGGCAAGGCGCTGGCCGGCGAGGTCGGCCTCCTGGAACCGCGCGAACGGCCCGAAGGCGCCCGTCGTGCCTTCGAACAGACCGAGCTTGTCGTCGGCCTCGACGAGGCGCGTCGGGTTGGCCAGGCCCTGCAGCGGGCGCAGCCGCGCGCCGAAGATGTCGGTCGTCGCCGGCGGGCTCGGGTCGATGAGCCGCGCGCGCGGCGAGACCGAGACCTGGCGGCGCAGCGAATCGACGCCGAACGAGGCCACGCGACCCCCGTCGCGCACGTAGCGGCGCAGCCGCAGCTGAAGGACGCGTGGCAGCCAGCGCACGTCGGAGGGCAGGATGACGGCCTTGTGGCTGCCGAGCTTCGGTCCCTGCCCGTTGGCCAGCGCGACATCGGTCGTGATGTCGTAGCGGTGATGGCTGCGGTCCAGCCACGCCAGCAGCGGCGCGTCGCGGTCGGCGAAGCCCTCCGGCAGTCCGTTGCCCGCGTAGACGCGCAGCAGCTTGGCACCGACCCCGCGGTCGAGCAGATTGGGCATCCCGTCGCCGTCGTCGTCGATCGGGTTGCGGCCCTGCCAGGTCATGACCGGCAGCACGACGAGCACCGCGCGCTTCTGGTCGTCCTGGACGGCGAACGGGACGGTCGTCGTGCGCGTCGCCGTGCGGATCTGCAGGAGGTAGGCGCCCGGCTTGCCACGCGGCGCGAAGATCCGCAGCTTGGGCTTGGTCTTGCGTCCGCGTTTGATCACGGCGTTCGATCCCACCCGCCGCACGGTCCACGTGTAGGGCTTGCGGCGCGAGTCGATCAGAAAGGTCGCCGGCGCGCCGGCGGCCACCGGCGTCGGCGGCGGCTGCGCGGCGAGGTAGCTGACGCGGATCCCGCCGCGGCCGGGTAGCCGCGCGCCGTAGGTCGTCGCGGGCAGGCCGCGGCGGTTCAGGGGTGGCGAGAGCCCGCGGTTGCCGGCGAGGTCGCGCGTCTCGATCGCTACGAGGTAGGTGCCCGGCGACACCGCGCGGCCGCTCGGCGTGCGCCCGTCCCAGTGCCAGAGCGTGGCGCCGGCCTTGAGCGAGTCGTCCTCCAGCACCAGGCGCATGGGGCCGGGGCTCGTCTTGAACAGGCGGATGATCGGCTTGCGGCCGGGTGCGAGCAGGTGAACCTCGGCGGGGCCGCCCTCGGGCAGCGGCAGGACCTCGGGGCCCGGCCCCTTCGTCGGCCCGATCGAGATGACCTTGGGGCGCGGCGGCGTGGTGTCGAGGCGGATGATGCGCGCCATCGTGACGCTGCGGCCCTCGCGGCGCAGCGTGATGCGGATGCGATACGAGCCGTCGGGCGCGCGCCCGCCGTCGTCGGTGCGCCCGTCCCAGACGAAGCTCGTCGGTGTGTAGGCGGGCAGGTGGCGGTCGTCGGCGAGCACGCGGACCTCGTCGCCCTCGTGATTGACGACCGACACCGTGACCTCGTCGGTGTCCTTGAGCTTGAACGCCACGTGGGCGCGGTCCTTGCGCCCGTCGCGGTTGGGCGAGAACAGCGGCGTGCGCATGAACTGCTGCACGACCGACGGCGCGTTCTTCAGGCGCTGTGCGACGAAGAAGGCGCCGAAGGTCGCGATGACGAGCACACCGAAGACGACCGCCGCCAGGCGGTTCACAGGGTCACCAACGCGGCGTTGGAGATCTCGCGGCCGCCGGCCGTCTCGTCGCCGGTGAGCTTTGCGAGGACGAGGCGGATGACGCCGCGATGGCAGACGACCAGCGCGGGCAGCTCGGCGGGCCGGGCGCGCAGGTCGGCCAGCGCCGCGTGCACGCGCTCGGACTGCTCGGCGAAGGACTCGCCGCCCGGATAGCGGAAGGTCGGGTCCGAGCGCTGGAAGCGAGCGAACCCCTTGGGGTCCTCGGCGCGTACCTCGGCGAACGAGCGGTCGGTCCAGTCGCCGGTGTCAGTCTCGGCGAAGCGGGCGTCCTCGCGTGGCTGAAGGCCGATGCGCGCGGCCACGATGTCGGCCGTCTCTCGCGCGCGGCGCAACGGGCTGCACCACAGCGACACGAGCTCGACCTGCGCCGCGACCTCGGCGAGCTGCGCGGCCTGCTCGCGGCCGGTGGCGTCGAGCGGCACCGGCAGGTGGCCCTGGAAGCGGCCCTCGTGGTTGTAGGCCGTCTGCCCGTGGCGGGCCAGGTGGATGGTCATGTGGCCGGTGGGCTACTGCGCCTTGTCGGCCCCGATGAAGATCTCGACCGTGGCGCGATCGGCGAGCGCGCGCGCGTTGGCGTCCATGGGCTTCACGTTGATCGCCTTGACACCGAGGATCTTGGCCACGTCCAGTGCGGCTGCGCGCGCCTTGGGCTCGAAGTAGACCTGGGTGACGGCGCGCGTCTGGTTCGTCGGGTCGTTGGTCACCACGTTGGGCTCGTTGTAGCCCTTGGCGGTCAGCTTGTCGGCCGCGCCGCGCGCGAGGCCGGTGACCGTGGTCCCGTTGAGCACCGCGAGCGGGTAGTCCTTGCGGACGAGCTTCGCCGGGGCCTTGGTCGCCGCCTGGCCGCTGCTTGCGGCGGCACTGCCGCCCGCCGGCTGGGCGAGCGTGTTGGGCTTGGGCGTCTGCTTGTTGTCGCTGCCGCCGCCGAAGAGCAGGAACGCGGCAACCGCGACGACCGCGACCGCGCCGAGCGCCCCTCCGACGATTGCGGCCAGGCGCCCGCGCGAGCGCCCGTCACCCGCGGTGCCGGGCTGCGCGCCGCCGGGGGTGCGCGGTGGTGGCGAGGCGGCCGGGGTCGGCGCGCGCAGCGGCGCCGCGGGCTGGGGGCGCGCTGCGCCGGCTGCGGCGGCGGCCGTGGCCGCGGCGGGGACCGCGGGCGTGGGCGGCTTGGTCTCGGGCGCCGACGGCTCGGCCTCACCGGGCTCGCTCGGGGCGCCGGGCTTGGGCGGCGCGGCGGCCGCGCCCGCTGCGGCCGCGGCCGGGGTGGCCGCGGGCGCCCCTGGTGCGGCGGCCGGGGTGGCCGCGGGCGCGCCCGGTGCGGCGGCCGGCGTGGCCGCAGGCGCGCCCGGGGCGGCATCCGGCGCGGGCTTCTCGGCCGGCTTGCCGTTGCCGTTGCCGTCCTTCTTCTCCTCGCCCGCCTGCTCGGCGTCGGGCTTGGCCTCGGTGCCGGGCGGCGGCACCGCGGCACCGCTGCCGGTGCCGTTCTGTGGCGCGCCGGTCGCGGGCTTGGCCACCGTGGTGGCGGCCGCGCCGGCGGCGGCGGCTGCCGCGGTTGCGGGGGCGGCCGCGCCGGTGGCCGGCGCCGGCTGCTGCGCGGCCGGCGTGACGGGCGCTGCGGCCGGTGGGGCCGGAGTCGCCTGCTGCACCGCCGCGCGGCGCTGGGCATCGGCCTGCACGCGCGCCTCCAGCTCGGCCGCTCGCTCGGGCGCGCGGCCCGCCCAATCGCGCAGGCGCTTGACTTCGCGCGCCTGCGCGAAGTACAGAAGGGAGAGGACGCCGAGCCCGAAGACGGCTGCGATACCGGCGTAAGCGCCGTACTGCTCGATCTTGTCCTGCAGGGAGAAGGCGGCGACGAGTGCCGTCATGAAGGTCTTGATGCTAGGGGACGGCCCGTACGGCAGGCGCCTCACCCGTCTCCTGCGCGTCGGGACGGGCGGCCGAGAGCTCGCCGACCTTGGCCGCAAGACCGGCCGCGTCGCCCTCCAGGACGAGCAGCGCGATCTCGTCGAACATCGTCTCGACCTGGGTGGGATCGAGCGGATCGCGGCGCGCGAGGGTGATCTTCTCGGCGGGGGTGGGCTTGGGGCGCTCGTAGGGGTTGAACAGATCCTCGTGCAGCTTCTCGCCGGGGCGGCGGCCGACGATCTCGATGGCGATGTCCTGGCCCGGCCGCAGCCCGGACAGCTCGATCATGTCGCGCGCGAGCTGCACGATCGACACCGGCTCGCCCATCTCCAGGACGAACAGCTCGCCGCCGTCGCCCAGCGAGCCCGCGCGGATGACGAGCTGCACCGCCTCCGGGATGGTCATGAAGTAGCGGGTCATGCGCTCGTCGGTGACGGTCACGGGGCCGCCGAGCGCGATCTGGCGGCGGAAGATCGGCACCACGGAACCCGACGAGCCGAGCACGTTGCCGAACCGGACGGTGGCGAACTTCGTGTCCGGCCAGCGCTGCTGGGCGGCCTCGACGGCGAACTCGGCCAGCGCCTTGGAGGCGCCCATCACCGTGGCCGCACGCACCGCCTTGTCGGTGGACACAAGCACGAACCGCTTGACGCCCGCCTCGCCCGCGACCCGGGCCACCAGACGCGTGGCGAGCGCGTTGTTGCGCACCGCCTCGACCGGGTTGAGCTCCATCAGCCCGACGTGCTTGTAGGCCGCCGCGTGGAAGACCACCGCCGGGCGGTGCTCCGCGAACACCTCGCGCATCCGCTCGCCCTCCTTGCAGTCGGCGAGCACGGGCGCGAGCGTGGCGGGGTGGACGTGACGGTCGTCCTCGAGCTCGCGCTGGATGCGGAAGAGGCTCTCCTCGGCGTGGTCGACCAGCACGAGCCGCCGCGGCGCGACCCGCGCGATCTGCCGGCACAGCTCGGAGCCGATCGAGCCGCCCGCGCCGGTGATCATCACGACCTCGCCGTTGAGGTAGCGGCCGACGCGGTCGAGCTCCATACGGATCGGCTCGCGGCCGAGGATGTCCTCGACCCGCACCTCGCGCACCTGGCGCACGACCTGCCCCGAGCCCGCCATCAGCAGCTCGAAGACGGTCGGCAACGTGCGGACCGGGATGCCGCGCTGCCGCGCGGCGCGCACGACGCGCGCGCGCAGCGTGCCCGGCGCCGACGGGATCGCGATCGTAAGCTCGTCGGGCTCGGCCTCGTCGAGGATGCGCCCGAGCTGGTCGGTGCCGCCCAGCACCTTGACGCCGTCGATGCGGATCCCGCGCTTGAGCGGGTCGTCGTCGACGAAGCCGACGGGCGCCAACCCGAGCTGCGGGTTGCGCAGGACCTCGCGCAGGACAAGCCGCCCGCCCTCGCCGGCGCCGACGATGAGCACCCGCCGCGCGTCCCCGCGGGCACGGAAGCCGCGGATCGGCCGCTCGTAGACGATCCGCGCGACGAATCGCGCGCCGCCGACGAAGACCAACGTGAGCAGGAAGTACAGGGCGATGACGCCTGTCGGCACCGAGACGGTGATCGCCCCGGTGTGCGAGCCGACCGTCACCGGATGGGTGACCGCCACGAACGCCGGCAGCAGGAGCGTGCTGACCGTGACGGCCTGCAGGATCCCCAGGTAGTCGCGCGAGCTGGTGTAGCGCCACTGCTTGAGCTCGAGCCGGAACAGCGTGAAGACGACGAGCGCCGCCACCACCACGAAGACGATGGTGGAGTCGAAGAGACGGTCGTACTTGACGGGCACGTGGGCCGCGTCGAACCGCAGGCGATAGCTCAGGTAGTAGGCGGCGGCGACGAGCGCACCATCGATCGCCAGCTGCGGGAGCGAGTGGCGATGCAGGGGGAACGCCGCCGAGCGCAGACGTCGGCGCATCGGCGCGCATTGTAGAGCCGCTTGCGGCTCAATCCGCCACCCCCTGGGCCGATGACCCAGATGTGAAACTCAGCCAATTCGTTCCCCACCCCGACTCGGGCGTGCGCGTGCCGCCGTCCGAGGTTGTGCCTGCCGGTTACCTCGACGGTGCCGAGCGCTATCTGCTCGAGGCGCTTGCCCAGGTCACCGACGCAAGCGTCGGCTCGCCGGAGCTCAACGCGCTCATGCGCGACTGGCCGAGCCTGTACCACCTCACGCCCTATCGCTCGACGCTGTTCGACTGCCTCGGCTTCGAGGCGGCCGGCGACGCTCGGGTGCTGGAGCTCGGTGCCGGCTGCGGGGCGATCACCAGGTGGCTCGGGGAGCACTTCGGCGAGGTCCACGCGGTCGAGGGCAGTGCTGACCGCGCCCGCGTCATCCAGGCGCGTTGTGCGGGCCTGGACAACGTCTCGGTCTTCTCGGCCAACTACTCCCTGCTCGAGGAAGAGGATGCCTACGACGTTGCGACGCTCATCGGGGTGCTGGAGTACGGCCACCTGTACCACCCGCGAACCCGCGATCCGCACGAGGCCGCGCTGGACAACATCCAGGTCGCCTGTCGGTCCCTGCGCGCCGACGGCGTGCTCGTTCTCGCCATCGAGAACAAGCTCGGGCTGAAGTACCTCAGCGGCGCGCGGGAGGACCACTCCGGCCGGCCGTATGACTCGATCGAGGGCTACACGAGGCCGCACGCAAACGCGGTGACCTTCAGCGCGCGCGAGCTCGAGTCGATGCTGGCTGCCGCCGGCTTCGGCCACGCGGAGTTCTTCGTGCCCTTTCCGGACTACAAGCTCGCGACCACGGTCGTCAACGCCGCGGCGGTGCGCGACGAGCACAACATCCACTCGTGGCTGCAGGGCACGGCCCCGGATCGCGGTCACCCGTCGCGCGCCCAGCTGGCCTTCAACGAGACCCTCGCGCAGCGTGAGATCGCTCGTGCCGGCCTCCTGCGCGAGCTGGCCAACTCCCTTCTCGTGGTCGCCTACCGCGGAGGCGTCGACGCTGCGGACACCCGCCTCGGCCTGCGCCGCGACTGGGTCGCGCGTCACTACTCGCTCGATCGCCGCCCGGAGTGCCGCAAGCGCGTCACCCTCCCCGTCGACGCCGACACGGTCCGCAACGAGGCGGTGATCAGCGGGGGCCGCGACGCCGCCACGATCGACCTCGGCGCCTTCCAGCATCACCTCGGCGACGAGGCGTTCCGCCGTGGCGAGCTGGTGCTCACCGGCGTGCTTCGCGCCGTCGCGGCCTCGGGTGTCGCGGAGACCTTCCACGAACACATCCGGCGCCTGGCCGACTGGCTCAACGCCGAGCGCGGCACCGGCGAGCACGACGCCGCGGGCGTGGCGCTCGTCGACGGCGCTGCGATGGACGCGCTGTGGTGGAACCTCGTCGAGGACGCCGACGACGGCTCGTGGTCGGAGGTCGATCGTGAATGGCGGTTCCGCGGGAACCTGCCGGTGGACTACGTCGTCTGGCGCAACCTCCTGCACTTCTTTCGGCGGTTCTCGCAGGACCTGCCCCAGAGCTGGCGCGCGGCGCGCCCGGACACCTTCGCGACCGCGCAACTGGACAGCGCCGGGCTGCTGGTGAGCCAGGAGCGTGTTTCGTTCTTCGCCGATCTCGAGCGCGCCTTCGCCTTGACGGCAGCGCCCGGGCCGCTGCCCGAACTCGGCCCCACCGTCGAGGCGCTCGTCGACGACGCTCCCCGGCGCTTCCGGGTCCTCGCGTTGGCCGAGGAAGTGGTCGCCGAGCCCGATCTCCTGCGCGCATACGCGGCAGCCTTCGACGCCACCGAGGCGTCAACCCTCGTGCTCCGGGCGCCCGACACGAGCACCGACATCGTCGGCCCGTTGCGGTACGCGATCGCCGCTGCTGGGCTCGACGAGGAGACGATGCCCGACACGCTGCTGGTCGGGGCCGGAGACCCGGTCGCCGCGACCGCCGTACTCACGGCCGCGAAGGAGTGGGCGCCGGACGGCCTGCCGTGCTTCTCCGGGGTCGAAACGACCAAGCTACGCGCGCTTGCCGAGCGCCACTGGGCCACGACGTGATCGCCTTCGCCGCCTGTGTCGCCTCTCCGGAGAAGTTCGCCGCGTTCGCGGCGCCCGGCCTGCGCCGAGTGATGGAGCCCGATTCCGCGCTCGCGGAGCTCACGACCGACACGTCGATCCACGAGGCCTACAACGAAGCGCTGGAGTACTTCGCGGGGATCGAAGGCTTGGAGGCGCTCGTGCTGCTTCACGAGGACACGGAGTTGCTCGATGCGGACTTCTGCGATCGCGTTCGTGAGGCGTTCGCCGATCCTGCCGTGGCGATGGTCGGCGCGATCGGCGCACGCGGCGTGCAGGGACTGGCCTGGTGGGAGGGCTCGATGGCCGGCCGCGTCGTCGAGACGAGAGGCGTCGTCTCCGGCCCGCTCGATCCACCCGACGTCGACGCGCTCGACGGGCTCCTCCTGGTCCTGTCGCCGTGGGCTGTCGCCAACATGCGCTGCGACACCACGACGTTCTCCGGCTTCCACGCCTACGACGTCGATCTCTGCTTCCAAGCGCGGGACGCCGGCAAGCGGGTGACCGTCGCCGAGCTCAACGCGATCCACCACACCAAGGGCGGCTTCGGGGACGCTGACGCGTGGCTGCGCGCCGACGCGGCGTTCCGTGCGAAGTGGGACCTCAGCCCCGCGCTCGCAGCGGCGAGCTGAGCAGATCTGCCAGCAGCGCGGGATCGCGGCGCACGCGTTCGCTCGCGCGTCCCGAAGGACGCTTGACGAGCCCGAGCTGGTCCGGGCGCTCCAAGCGGCGTAGCCGGCCTTCCGCGATCAGGCGCTCGTCGACCGCTCCCAGGCGGCCCTCGAAGGTCGTCCAGACCGGCGTCCCCAACGCGACGGCCTCGCGATTCATCGTGCCACCGGCGCTGACCACGACATCGGCGTAGGCGACCAGCGACTGCGCGTCGATCGCGCGCTCGGGGACGATGAAGCCGTCGAGCTGCCCGCGCTGTTCGGCCACGCGGGGCAGCACGACGGTCTGCGTGCCGCGCAGGCGGTCGAGGACGCTTGCGAAGAGGTCGTTCTCGAAGCGGTGGTACAGGGACACCGACGGCGGCGTGCGGACGACGGCGATGGGCTGCGCGCTGTCGAGGCCCAGTTCGGTGAGCACGGCCTCGTCCGGCTCGAAGTCGGCCAGGTAGTACTCCTCCTTCAGCCCCGGGTAGCGCTGAAGCTTGCGTCGCGCGCCGTAGCGGTCCAGGCGCTCGGGCGGGATCGCGTCGGGGACGACCACGGCCTGGGCCAAACGGCAGTTGACGTTGTGCTGGACCGTCGCCCACTCGTAGTCGAACATCGTCGAGCAGGGGATGCGCAGCAGACGGGCGGCCACAGTGACGTCATTGGATCCATGGCCGAGCGCGAGGTCGAAGGGCCCGGCGCGCCGCGCCCAGCGGATCAGCGCGGCGGAGCGGTCGACGAGACCCAGCGCCTTGGCGGCCACGCGCCCGCCGCGGTGGCGACCGATGACCTCGTGCTCGATGCCCAGCCGCTCGCACAGTTGCACCGTCTGGGCGAAGTCCCGCGCGGTGACGCGGACCTCGGCGCCGCGGGAGCGCAGAACGTCGATGACAGGCCGCAGCACGAGCACGTGCGGGCTGTTGGTGAGGTCAACCCAGATCCGCATCGCGCACGGCGGCCACGACCTCGTCGACCTGGTCGCGCGTCAGCGCAGCCGAGATCGGGAGGGCCAGGTGCGTGCGAGCGAGCTCGTCGGTGAACGGCAGCTCGACGCCCGCGCCCCACTCGGCCATGGCGGGCTGGCGGTGGACCGGCGTGCGGTAGTAGCCGCTCGCGCCGATCGCCTTCTCGGCGAGCGCCGCCTTGAGCTCGTCGGGGCGCTCGTGGCGGATGACGTAGAGATGCCAGGCGGGGCGTGCGCCGTCCACCGTTTGCGGCAGCGCCGCCAGCTCGCCGAGCCCCGACTGCGCGTACCACTCGCCGACGTCGCGGCGATGGGCGGCCCAGCGGTCGAGCTCGGGCAGCTGGACGCGCAGGATCGCGGCCTGCAGCTCGTCCAGCCGCGAGTTGTAGCCCACCTGCTCGTAGGTGACTTTGTCGCGCGATCCGTGGAAGCGCAGCCTGCGCACGGCGTCGTCCAGCGCGGGGTCGCGCGTGGCGACCGCGCCGCCGTCGCCGAACGCCCCGAGGTTCTTGGACGGATAGAACGAGAACGTCGCCAGCGTGCCCAGCGATCCCGGGCGACCGTCGGGGCCGATCGAGCCGGCGGCCTGGGCCGCGTCCTCGATCACCGGCACGCCAAGCGCCTCGATCTCCGCGATCGGGGCGACGTTGCCGAACAGGTGCACGACGATGACCGCCTTCGTGCGCGGCGTCAGCGCCGCCTTTACGGTGTCGGCCGTGGCGCAGAACGTGTCGGGGTCGACGTCGCAGAACACCGGGCGCGCTCCGGTCGGCGGGATCGCCTCGGCCGATGCGTAGAAGGTGAAGGAGGGGACCACGACGTCGTCTCCGGGGCCGACGCCAAGCGCGCGCAGCGCGAGCGTGAGCGCCTCGGTGCCGTTGGCGACACCGATGACGTGCTCGGCGCCCAGATAGGCGGCCAACTCCTGCTCGAAGGCCGCGACTTCGGGCCCCAGGATGAACTCGCCGCGCTCGAGGACGTCCGCGATCGCCTCGGCGATGCGGCGGCGCAGCGGCGCGAGCGGGGTCCGGGGATCGAAGAGCGGAACGGCCACGGCGCGCAGCCTAAGGGGCGCGGCGCGATCGTGGCCGCCCGCGCCGAAGACGCGGGCCGAGCCACTACCCTGGGCCGTCGTGCTCGCGACCGTCCTCGTCCTCGCGTCGGTGACCGACAAGCTGACCACGTTTGCCACCGACGTCGTCGGCGACCTCGGGCTGCCCGGGATCTTCCTGCTCATGGCGCCGGAGAGCGCCTGCATCCCGATCCCTTCCGAGGCCACGATGCTGTTCGCGGGCTTCAACGTCTACCAGGGCGAATATCCGCTGTGGGCGGCGGTCGCCGTGGGGGTCGCCGCGAACGTCGTCGGCTCGTGGGTCGCCTACGGGGTGGGCTACTACGGGCGCATCGAGCTGCTCGAGCGCCACGGCAACATCTTCCACGTCAAGCAATCCCACCTGCAGTGGGCCGACCGCTGGTTCGAGCGCTATGGGGCCCCGGCGGTGTTCTTCAGCCGGATGCTGCCGATCATCCGCACGTTCATCTCCCTGCCGGCGGGCGTGGCGCGGATGCCGTTCTGGAAGTTCACGGTGCTGACCCTTGCCGGATGCGTGCCGTGGATCTTCATGCTGACGTTCATCGGCCGCGAGGTCGGCGCCAACTGGGAGAGCTGGAAGGACTCCCTGCACTACGTCGACTACGCGGTGCTCGCCCTGATCATCGTGGGCATCGTGTACCTCGTGGTGCGCTGGCGGCGCAACCGCACGCGCACGGTGGATGCCACCCCGGCCTGAGGAGGCCCTGCCCGCGCGCCATGCGCTGGCACTGGGGGTCCTCCACGGGCCCGCCGAGCTGCTCCCCATCTCATCTTCGGCGCACACGACGCTCGTGCCGTGGCTGCTCGGCTGGCCCTATGTCGAGTTGGATGGCGAGCTGCGCAAGGCGTTCGAGGTGGCACTGCACGCCGGCACCGCCGCGGCGCTGCTCATCGGGCTGCGCCATGAGGTGGCCGAGGCGATCCGCGGCTTCGACCACCGGCGGGCCGCGCTCGTCCTGGGCTCGTTCGTCCCGCCGGCGATCGTCGGCTACACGCTCGAGCGCCCGATCGAGGAGCGACTCGGCACGCCGCCGACCATCGCCGTCGGGCTGTTGCTGGGGTCGGCCGCCATGGCATTCGCCGACCGCCACGGCGCGACCGGGCGGCGGCGCTCCGAGGCGACGCTGGCCGACGCGTTGGCGCTCGGACTGGCGCAGGCCTGCGCCCTCGTCCCGGGTGCATCACGCAACGGGATGACCCTCGCAGCCGCGCGCCTGCGCGGCTTCGACCGCACCGACGCCAACGAGCTCTCGCGCCACGTGGCGCTGCCGATCATCGTCGGGGCGACGGGACTGAAGGGCGCGCGCTTGGCGCGGCGCGGCGTGCCGCGCGAGCTTGCTCGCGTGTTTGCCGCGGGCATCGGCGCCGCCTTCGCGTCGACCCTGGCCTCGACGTGGCTGATCCGCCAGGTCGAGCGCGACCGGTCGCTGGTGCCCTACGCCGCGTATCGGGCGCTGCTCGCTGCGGTGGTGCTCCGGAAGGCTTGGCAGAATCGGGACGGATGAGCGACTCCTACGCCGCCGCCGGCGTCGACACCAGCCAGGCCGACCGCGCCGTCGAGGCCCTCGTCGGGGTCCTGCGCACGATCGAGCTCGGCAGGCCGAGCGCCTCGGTCCTGCCCAGCGGGCACTACGCCTCGGTCCTGCGCGTGGCGCCGAACCTCGGCATCGCGGTGTCGACCGACGGTGTCGGCTCCAAGCTCGTGGTCGCCGAGCAGGCCGGTCGCCTGGAGACGGTCGGCATCGACTGCGTGGCGATGAACGTCAACGACCTCATCTGCGTCGGCGCCGAGCCGATCGCGATGCTCGACTACCTCGCCGTCGAGCAGGCCGACGCGGACGCGCTGGCGCGGATCGCGGTCGGGTTGAAGGAAGGCGCCGAGCAGGCGGGCGTCGAAATCCCGGGCGGCGAACTGGCGGTGCTGCCGGAGCTGATCCGCGGCCACCCGTCGCCCGGCGGCTTCGACCTCTGCGGCGCGGCCTTCGGGACGGTCGCGCTCGACGCGATCGTCACCGGCGACGACGCGCAACCCGGCGACGCGATCATCGGCCTGCCTTCCAGCGGACTGCACTCAAACGGCTACACGCTCGCGCGCCGCGCCCTGCTCGAGGACGGCGGCTTGGCCCTGAGCGACCGGCCGCCGGCGCTCGAGGGCCGCACCGTCGCCGATGCGCTGCTCGAGCCGACCGTCATCTACGTGCGCGCCGTGCTCGACCTCCTGCGCTCCGACGTCCCGGTCCACGGCCTCGCCCACATCACCGGCGGTGGCCTGCGCAACCTCCTGCGCCTGGGCGGTGAGCGCCTGGGCTTCACGATCGAGGACCCGCTCCCGGTTCCCGGGATCTGCGCCCTGATCGCCGAGATGGGCGACATTCCCACCGCCGAGATGTGGGACGTCTTCAACATGGGCTGCGGCTTCGTCGCCCTCGTCCCTGACGAGCGCGCGGACGACGCGGTCGCGCTGCTCCGCGCCCACCATCCGGGCACCGCGCGCATCGGAACCGTCACCGGCGACGGCGGGCGGCTGGTCGCGCCGGGGCTCTAGTGGGTCACTAGAAGATCTCGGGGCACCACGGCGCGACGTCGCTTCGGAACGCGCGTGATGCCCGCTGCACCGCGCCGGGGCTCAGCTCGCGGACGAGGCCGGCGGCCGCGAGGTCCAGGAACGTCGTGGCGCCGAAGTAGACGGCGCCCAGCGCCGCGACGTCGAGCTCGAGATCCGCTCGCGCGTCGGTGCGGGCGCAGTCATCGGCGCCGAGGCGATAGCGGCCGGCGACCCATTCGCAGAAGGGATCCGCCACTTCGAGCACGACGTCCGGGTCGACGGCGTACCTGCGCGCGCGCAAGGCCGCCTCGACGTCGATGATCCGCACCCAGAGCGCCTCCTCGACGGCTACGGACAGCGCGTAGGGGTCGGCGACCATCAGGCGCAGCGGCTCGTCGACCGGCGCCAGCGACCAGGTGATCTTGCGCGTGAGGTCCTGATCGAGCAGGAAGGCCCACAGCGCCCCGCGCGCCTCCGGCGCGGTGGTCATGAGCTCGCGGATCTGCACCTCGCCCGCCGGGCCGTCGTCGTCGCGCCCCGGCTTCACCGCGTAGATGGCGTAGCCATCGTCGCCGGCGAAGACGGCGCGCAAGGCCTGGCCGCCGGCTCGTTCCTCGGGCGGATCGCGCAAGCGGTTCTCCCACCAGCCGCCCGGGCGGGCGAGCATGCCGGGTCGCGTTGGGCGGACGCGCTCGTAGATGGCGCGCATGGCGTCGACGACCGCCTCGGCGCGGTCGCCGTGCAGGGGTTCGGCCGGAGCGGCCAGCCGAGCGCGCGGCCGTTGCGCCTGCAGCTTGGCGTCGTAGATCGAAACGCCGAAGCCGAACCGGCCATAGATCGGCCCCTCCGACGCCCAGAGGATGGCGAGCGGCTCGCCGCAAGCGCGCACGTCGGCGAGCTGGCGGCGCATCATGGCGGTCAGCAGGCCGCGGCGGCGGTGGGTGGGGACAACGGTGACCGCCGAGACGCCCGCAGCGGGGACCGCCGCGCCACCGGGAACCGTGAGCACGCGCGAGTACGCGAGCGTCGTCGCGACGACGCGCCCGTCATCGAACCACGCGAGCTGACGGTCGAGCTCGTCGAGGCGCCGCCAGCGCGCGAGGTCGTCCTCGGAAGCGTCGCGATGAAAGGCCCACATCGCTGCGTGGTTGAACTCGTCGCGTTCGTCGGCGGTCGGCGGGCGCAACTCCATGCGCCCTGTCTAGCAAGTGGCTCAGCCGATGTGCACGTAGCCCGTCGCGCCGCCGCCGTCCGGACCGTAGGTGCGGCGGGAGACCGCGTTGGAGGAGTTGCCCTCGATGGTGTGGATCGAGCCGTCGGCGTCGACGGACTCGACGATGCCGATGTGCTCGCCGCCCCAGACGATCAGGTCGCCTGGATTAGGGCGCGCGCCGGTGCCGGCGGGGGTCGCGCGACCGGTGCGCTGCGCCCAGTCGTAGAGCGCGCTGACCGAGCCGAAGCCCTGGCCGGCCTCGCCCAGCGGTGTGCCGGCCTGCGCGGCGGCCCACGAGGCGAAGTACGCGCACCACGGCCCGACTCCGCTGCCCGCCGTGGCGGTGCGGTACTGGGCGATCTGCGGCGAGTCGTTGGAGCCCGGCGGCTGCTCGGCGACGCCGACCTGGCTCTGGGCGGCGGCGAGGGCGCCGGTGGCGCCGGTCGTCGTGCTTGCCGCCGAGGCGGCGGCCGGAGCCGCGAGCGAGGAGCCGTACTGCACGCCGTTGAGACTCGAGAGAAAGCCGCTCTGGCCAGTCGTCGATGACGAGGGCGTGGACGGCGGCTTGGGCGAGACGATCTGGTCGATCTCGGCGATGCGGGCGATGACGGCTGGCAAACTCACTGTCCTGGTCATCGGCGCCTGGCTGCAGGGCTTTAAGGCCCGCGTGCGTCGTTAAAGCGCGAGCGGGCGGCCCCCCAGCCGCCCGCCCACTGATCCGTCCCCCGAGGGATATGTCCCCCTGGAGCTTGTTGAGGGACCTCTGGCCGCGGCGGGGCGGCCAGAGGCGGGTCCCTCGTAGATGGTTCGTCCTAGCGCAGGAGCTGCAGGACGGCCTGCGGGGCCTGGTTGGCCTGGGCCAGCATCGCGGTGCCGGCCTGCTGCAGGATCTGGTTCTTGGTGAGGTTGACCATCTCGTCGGCCATGTCCACGTCGCGGATACG
>DATBKW010000393.1:0-2683 GCA_036555665.1 Solirubrobacteraceae bacterium | reverse complement strand
GACCAACGACGGCAGCGCGAAGTGCACGTTCAACCCCGATCTCGTGCCAAAGGCGATGGACGTGATCACGCCCGCCGGAACGCTGCAGTCCGACGAGCTCGATTACACGGCCCACAACCCGGTGGTGCTGCAGCCGGTGGTGATTCCCTAGCACCACGCGAGGTCTCACGTCCCGGGCTCTTAGACGAGCTCGTAAGGGACGATTCGGCGATGCAGACGATCTCGCCACTGGTGCTGTCTCATCCGTTGCGGGTGGCGCTCGTCGGCGGCGAGCTGGTGTCGAACCGCCTGCGCGCGCGGCCCGATCTGCGTCTCATCCTGCCGACCGGCCACACGCCACTCGGCATGTATGAGGTGTTACGCGGCCACGCGGCAGACGGAAGCCTGTCCGCGCGCGATGCGACGCTCTTCCAGCTCGACGAGTACCTGGGGCTGCGACCGGACGACCTGCGCAGCTACGCCGCGTACTTGCGTCGGGAGCTCGCCGGCGTCCGCTTCGCGAGCGTCCACGGCCTCGACGGCGCGGCGGCGGATCCGGGCGCCGAGTGCGCGCGCCACCAGGCGCTGCTCGACGAGGCGCCGATCGACCTCGCCGTGCTCGGCCTCGGCCGTGACGGGCACGTGGCGTTCGACGAGCCGGGCTCGAGCACGACCGGCCCTGTGCGCCGCGTGCGCCTCCACGAGACGACGCGCGCCGATGCCGCCGCGGACTTCGGCGGCGCCGAACAGGTGCCCCGCGAGGCGCTCACCGTGGGGCTGCGGACGCTGTTTCAGGCGCGTGAGCTCCTGATGCTCGTGTCGGGCGAAGCAAAGGCGCAGGCGCTGCGAGCGATGCTCGAGGAGGAGCCCGGACCCGCTTGCCCCGCGTCGCTGATCCGCGACCACCCGCGGCTCACGATCGTCTGCGACGCCGCTGCCGCGAAGCTGCTGCGCCGGCGGCCTGGGCGGGCGAGCGATCGGGCGGTGATCGTGCTCGGCCACCGCGAGCCTGGTCGCAGCGCCGAGCACCGGATCTCGGACGAGTCCCGCGCGCGCCTGCACCGCGCCCTGCAGGAGTGCCGGCTGGACTCTCCGCGCCTCGTCCTGCTGACCGGCTGGACGCGCACCGCCGGCCTGTCGGAGGCGGAACAGATGAAGGCCGAGTGGCCACTCCTCGACGTTCCCGCGCTGCTCGAGGAGGGGGGTCGCAACACCGCCGAGAACGCCTCGCGCTCGCTGCCGATCATCCGCGCCGTCGGCGAGGTCAGGCGCGTCACCGTCGTCACCTCGAGCTGGCATCTGCGCGCGCCCTACTTCTTCGCCCCCTACCGCAGCCTCGGCCTGCGGCTGTCGTTTCGCACCACCCCGCATGGCGGCTGGCCGCGAATGTTGCGCGAGGAGCTGCGCGGCCTTCCCCGCATGCGCGAGCAGCGGCGCCGGGCGCTCGCCGAGATGCGCCTGCCGCCCGAGCTCGCCCTGCCCGCCGCTCGGCTCGAGGAGCGCTCGCGATGAGCCTCGTGCTCAGCGGACAGATCGCCCGCGGCGGCGCGCTGCGCGAGGGCTGGATCGAGATCGAGCGCGGGCGGGTTGTGCAGCTCCGGGCGGGGCAGCCTCCGCGCACCCCGGACGAGCGGCACGACGGGATGATCGCGCCGGGTCTGTGTGACCTCCAGGTCAACGGCGGAGCCGGCTACGAGGTCACCAGCGGCCCGGCGGCGCTCGATGCCATTGACGCGCTCCAGCTGGCGCACGGGGTGACGAGCTACCTGCCGACGATCGTCACGACTGATGTTTCGACCGCGGACCGTGCTGTCGCCGAGCTGGAGGAGCGGGTGGCCGATCCCCACTCGCCGGTCGCGGGGGTTCACCTCGAGGGCCCCTTTCTCACGCCGGCGCACGCCGGCATGCACCGGCCCGAGCTGATGGCCGTTCCGGCGGACGGCGTTCCCGCCTACTATGCCTCGAGCGCCGTGCGGCTCGTCACGCTCGCGCCCGAGCTGCCCGGAGCGCTCGAGCTGGTGCGCGACCTGCGCGCTCGCGGGGTCACGGTCTCGCTTGGGCATTCCGGCGCTGACGCCACCACCGTCCGGGCCGCGATCGATCGGGGCGCAGAGATGGTCACCCACCTCTTCAACGCAATGGCGCCGCTCGACCATCGGGCTCCCGGCATCGCGGGGGTGGCGCTCCTCGACAGGCGAGTGCGTGTCTGCGTGATCGCCGACGGCCTGCACGTAGACCCCCTCGTGCTGGAGTTGGTGCGGCTCCTGGCCGGGCCGCGCGTGGTGCTGGTCACGGACGCCACACCGGCGGCGGGTGCGCCAGAGGGCCACTACGAGATGGCCGGGATCACGGTGCAGCGCGGCCGTGAAGGTGCCGCGCGCACTCCCGACGGCCGGCTGGCCGGCAGCACGCTCACGCTCGACGCCGCGGTCCGCTCATGGGCGGCCGTAACCGGGGCGTCGCTCGCCGAGGCGGTCGCTGCGGCCAGCGAGGTACCCGCCGCGGCGATCCGCATGCCTGGGCTGACGGTGGGTGCTCCCGCGGAGCTCGTGCTGCTCGACCCCCACGGCTTCCCCGTGCGCGTCATGCACCACGGCGAGTGGCTGATCTGACCTTGGAGGGTGGCGCTCAGCCCGGCTGTCACCGTGCAATTGGGCGGAAGCCGGCATCCGGCCTGGGCAAGTTGCGCGGCCAGTAGTCGCCC
>DATBKW010000392.1:0-6658 GCA_036555665.1 Solirubrobacteraceae bacterium | reverse complement strand
TGCGATGACGATCGAGGCCTCGCGGCCGGGCGCGACGACGCTGACCGGCGCGAGCGTGAGCGCCACGAGCACGAGGATGTAGGCCAGCGGGCTGAGCAGGCCGACGGCGAAGATCGCGCGGCGGTCGTAGGTCAGCGCGGTGCGCAGGCCGGAGCGGTCGCGCAGCGCCGGCGCGGCGAGGACGAATGCGCGCGTCACCTCTGAGCCCCAGTAATAGGCGATCGCCGGCTGGGCCAGCGCGTCGACCGCGTGGGCGTCCCAGAGCGTGTAGGCGGCGATCGTCACGCCGGTCAGCAGTGCGAAGACGATCGACGCGCGGTTCGGCGTGCGGTGGCCGCTGAAGGCGAGCGAGATCACGGCGGCGACGATGAGCGCGGCGCCGACGAGCGCGATCGGCCCTGGGCGCTCGCCGAGGATCACGATCGCGAGCAGGACCGACAGCGCCGGGCCGGTGCCGCGGGCCAGCGGGTAGACGACCGACAGGTCGCCCTCGGCGTAGCCGCGCTGCAGCGTCGTGAAGTAGGCCGAGTGCAGGCAGCCGCTGCCGACCATGAACGCCACGCCCGCCGCGGTGATCGACCTGTCGCCGATCAGGAGCTGCAGCGCGGCCGGCAGCGCGTAGAGCGTCACCGCACACAGCCCGGCCAGCCACACGAAGGGCAGCCCGCCGCGCGCCTGCTTGGCGAAGAAGTTCCACGAGGCGTGGGCGACCGCCGCGGCGGCGATGAGGGCGAGGGCGGTGAGGCTCAAGGGGCGCAACCCTAGGCTGCGCCCATGACCTCCATCGCGCACCTCGCCATCAACGCCGACGACGTCGAGCGGTCACTGCGCTTCTACGGCGCGCTGTTCGGTTGGGAGTTCGAGCCCTACGGCCCACCGGGGTTCTTCCGCATGGAGAGCGAGTCGGGCCCGATCGTCGCGCTGCAGCAGCGCCGCGACCTCGGCGGCGTGCGCATGACGGGGTTCGAGTGCACGGTCGCGGTCGAGGACGTCGACGCCGTCGCGGCGGCCGTCGTCGCCAACGGCGGGCGCATCGTGATGGAGCGCGCCACGATCCCCGGCGTCGGCGACCTCATCTTCTTCGAAGACCCGAGCGGGATCGTGGCGGGCGCGATCCAGTTCGCGCGCGAATGACCAGCGCGGGCGCGATGCCGGCTACTTGCGGATCTCGCAGTTGATCGACTTGTCGCCGGGGCCGAGCACGACGGTGTCGCGGCCGGGGCCGCAGTTGACGAATTCGCCGCGCGAGCCGAAGCCGGGCTCGAGGCGGTCGTTGCCGGGGCCGCCGCTAAGACGGTCCTTGCCATAGCCGCCGAACAGGGTGTCGTCGCCGGCGCCGCCGTCGAGCCTGTCGTTGCCGCGTCCGCCCTCGAGGACGTCCGCGCCGTCGCCGCCGATCTCCTCGTCGTTGCCGAAGCGCCCGAACAGCTTGTCGTCGCCCGGGCCGCCGATCAGCTTGTCGTTGCCGCCGGCGCCCTCGAGGACGTCGTCGCCGCCGCGCCCCTCGCAGAGGTCGTCGCCGCTGTCGCCGCGGACCTGCTCGTCGCCGTCGGTCCCCTGCCGCCCGGGCTCGGTGCTCGGCGAGGTCGCGTCCCCGGGGCGCGTCGGCTTCTCGGTGCCGGGCGGCGGCTCGCGCTGGTCGTCCGAGGCCGCCCGCGCCCCGCGCGGCTGCTCGCCCGCCGCCCGCGCCCCGCCGCGCGGCTCGCACAACCGCTGCGCGATGTCGCCCTCCTCGCGGGCCTCCTCGCAGTTGACCGCACGCCCGATGTCGCTCTGCAGGTTGTAAAAGAGGACGTCGTGGCCGGGGCCGCAGTCGACGTCGTCAAGGCCCGATCCGCCGGAGATCACGTCGTCGCCGCGACCGCCGTAGATCGTGTCGTTGCCGTTGTTGGCCTTGATCGTGTCGTCGCCGTCGTCGCCGTAGATCGTGTCGTCGCCGAAGGCGGCCTCGACGATCTTGTCGCCGCCCGGCCCGCCGTGGAGCTGGTCGTCGCCGTCGCCGCCGTCGATCGCGTCGGCGCCGGCGCCCCCGAAGATCGTGTCGTTGCCGCGGTCGCCGTTGAGGCGATCGGCGCCGCCCTGGCCGCGGATCGTGTCGTTGCCGCCGCCGCCGCTGATGCTGTCGGCGCCGCCTCCGCCGCTGATGCGGTCCGGACCGGGGCCGCCGTCGCGCGCGAGCGCGGGCACCACGAGCGCGGCGAGGATCGCCGCGAGCAGCAGCACGAGAAGGCCGGACCGTCGCATCGGCGCGCAACCCTTCCCTACGCGGCGTAGGGACGCAACCCCCCGACCGTTCAGGTTCGCGGTGCGTGCCAGCCGCTGACGAGCACCGCCGCGAACGCGAGCGCCACTCCGGCGACGGTCCCCGCGGTCACGATCTCGCCGCGGGCGGGAGCGATGAGATCGAGCACGAGCCCGCCGACCGCCTGCCCGGCGGTCATCGCGAGGATCAGCCGCAGGACGCCGAGGCGGGAGACGATCACCGCCATCGTCGTGGCGATCGTCGCGCCAAGCAGGCCGCCGAGATACTCCAGCGGCGGCGCCGACCATCCGTGCGGCGCCGAGATGCCGTCGGCGATCTGCGCGACGACGAGCAGCGCGAGAAAGCCCACGGCGAAGTTCACCGTCCCGGCGAACAGCGGCTCGCCGGTGTCGCGCGCCAGATGGCCGTTGGCCGCCTGCTGCAGCGCGGTCGCGACGCCCGCGGCGAGGGTGAAGACGAGGATCCCGACGTGCAGGCTCGCCCGCGCGCCGAGCGCGGAGGCGACGACCGCCGCGATCGTCAGCCCGACGCCGGCGACGCGCCCCGCCGTCACCGGCTGGCGCCCGGCCGGGCTGAGGCCGGCACCGTCGGCGATGAGGCTCCCGGCGGTCTGCCCGCAGACCAGCGCGACGCTCAGCAGCGCGATGCCGACCTCCGGCGCGCCGATCGCGCCCGCCACGACATACATGGCGCCACCAAGGCCGCCGAGCACGTGCCAGACGCGCACGCGATTCAGCGAGCGCAGCGCGCGCGGGATCGCGCCGATGGCCGTCGTGACCGCGGCCAGGGCCACGAGCCCGACGGCGTTGTTCAGCGCGGCCGCCACCTCGGCCGACCCGAGCGATCGCCCAAGCCGGCCGTTCATGTAGGACTGCAGCGCGAGCATCGCGCCCAGCCCGACGCCGATCGCCGTGGGCAGCGCGATCGCGCGCCGCGAGGTGACGGCCATGGTGTCCGTCAGGCGGCCGCCAGCTTCGGCGACTCCCACGGCGAGGCGAGGCGCGCGCCCAGCACCGCGGGCAGCTCGTCGATGGCCACCCGGTCCTGCTCGAGCGTGTCGCGGTCACGGACGGTCACCGTGCGGTCCTCGAGCGACTGGTGGTCGATCGTCACGCAATAGGGCGTGCCGATCTCGTCCTGGCGGCGGTAGCGCCTGCCGATCGAGCCGCCCTCGTCGTACTCGGACTGCAGCTGGCCGCGCAGCAGCTCGAACGTCTCCTGCGCCAACTCGGGCTGGCCGTCCTTGCGCACGAGCGGCAGCACCGCGACCTTGATCGGCGACAGTCGCGGATGCAGCTTGAGCACGGTGCGCTGTTCGCCCGCGACCTCCTCCTCGTCGTAGGCGTCGCACAGCGCCGCGAGCACGGTGCGCCCGACGCCCGCGGCCGGCTCGATGACGTGCGGGACGTAGCGCTCGCCTGTCCCGGTGTCGAAGTACTCGAGCTTCTCGCCGGAGAACTTGGCGTGCTGGGTGAGGTCGAAGTCGCCGCGGTTGGCGATGCCCTCCAGCTCCGACCAGCCGATCGGATACAGGTACTCGACGTCGCTCGTGGCGCTCGAGTAGTGGCTGAGCTCGTCGGCGTCGTGGGGACGCAGGCGCAGGTGATCGGCGCGGATGCCCAGGCGCACGTACCAGTCCACGCGCTCCTTGAGCCAGTGCTCGTGCCACTGCTGGGCCTCGTCGGGCGGGACGAAGAACTCCATCTCCATCTGCTCGAACTCGAGCGTGCGGAAGACGAAGTTGCCGGGCGTGATCTCGTTGCGGAACGACTTGCCGACCTGAGCGATGCCGAACGGCGGCTTGCGCCGCGCGAAGCCGAGGACGGTCTTGAAGTCCAGGAAGATGCCCTGCGCGGTCTCGGGGCGCAGGTAGACGGTCGAGCCGGCCTCCTTCACCGGGCCGATCGTCGTCTCGAACATGAGGTTGAACGCGCGCGCCTCGGTGAGGTCGCAGTCGGCCGTCTCGCCGGGATGCTTCGACGGCTTGCGGCCGCACTCGAGCTCTTGCAGGTGGTCGGCGCGGAAGCGCAGGCCACACGTCTTGCAGTCGACGAGCGGATCGGTGAAGCCCGCGAGGTGGCCGCTGGCCTCCCACGTGCGCGGGTGCTGGATGATCGCCGAGTCGAGCGCGACGATGTCCTGGCGATCGCCGATCATCGACTGCCACCACGCGTCGATGACGTTGCGCTTGAGCAGGACGCCGTAATGGCCGTAGTCGTAGGTGTTGGCGATCCCGCCGTAGATCTCGGACGCGGGGAAGATCAGCCCGCGGCGCTTGCACAGCGCGACGATCTTGTCCATGGTCACGACGTCATCGGCCATGCGCCGCATCGTACGGTGCAGCCACCGGCGACGGTGGTTGGCACTCCTATACTGCGAGTGCCATGCCCATCTACGAGTACCGCTGCGAGCGGGGCCACACGTTCGAGGTCATGCAGAGGATGACCGACGAGCCGGTGGTGAGCTGCACGACGTGCGACGCGCCGGTGCAGCGGGTCTTCCACCCCGTGGCGGTGCACTTCAAGGGCAAGGGCTTCTACAACACCGACTACGGGACGCGGCGGCGCAACCGCGAAGCCGAGCGCTCGGCGAAGGACGGGGCGGACAAGACCGGGTCGAAGGCTTCGGAGAAGTCGTCATCGTCGTCGTCGGACGCCAAGCCGGCGGCGAAGAAGGGCAAGGACGCGGCTTAGCTTTCGAGCCGCGTGCGGACCGCTGTCAGCGTTCTCTGCACGTGCTGGGGTTCGAAGCGGACCTGCGCGTGCGTGAAGCGCAGCGGAGTGAGGCCGGCGGCGATGTGGGCCTGGTCGCGGATGCGGTCTTGGGCCTGTTGCGCCGGCGTGCGGTGGTACCGCAGGCCGTCGGTCTCGACGACGAGCGCGAGGTCCGGCCAGTAGAAGTCGACCCGGAAGCCGTTGACCTTCTCCTGCGTGTGCGGCTTCGACAGCCCCGCGCGCCGAGCCAGCGGCAGGAAGAGGCGCTCGAGCTCGGAGTCGGTCAGGGTGAAGGTGCGGCGGTCGAGGGTCTGGCGCAGCTTTGCGAGGCCCGGCCTGGGCGGCATGCTCTCCAGCGCTGTGCGCAGGCGTTCCGGGTCGACGAGGTCGCGCTTGTCGGCTTCGTTGATGGCGGCTTCGAGCTCGCCGCGCCCGACGCTAGCTGCGAGATCGACGAGCGTGGTAGTCACGGTCGTCACCGGGATGCCGCGCAGCCGCGTGACCTCGAGCGCGGTGCGGCGGTGTACTCGTAAGCCCGCGGCGCGGGGGTTGGTTCGGTTGGGCACCGAGAGGTGGATCTCCTCGTCTCGCTGAGGTGCGATCTCCCACAGCGCGGCGGCGCTGTCATGGCTGAGGGCCGCGTCCGGCCCGCACGCCAGCACCGCCGCCATCCAGCGTCCTTCGCGCGTTAGCTCGGGCCGCCCAACCGCGTAAGCGCCGCGCCAAGTCGCGTGCAGCCGTCCGCTCTCCACGCGCTGCCTGATCGCCGCGCGGCTGTACCCAAGCGCCACGAGCTGCCACCGCGCGATGACCCCATGCTGGTTTCTGACCAGCTGCCAGACCGATTGAACGTTTGTGGTGGCCATAACCACCACAAGTGTTCAATCGCTTGCGATTCGCCCCCCTCTAGTCGTTCTCGAACCGCTGCACCGCGCGCTGCTTGGCGGCGTCGGAGACCTCCAAGCCCGTACCGCCACCGAGCTGCGGCGTGACCGGCAGCACGTGCGTCGTCGCCGAGCCGCTCAATGCCGTGCCGATCGCGTACCCCAGCAGCGCCGGGCCGCGCATGTCGGTCTTCAGCGTCTTCGGCGCGTTCCACGAGATGAACGGCAGGCGGATGAAGCCGGCGGGGCTGAACACCCGCGACTTCATCGAGCTGATGACCTTCTGCTGACGGCGCGCGCGGGTCAGGTCGTTCTCGCGCGGGTTGCAGAGGTTCTTGCGCGTGCGCACCAGCGCAAGCGCCTGCTTGCCGTTGATCCGCGTCGTGCCGCGGGGCAGGCGCAGCGTGAAGCCGCCGTTCTTGAAGCCGCCGTTGATGCGCGAGACGACGCAGCCGCCCGTGTAGTCGATGCCGCCCATCGAGTCGATGAGGTCGGGGAAGTTCGCGAAGTTGACCTCGAAGACGTGGTCGATCGGGATGCCGAGGAACTGCTTGACCGTCTGCACCGTCAGCGCCGCGCCCCCGTATGCGTAGGCCGCGTTGATCTTGTCGCGGCCGTGGCCGGGGATGTCGACGATCGTGTCGCGCGGGATCGACAGCTTGGCGCTGTGGCCGCCGCCCGTGCGCACGAGCAGGATCGAGTCGCTGCGGCTGGGGCCCGATGTGCTCGCCCCGGGCTCCTTCGTGCCCTTCGTGCGCTGGTCGGAGCCGAGGATGAGCGTCGTCTGCGGCTTGATG
>DATBKW010000391.1:0-6524 GCA_036555665.1 Solirubrobacteraceae bacterium | reverse complement strand
CTCCTCCTCCGCCAACTCGTTGCGGCCGTCGAGCCCGTACATGATCTGGAGCGGGCCCTGCCCGCCCGGAGGGCGCTCGCTGAAGCGCTCGCGCAGCCAGTCCATGAACGCCGCCGCCTCCTCGGTGAAGCCGAGCCGCAGAAGCGCGTACAGCGAGAACGCCGCGTCGCGGATCCACGTGTAGCGGTAGTCCCAGTTGCGACCGCCGCCGAGTTGCTCCGGGAGGCTCGTCGTGGGTGCCGCGACGATCCCGCCCGTGGGTCGGAAGGTGAGCAGCTTCAGGGTGAGGGCGGAGCGGTGCACCATCTCGCGCCAGCGCCCCTGGTAACGCGAGGTGGCGAGCCACCGCCGCCAGTACTCGATGGTGCGGTCGAACGCCTCGTGCGTCTCGTCCTCCGAATAGGGTTGCGGCGTGTAGTCCTCGGGCACCCGCTCGAGGACGAACGTCGCGCTCTCGCCCGCACGCAGCGTGATCTCACACGTCACGCCCGCCTCGGTGGCGGTCAGCGGCGTCGCCGTCTCGAGCGCCAGGGACATGCCCGGCGAGCGAAACACCACCCCGTTCTCGTGAAAGTGCACGACGTGGGGATCGCGGCCGTACTCGAAGCGGGGCTCGACCTCGATCCGGAACTTCAGCTCCCCGCGAACGCCGATGACGCGCCGGATGAGCCGATGCCTGTAGACGTGGCCGAGCGTCTGGTGGATCGGCATGAAGTCCTGCACCTCGCCCACCCCGGCCTCGGTCAGAAAGCGGGTGATGAGGACGTTCGTGTCGGGGAAGTAGAGCTGCTTCGTCGTCCAGTTCTCGGTCGCCGGGGCCACGCGGTAGTAGCCGCCGCGCCGGCGGTCCAGGATCGCCCCGAACACGCTCGGCGAGTCGAAATGCGGGCAGCAGTACCAGTCGATGGTCCCGTCGGTGCCCACGAGTGCCGCCGTATGCAGGTCCCCGATGATCCCGTGCTCGGCGATCGGCAGGTAGCCCGGGAGCGCGGCGCCCGGGCGCGGAGGCGACGCCGCTTGCGTAGAGTGCCTCACGCGGCGACCGTCTTCATGGGCGCACTCTATCCGCGGCCATCACCACTCGCGCTCGCCGAAAAGACCGAAGAACGCGGGCACCAGCAGGCCCCGAGCGAACGTCGTGTGGATCAGCACGGCGAGCACGGAGCCGACGACGAGCAGCTCGACGAAGTCGATGGCCGACACCGCGAAGGCCCCGACCGCGACCGCGAGCAGCAGCGCGGCCGCCGTGAGAATCCCTGCTCCGCGCTCGAGCCCGAGCGCGACCGCCTCACCGCCGCGGGCGCCGGCGTCGCGCGCTTCCTTGACGTAGGCGACCACGAACAACGACAGCGCGGTCGAGAGCGCGAACGCGACCGCCAGCAGAAGGGTCGCCTGGGTCGAGTAGAGGGGGTTGAAGATCAGCACCACGAGGCCGAACGCGGCGCTCAGCACCAGGAGATTGATGAGGACGGCCACGATCGGGAGGATCACCGAGCGGGTCATCGCGAACAGGATCACCCCGGTGCCGAGTACGAGCAGCGCCAGGACCAGCGGCAGCCGGCTGGCCAGGACGTCCTGCCCGTCGACGAAGGCTGCGGCCTCCCCGGTGACCGCGACCGGGAACGGGGCGGGCGCACCGCGAATCCGGTCGACAAGGTCGCGAGTGCCCTTGTCGAACGCGCGGCGTGCCGGCTGGACGTCGATCTGCCACGTGCGACGGTCCAGGCGCGTCGGGGTGCCGACCGCTGCGACGTCGGGCAGACGCCGGAGCTGGTCGGCGTAGGCCCCGAGCCGCGACGTCGCCGTCGGCGGCGCGGCAACCGACAGCCTGATGGTCGCGGTTGGATCTGCGGCGAACTCCCGCTGCAATGCGTTCGCGACCTGCCGCGGGTCCGAGCTCTCCGACAGCACGCGCGCGTCCACGCCGGTGGACTTGAGTCCCAGGGCTGGCAGCCCGATGGCGAGCAGCACCGCGCCGCACGCGCAGACCACGAGAACCTTGCGGCGCACGACCCACTCCGAGAGCCGATACCAGCGGCCTGAACGCTCGCCCGCGGCGGTTTCCTCCCTCCCTCGCTGCCATGTCGGCGGGGCGATCGCGTCGACGCGCTCGCCCAGGGCCGCGAGCAGGGCGGGCACGACGACCAGGGCGGCCGCCCCCGCGATCAGCGCGGAGATCGCGCCGCCGAGCCCCGTCGAGTCGAGCACCCGCTGGGGGAAGATCACCAGGGTGAGCAGCGCCACCGCGACCGTGGCGGTGCTGAACAGGACGGTGCGCCCCATGGTCTGGAGCGTCTGTCGCAATGCCACCGGGCGCGCATCGGAACCTGCCTGTTCCCGATACCGGGTGACGAGGAGCAGGCTATAGACGGCGGCCAACCCGAGGCCCAGAGCGATCACGAGGTTGAGGGTGAAGCTCGACAGCGCCGACGCCGAGTCGACCAGCCGCAGCGCGAGCAGCGTCACGAAGACCGAGGCCACGCCCACGAGCAGCGGCACGAGCGCCGCGACGAAGCCGCGCAGCACCGCGAGCGACAGCAGGTAGACCAAGGGGAAGGCGATCGCCAGCCCGACGGCAAGCCCGTGCCCCGTCCCCCTGGCCACGGCCTCGCGGACCAGCGTGCCTCCGCCCAGGCTCACGCCGGTCAGGAACGAGAGCTGCGGCCTGAGCCGCTTCGCGGTCGCCCGCGCGTCCGTGCCCGGTCTCAGGAAGCCCAGGACGTACGTGGCCCTCCGGTCCTTGGAGACGAAGGGCGCGGGGGCCCCCTGGTAGTACGTGAGGACCCGGCCGATGTTGGGGTCGGCGCGAATGACTCGTGCGACGCGCTCGACCGTCCTCTGGGCGCCAGGCGACCGAGCCGAGCGCGCCAGCTCGGCATCGCCCGCTGCGTCCAGGGCCGGCGAGCCGATCCGTCCATCGCTCGCCCGCACGACGGCGACCACGTCGGGGCCGGGATCGATGCCGCCCGCTGCCCCGGCCAGCGCGCGCTCGCCGCCGGCGCTCGGCGACGACGAGTCGGCGAAGTCATCGCCGGCCGCCAGGCGCCCGGGGAGGCCGGCGCCGAAGACCACGCCGGCCACGGTCAGGACGAGGGCGGCGCCCAGGATCCAGACTCGGCCGCGGGTGGCCAGATCGGCGACGGCCGCCAGGCGGGCACCCTCGGCGCGCCGCACCGGCGCCGGCTCGGCCTCGACGACGTGCAGGGTGGTCAAGCCGACGCGCACGACATCGCCGACGTTCAGGACCTCGGGCCCGTGCACCCGCTCGCCGTTGACGAACGTTCCGTTGGCCGAGCCGAGATCCTCGATCGTGAGCCGGCCCTCGGCGTCGCGCGCGACGCGCGCGTGACGGCGCGACAGCTCCGGGTCGTCCGGCATCCCGCCCGCTCCCGCCACTGAGCGCCCGAGGACCAATCCATCGGCGGCGAGGCGGCGACCCTCGAATGGTCCGTCAGTGATCAGCAGCTCTTCGGTCGACTCGACGGCCGGGGCGGAGGCGGGCTCCTCCTCCGTGACCTCCAAGACCGTCTCGCCCACGCTGACGAGGTCTCCCACCTCGAGCGTTCGGACGAACTCGACGCGCTCGCCGTTGACGAACGTCCCGTTCGCCGATCCGAGATCCTCGATCGTGAGCCGGCCCTCGGCGTCGCGGGCGAGGCGCGCATGACGGCGCGAGAGCACCGGATCGTCGCCCAGCCTGCCCTCCACGCCCATCGCGCGCCCGAGCAGCAGCTCGGTCTCCACCGTCAGGCCTTCGCCGCGCGCGTTGCCCTCCGTGACCCGCAGCTGCTCGCCGGCCATCGCGCGAACCGTACGCCATTCGTGGTCGCGCGCGCCAGGCAGCAGCATGCCGCAGGCTCGACGCCGGTACGGTCCGCCCCGATAATGGGGCTCGTGTCCGCGCATCCTCCAGCTGGTGGCACCCGCTCCATCACCGAGTTGAGGGCTCGAATGGCGGCCGAGGAGGAGGGGCGGCCGTTCCTGCTGTACAGAGGCGGCGACAACTCGCAGCAGCTCTTCTTCCTCCCGCGCGACAAGACGGAGCTCTCGGTCGGCCGTCGCCAGTCCTCGGACGTCGTGCTCGACTGGGACGAAGAGGTCTCCCGTCTGCACGCCAAGTTCGAGCGGGTCGAGGAGGACTGGACGCTCGTCGACGACGGCCTGTCGAGCAACGGCACGTTCGTCAACGGCGAGCGCCTGAACGGCCGGCGCCGCCTGGTCGACGGCGACACCTTGCGCTTCGGCGCCACCACGATGACCTTCCGGACGTCGCAGGTCGAGAAGGAGGCGGGAACGGCGGTCGCGCGCGACGTTCCGACCGCCGTGGAGCTCTCGACGTCGCAACGCCGCGTGCTGGTGGCGCTGTGCCGTCCCTACAAGCACCGAAGCTCGTTCGCCAGCCCGGCCACCAACCATCAGATCGCCGAGGAGCTGTTCCTGTCCGTCGACGCCGTCAAGACCCACCTGAGGGTGCTGTTCGCGAAGTTCGGCGTCGAGCACCTGCCGCAGAACGAGAAGCGGATTCGCCTCGTCGAGCGCGCGTTCTACAGCGGCGTGATCTCCGAGCGCGATCTCTAAGCAGTGCTCGCTCCCGGCTCCACCATCGCCGGCTACGAGGTCGAGCGCGTCGTCGGCTCGGGTGGGATCGGCATCCTCTACCGGGCCCGCCAGCTGCGGCTCGACCGGCCCGTCGCCCTCAAGCTCGTCGAGCCCGAGGTGGCGCGCGAGCCGGTCGTCCGCGAGCGTCTGCGCCGGGAGGCCAGGGCGCTGGCCGCGCTCGACCACCCCAACATCGTTCCGCTGTACGAGGCCGGCGAGGAGGACGGAACCGTCTACGTCGTCATGCGGTGGGTGGACGGCACCGAGCTCGGCACGCTCATCCGCCGCGACGGCCCACTCGACCCGGCGAGGGCAGCGAGGATCGCCGCGCAGGTCGCCGCGGCGCTCGAGGTGGCCCACGAGAAGGGGCTCGTGCACCGCGACGTCAAGCCATCCAATCTGATCGTGGCGTCCGACGACCACGTCTACCTCACCGACTTCGGCTTGACCAAGCGCGCCGAGTCGGCGTCGGGGCTGACGATCGGCGCACACCTGCTGGGGACCGTCGACTACGTGGCGCCCGAGCAGATCGAGGGCCACGATCCCGACGCGCGGGGCGACGTCTACGCGCTCGGATGCGTGCTGTTCGAGATGCTCACCGGCGCTCCTCCGTTTGCGGGCGAGAGCGGTGGGGTGGCCAAGATGTGGGCCCAGGTCAATGCCGATCCGCCGTCGGTGCGCCAGGAGCGGCCCGACGTGCCCGAGGCGTTGGAGGCGGTGATCCTCCACGCGCTGGCCAAGACCCCGGACGCCCGACCCACGGCGGCCATCTTCCGCGAGGGCGTGCTCGAGGCCGTCGGCGAGGAGCTCTGAGCCCTCACGAGCACGCCGCCAACTGCCGCGTGGTGAGCATCATCCGGCCCAGGGCCACCCACGCGGCGCCGTAGTACGTGGGCGAACGGCGATCGAGCGCCTCAGCCGCGTCGAGCAGTTTCCCCCCGGCGCCGGCCTGGCCGGCGGCATAGGCCGCCCCCGCCGCCGCCACGAGCGCCATCGGATGGCGGGTGCCGCCACTCGGGCGGCCGGACAGGTCGTGCTCGACCGGCACGTCGGCGGGCGTGGCGCCCTCGAAGACCGGCCATGCCCGGGCGGCGATCCGGCGGCCGGCCGGGTCGGGATCCTCGGCGAACCGGACGAGCACGCGCGCGGCATCGAAGCCGAACTGCGGACGCGAATCCGGTTGGTCGGGCGTGCCGATCGGCACGGGCTTGCCGCCCCGGATCTGCGCCCAATCCGGCGGCAGCCGCGACGGCGGCGTCATCAGCGTCGAAGTGACGGACCGCGCGCTCTGGGCCAGGCGCCCCCACCGGCCGTCGCCCGACGCGGCGCCCAGGGCCGCGAATGCGGCGGGCGAGAAGTAGCTGGGGTTCACCGTGACCGGCGGCTTGACGGCCCACGGACCCGCGGTGAGCAGCGGGGCGCCGTCGATCGAGGCGGTCTCATGCGCCATGATGGCCTTTCCCAGCGCCAGGGCGTCCGCGCGGAGCGCGGGCCGGTCGAAGCGGCAGGCGCCGACCAGCAGCGCGCGGGCGGCATCCAGGTCGGCATCCGCCGCGGCCTGCGGGTCCTGGACGCGGCCGTCCTTCCACAGGAACGAGATCAGCCCGTCCGAGCGCTGCAGGTTGGCCTTCGTCCACCCCCAGATGGCGTCGAAGCGCGGCGCGTCGCCGATCGCTGCCGCCAGCAGCATCCCGTAGGCCTGGCCCTCGCCGACCGTGTCTCCGCCCTGGTCGAGACGCTGGACGCGACCATCGGCGGTGACGTACCGGTCCAGGAAGTGCCGTGCCGCGGCGGTCGCGGCCTGGGGCTCGGGCGAGGGCGCGGCGGTGCGACCGGCGGTCTCACCACCCCCGCCGCCGCACCCGACGGCGACAAGCAGCGCGATGACTCCCACGGCCACCGCGCACCCGCTGCGGATCGCCCCG
>DATBKW010000390.1:0-9745 GCA_036555665.1 Solirubrobacteraceae bacterium | reverse complement strand
CCGAAGTTCACGGCAAGGTGACCCGTGTAGTCCTCGATCGGCGAGATGTCGTCGATCGTCTCGCGCAGACCGCCGGCCTCTGGCTCGACGAGCCAGTCGAACGACTTGCGCTGGATGTCTATGAGGTTGGGGACGTCGAGGACCTTGTTCAGGCGCGCGAAGCTACGGCGCGTCCTGGGAGCGTCAACTCGGGGCAAGACAGCGACTCCTCGGGGGGTCGAAGGCGGGCAAAGCGGCGGAGGGCGCCCAGCAGAGAGAGAGCGCGACCGTCCAAGATAGCACAGCAAGATGATGCCTCCGCAGGCGGGGGCAGAACCCCCTCCGCGGGGCGGTCGACGCTCACGGACCCCGCCCGCGGCTGCCGCGTATGTGGCGCGGCGCCGGTCGGTTGGGCGGCTACGACTATTGGTCGACGGCGGAAGGGTAGCGCCCGGCGGCCTGTCGCGCCACCCCGGCGGCCGGGCCGTGCTCAGGCGCTCGTGGATCCGGTGGACGGGCGACCGCGTACGGCGAGATCGATCACCGCATCGACGAGCTCCGGGCCGTCGAGCAGCGCGCGGTCGTTGTGGTCGGCGCCCGCGACCTCCACCAGGCGCGCCGGCCCGGCGGCCGCGGCCGCCACGGCGCGGCTCTGTGCGGGCGGAACGATGCCGTCGTCCTCGCCGTACACCACCGTCGTGGGCACGGCGACGCCGGCGATCTGCTCGGCGAGCGGGAAGCGATCGCGCAGCAGCAGCCTCACGGGCAAGAACGGGTAGTGGACCCGCCCGACCGAGGCAAGGTCGGTGAACGGCGAACGCAGGACGAGCGCGGCGGGCGGGTGGGTCGTCGCAAGCTCGGTGACGACCGCCGAGCCGAGGCTCTCGCCGTAGTAGAGGATGCGCTCGCGCGCGAAGTCGGCCTCGTCGAGCAGGAAGCGCCGCGCGGCACGCACGTCGCGTGCCAGGCCGGCCTGTGTCGGACGGCCGCGATTGCCGCCGTAGCCGCGGTAGTCGAAGAGCAACACGGCGACCCCTCGGCGCGCGAGCGCGGCGGCGAGCGGCGCGCGCAGGGAGCGGTTGCCGGCGTTGCCGGGTGCCACCAGCACCGCGGCCGCGGCGTCGCGGGGCTCCAGGAACCACGCGCCCAGGCGCAGACCGTCGTCCGTGCGAAGCACGACCTCTCGCGCGCCCGGGAGGACGGCCGCGACGGGCGGCACGTCCGCGGGAAACGGCAGGTAGATCAGGCGTCGCTGCAGCGCCCACAGCAGGGCAAGCAACAGCGCCGCGGCGCCGAGGACGACGAGCGCCGCGGCGAGCACGGTTATCCCGCGGAGAACCCCGGCGCAACACCGCCGGTGTATTCGGTCACCGGCGGGGTGTGCGCTGCCGCGCGCGAGGCGATGCCAAGCACCCCGGCACGAACCGTCGCGAACCAGCGGCCGACGTGGACGAAAGCCCTGATCGGGCGACCGTAGGCTCCTTACGATGCGCAGGTCAACCGGCGCGGCTGAACTCTGGCGTGCGGACGCGGCCGATGGGGACCGTCCCCGCGTCGTTGTAGAGCTGGATCTGCACGTACACGCGATGCGCGGCGGGCGGGAGCGGGATCCAGACGTTCCAGCTGCCCGCGTCGGTGTTGACGTCGGGCTTGACGCGCAGGTCGCTGGAGTGGCCGAGCTGCGCGCCGCTGCGCGCGTCGAGCAGCTGCCAGCGCAGCGGTAGGCGCTTGTCCTTGTAGCCGCGGACCGAGAAGTCGAACTCGACGAAGGCGCCGCGCCGGGCGAGGACGTCGGCGCCGTAAGGCCTGCGACTCTGCTCGATGCGGTCCAGGTACTGGCCGAACGTCAGCCCGGGATCGACCTGCGCGTGGCTGAGGCTGGCGCCGCGATCCACCGGCGGCGGGTCGGGCTTCAGCGACGGCCACAGGACGAAGACGATCCCGATGACCGTCGCGGCAAGGCCGACGGCGCTTGCGATCCCGCGCCCCACCCGCGGCAGGACTCGCAAGCGCCCCCGGAGCGTCCTGTACGCCTGCGTGCTCACCTACGCAGACGTACAGGACGCATGATCTGCTGCTTCTGGCCGCCGCCGCCGACGGTCAGAGCGACGCGGTACCTGCCCGGGCGCACGCGGGCGGGCACCTTCATCCGCAGCAGATACGACCCCGCCTTCAGCTGCCACCGGCGCGCCGTCACCAGGCGGCGCCCGCGCAGCAGCCGCGCGCGCACGGTCGAAGGCCCGCCGAGCTCGACGCGCATCAGGATCGCGCGCTTGCGTCCGTGCCCGCGGACGTTGAGCTTGACGAGGCGTGACTTGCGCAGCGACGGGGTCGGGGTCGGGGTCGGGCCGTTGACCGGCCCGTTCTGGGAGGCGACGTGCTCGAACACCGCCGTGACCGCGGTGACCGGGCCGACGGCGAGCCGGCAGCTGGGCGCGCTGCCGCACGCACCGCGCCAGCCGGCGAAGCGCGACCCCGGGTCCGGCGCGGCCTGGAGGGATTGTGCGTCCCCGAATGTTTGGTCCGCCGTGCATTCGCTGCCGCAGTCCAGGAGGTCGCCGCGCACGGTGCCGGATCCCCCGCCGGTCTTGCGGACGTGGAAGAGCACCGAGATCTTGGGCGGGATCGCGGGCAGGGGTTCGACGCCGTTGAAGCCGACAGACCCCCAGCGCGGCCAGAGCGGGGCGAGATTGCACGTCGTGCCGCCTGCGGTGATCGTGTCGCAGAGCACCGGGCCCCCCGGCGTCGGGTCCAGCCACCGCGGCTGCGCGCCGGAGGCGGTCAGGGCGACCGGCGCGGGCAGGTCGACATCGAAGTCGCCCGCGCAATCCTCCGCCCCGTCCACCGGCGAGACGCAGTCCGACCCCAGGAAGGTGGTCAGTCCGGTCGGTGTGCTCGTCACCGCTCCCGCGTCGGACAGGACCACCGACACCCGCTGCGGGCTGAACAGCGCCGAGATGGACTCGGGCGTCGCTCCCAGCGTCAGCGTGCACTGATTGCCCGCCGCGCAGCGGTCGTCGCTCCACCGGCGAAACGACGTCAGCGGACCATCGCCGTCCTCGTCGCCGCCGGTTGCCGTCAGCGTCACCTGGGTGCCCGCGTCGTAGGTCAGCCTGCAGGAGCTGGCCTGCATCTCGGTCCTGCTGCCGGTCACGATCGAGATCGGCTCCGGGCATTCCTCCTGGTTGCCATCGGAACGCACCGACGACTTCGGGGCCGGATCGACCTTGACGTGGCCGAAGCCGACCGACACGACCTGCAGCGTGGTGTCCGCGGCGCGCGCAGCCGTCGTCATCAGCGCGAAGCTCATGGTCAGCAGAACCGAGACGACGAGGCGGCGGCCAACGCGGGCTTTCATGCCTGGCTGGAGCCGGGCACGCGGCCGTGAGATACACGCGGGAGCTTTCGTTCAGCTTTTTCGACCGTCAGCGGATCGTGAGCGGCGTGCGCCCGGCCTCGACCTCCTCCTCGGTCGGTCGGCGGAAGCGCCGGGCGTACCAGCGCCGCTCGTCGAAGTCGATGCCCTTGGTGCGCAGCGGCCGCCAGTCCCCTTCGAGAAGGTCCCGTGCGAGCTGTTGGATCGCCCACCGTGTCTCGGGCGTGTCCTCCGGGGGCCCGGGCCCACGCCACCCGACCGGCGGCGAGCTCGCGACCATCTGCTCGAGCCCGTCGCGACCGGTCGTGACGGCGTAGAACCAGCCGTCGCTGCTCCAGCGAACCTGGCACACCGGCATCCTGCGCGCGGCCGCCGCCCTGGCCGCGGCCGCGGACCGGCCATTGGCGCTCGCTGCAGTCGGCTCGGCGCGTTTGGCCGCGCGCGCAATGGGCGCGGCCGCTGCGGGCGCCGCGCGCGGCGCGGGCAGCGCGGGCAGCGCGGGCATCGCGGGCATCGCGGCGCGGGGTGTGTCAGGCGGCGGGAGGACCGCCACCGGCTGTGCGGCGACCGCCGTGCGGCGCCTGCGGCGCAGGGCGATCGCTGCCGCCACGAGCAGCACGGAGCCGGCGGCGAGCGCGGCGATCGGAACCCACGCCGGGTCGCCGCTTGGAGCGTTGCCCACGGACGGGGCCGGCGACGACGCCGGCTCGGGCGGCGGTGTGGGAGCCGGTGTCGTAGTCCGGGCGGTGGTGGTCGGCTGCGGCTCGAGCGGATACGCGCGCCAGAGCTCCTCCGGGTTCGGCTTGGGCTTGCCGTCGGCAAGCGCAGGCACCGCCGCCGCGCAGGTCGCCAGGCATACCGCGAGCCCCGCGACACCGATCCGAAGCCAGACCATCGCCGACGCCTCGGCGCCGCTGTCTCGAAGCACGAACACTCCCCCCGTGTACGACTGCTGCTACGAGCGGTACATACCGGGCGACGAACGGCCGCGAGGGGTCGATGTTCGTCATCGAACAACGGTTCAACGCGAGGGGCGCCTCGCCGGGCGCCCCTCGTCACGGCGTGGTGTCGCGCTTGCGCGCTACTTGAGCTCGACGCTCGCGCCGGCCTCCTCGAGCTCGGACTTGAGCTTGTCGGCCTCGTCGCGCTCGATGCCCTCGCGGACGGGCTTGGGAGCCTCGTCGACGAGCGCCTTGGCCTCCTTGAGGCCAAGGCCCGTCGCGGCGCGGACGACCTTGATGACCTGGATCTTCTTGTCGCCGGCCCCTGTGAGGACGACGTCGACGGTGCTCGACTCCTCCTCCGCGGCGGCGGCGCCGTCACCGGCGGCGGCGGCGGCGGGCGCGGCGGCGGCGACGGCGGTCGCCGAGACGCCGAACTCCTCCTCGAGCGCCTTGATGCGCTCGCTGAGCTCGAGCACGGAGATGCTCTTGAGCTCCTCGATCCATTCAGCAGTGCTGGTAGCCATGGTTACTCCTCCGGGGTGTCAGTGGTGTCAGTCGTGGTGTCGTCGGCCTCAGCGGCCGGCTCGTCGGCAGCCTCAGCGGCCGGTGCGTCGGTCGGCACCTCGGCCGCAGCGGCATCGCTCGCGGCGCCGTCCGCTTCGGGCTCGGCCGGAGCGGCCTCGGCCGCCTCTTCGGCCGGCGCCTCCGCTTCGGGCCCGGCCGGAGCGGGCTCGGCCGCCTCCTCGGCCGGCGCCTCGGCTTCGGCAGCCGCCGCGGGCGGCTCGCCCGCCGGGATCTCGCCGCTCTCCTTCTTCTCGACGATCTGGCCGAGCTGGATGGCGAGGCCGGCGATCAGCGCGTTCAGGCCGCGGACCAGGCCCGTGATGGGCGATGCCGCGAGGCCGACGAGCTGGCCGTACAGGACGTCGCGTGCGGGGAGCCGGGCGATCGCGAGGATCTGCTCGGGATCGAGCGTCTCGGAGCCGAGCAGCCCGCCCTTGAACTCGAGCAGGTCGGTCTCGCGCCGGAAGCCCTGCAGCGCCTTGGCGGCAAGGGCGGCGTCGCCGTGCACGAAGGTCAGCGCCGTCGGGCCCTCGAGCAGCGCCTTCAGGCTGTCGGCGCCCGCCGCGTCGGCCGCGCGCTCGGTGAGCGAGTTCTTGACGACGCGAAAGACGGCGTCGGCCTCGCGCAGGCGCGTGCGCAGGTCGGCCGCCTGCGGCACGGAGATGCCGCGGAAGTCGACGGCGAAGACGGCCTCGGCGCCCTTGATGGAATCGGCGATCTCGGCGACCGCCGCGGCTTTCTGTTCTCGGTTCATGGGCCTCCTAGCCCGGGCTTCCACGCGCCGTCATGGGCGCGCTGCCGGGGGTCTTTGGTGGCTCGATGGAGTCTGCGTCAGGCCGCGGCCGGAGCAGCCTCCTCGAGGATGTCACGGGTGCGGGTCGGGTCGACCTTCACGCCCGGCCCCATGGTCGAGGCCATGGTGATCGAGCGGATGTACTTGCCCTTGGCCGCCGACGGCTTGGCGCGGATGAGCTCGTCGATGACGGCGGCGTAGTTCTCGAGCAGCGCGCGCTCGTCGAACGACGTCTTGCCGATCGTCAGGTGGACGATCGCGGTGCGATCGGTGCGGTACTCGATCTTGCCGGCCTTGGACTCCTCGACGGCCTTGGCGACGTCCATCGTCACGGTGCCGACCTTCGGGTTGGGCATCTTGCCCTGGGGGCCGAGGATCCGGCCGAGGCGGCCGACGACGGGCATCAGGTCGGGCGTTGCGATCGCGACGTCGAAGTCGGTGAAGCCGCCCTCGATGCGCTCGGCGAGGTCCTCGGCGCCGACGACGTCGGCCCCGGCCTCCTCGGCCTCGCGCGCCTTGTCGCCCTTGGCGAAGACGGCGACCGAGACGCTCTTGCCCAGGCCGTTGGGCAGCGCGATGGTGCCGCGCAGCTGCTCGTCGGCGTGGCGGACGTTCAGCCCGGTGCGCACGTGGATCTCGACGGACTCGTCGAACTTCGCGCGCTTGAGCTCCTTGACGAGGCCGACCGCCTCGCCCGGCGTGTACTCGTGCTCGCGATCGACCTTGGTGCGCGCCTCGACGAACGTGCGTCCGTGCTTGGCCATCGTCACACCACCTCCACGCCCATCGAGCGGGCAGTGCCCGCGATGATCTTGGCCGCCTGGTCGACGTCGTGGGCGTTGAGGTCGGGCAGCTTCTTCTCGGCGATCTCGCGCAGCTGGGCCTGGGTGATGCGCCCGACCTTGTCGCGGTGCGGCTCGCCCGAGCCTTTCTCGACGTTCGCGGCCTGCTTGATGAGCACCGCGGCCGGCGGCGTCTTGGTGATGAAGGTGAACGAGCGGTCCTCGTAGACCGTGATCACGACCGGGATGACCGTGCCGGCGTCGCCCTGCGTCTGCGCGTTGAACGCCTTGCAGAACTCCATGATGTTGATGCCGTGCTGGCCCAGGGCAGGGCCGACCGGCGGGGCCGGCGAGGCCTGCCCGCCGACCGCCTGCAGCTTGATCTCTGTGAGGACTTTCTTTGCCATCGAGCTAGATCTTCTTCACCTGGTCGAAACCGACCTCGACCGGCGTCTCGCGGCCGAAGATTGACACAAGCACCTTGAGCTTCTGCGCGTCCTGGTTGATCTCGGAGATCTCGCCCGAGAAATCCGAGAGCGGGCCGGACACGACCTTGACCGACTCGCCGATCGAGAACTGGGCCTTGGTGGCGACCTTCTGCGCGACCTCGCGGTGCAGCAGGCGGTCGACCTCGGGCTGGGTCAGCGGCACCGGCTCGTTGGAGGCGCCGACGAAGCCGGTGACCCCGGGCGTGCCCTTCACGAGCTGCCAGGAGTCGTCGTTGAGCTCCATGTTCACCAGCACGTAGCCGGGCATCGTGCGCTTCTCGACGGGCACCTTCTGGTTGTCCTTCATCTCGGTCACCGTCTCGGTGGGGACGACGACCTGGCGCACGGCGCGCTTCTGGTTCAGCGAGACGACGCGGTGCTCGAGGTTCTGCTTGACCTTGTTCTCGTGCCCGGAATAGGTGTTGACGACGTACCAGCGATACATGGATTCGGGGGAAAGCCTTCTGCTCAGATGATGGCGTTGACGACCTGCTTGGCGACCCAGTCGGCGACGCCCAGGTACATGCCGGCGATGATGACGAAACCGATGACCACGCCGGTCGCCTGCGCGACCTGACGACGGTCGGGCCACTGCACGCGCTGCAGCTCGGCCCAGGACGCTCGCAGGAACCCGACGAAGCGGCCCGCCCCCTTGCGCGTCGGGGCGCCGGGAGTGGCGGCCTCGCGGCGGGCGGGCGGCCCGGCTTCCACGGCCTGCTCCTCCAGGGTAGCGTCATCGACCTCGTCCTCGAGCTCGTCGAACGCCTCGTCGTCGAGTTCCTCCGGCGTGGCCTCGACGTTCTCCTCGCCGAACGCGCGGCGCGCGGCCTCGGGGTCCTCCTCCTCGCCGAACGCGTCGGCGGGCTCGCCGTCGGCGCCGCTGATCAGCGCGGCCTCGAACTCGTCGACCTCGCCCGAGGCGTGCTCGAGCTCGCCGGGCAGGTCGGCGCGGTTCAGCTTCGAAGGCGCGGGACCGGGGTTCTGCGCCCGTCGCGCCTTGCGCTGCTTGGCTCGCTGTCGATCACGGGCCACGGCCGTTCATCCGCGTCAGCGGGTCTCCCGATGGCTGGTGTGCTGGCGGCACCACCTGCAGTACTTGCGCAGGGTGATGCGATCAGGATTGTTGCGCTTGGACTTGTTGGTCTGGTAGTTGCGCCGCTTGCACTCCTCGCAAGCGAGGGTGACAGCGATGCGCACGTCTCCGCGGGCCATCTGGCAGCTCCGTGGTAGAGGAGGTTGGTCGGCCGACGCGGCCCGGGACAAAGGAAAGACCCGCCCCGGGCGAGTCAGCAAACGAGTGTAGCGCGTACCGGGCGCCCGCGGGGCGTCGCGAGCCGTCCCCAACACCCGCAAGGCCACGTCCCCCGGGGCCCCACCCCCGGGGGACGTATCTGCGGCCAGACCCCCTCACTGCTTGGCGTCCTTGCTGCAACGCAGCTTGCCGCGCGCCGCGGCGCCCCGCTAGGCACCCAAGGGCTGGTTCGACTGACCCTGTAGGTCGGCCGCGGTGACCAACTCGGCCTGCAGCGCCAGCTCGGCCAGGCGCAGGCGCTTCTCGTTCTGGCCGAGGTCCTCCAGGCCGAAGCGCCCGAACAGCGCGCGCAGGTGGGTCTTGACCGCCTGGACGGTCAGGAACAGCTCGGCGGCGATCTGCTTGTTGGTCGCCGGCCGCGCCCACGGGTCGCCTTCGGCGAACGGGCGGCACAGCGCGACGAGCACCCGCCGCTGGGCCTCGGAGACGGTGACCAGGGCCGCCACGCCGTGCGAGACCCGCGTGGTCGCCGCTTCGCGGCCGCGGCTCGGCGCCCGGAAAACCAGGCGCGTGCCGCCCAGCCGCAGCTCGTCGGCGTCCTCGAGCCGGCGCCGGCCGCGCACGCGCTTGCCGTTGACGAACGAGCCGTTGCGCGACAGGCCGTCGTCGACGAGCGCCCAGCTGTCGCCCACGCGCTCGAGCTCGGCGTGCGCGCGCGAGACGCGGTCGTCCCAGTCGAGCGCGAGGTCGACGCCCTCGCCGCGGCCGATGGTCAGCCGGTCGCCGGCCGCGGCCAGGCGCACGATCCGCTGGGTGCCCGCGCCGTCGCGCAGCAGCAGGAACGGCAGGCCGTCGCGTTCGGCGCGTATGCGCTCCTGCAACTCGGCCGGCGAGGCGGGATGCGGGTTCAGCGGCGAGCTGCGTGCCACGCGCCGACGGTACACCTCCCCGCGCAGGCCGCGAACGTCCGTGACGTCACAACCCTGTTGTTACATCGCGGACGTTCGCCGCCTATGCGGCGAGCGTGAAGCGCCCCACGAGCAGCTCGAGCTCGCCCGCGCGCGCGGACAGCTCCTGCGCGGCGGCGGCGATCTGCTGCGTGGCGGCGCTCGTCTGCTGGGTGGTGGCCGAGACGTGCTCGGTGGAGGACGACGTCTGCTGGGCGACCGAGGCCACCTCGCCGATGTCGCGCTGCACGCGCGACGAGCCGTCGGCGGCCTGGCCGACGGCGGCGACGATGTCGGCGGTGCGCGCGACCATGCCGTCGACGGCGGCGCCGATCGCCTCGAAGGCCTCTCGCGCGCGCTCGACGGTGGCGGCGCTCTCGTCGGCGCGGCGGGCGCCGTCCTCGACGACGTCGACGGTGTTGCGCGTATCGGCCTGGATGGCCGCGACGAGCGCGGCGATCGAACCGGCGGCCGCCCGCGACTCCTCGGCGAGCTTGCGCACCTCCTCGGCGACGACGGCGAAGCCGCGGCCGTGCTCGCCCGCGCGCGCCGCCTCGATGGCGGCGTTGAGCGCCAGCAGGTTGGTCTGCTCGGCGATCCCGGTGATGGTGTCGACGATG
>DATBKW010000389.1:0-16760 GCA_036555665.1 Solirubrobacteraceae bacterium | reverse complement strand
GACGTCCTCGGGCGGGATGCCGAGCTCCTCGGCCACGATCTGCGCGAACGTCGTCTCGTGGCCCTGGCCCTGCGTCTGGGCGCTGATCGAGACCACGGCCTTGCCCGACGGGTGTACCCGCAGGTCGGCGCCGTCGTTCATGGCCAGCCCGAGGATGTCCATGTGCTTGCGCGGGCCCGCGCCGACACCCTCGGTGAAGAACGCCACGCCGATGCCCATCAGCTCGCCGCGGGCGCGCTTCTCGGCCTGCTCGCGGCGCAGGTCCTCGTAGCCGGCCATCTCCATCGCCACGCGCATCGTCTCGGCGTAGTTGCCCGAGTCGTAGGTCCAGCCGGTCGTCGTCTCATAGGGGAACTGCTCGGGCCTGATGAAGCTGCCCATGCGCAGCTCGATCGGGTCGACCTTCATCTCCAGCGCGAGCGCGTCGACCATCCGCTCGACGAGGTAGACGGCCTCGGTGATACGGAACGAGCAGCGGTAGGCGACGCCGCCCGGCGCCTTGTTGGTGTAGACGGCCTTGACCTTGACGTGCGAGGCCCGCAGGTCGTACGAGCCGCAGACGATGTGGAAGAAGCCGGCCGGGAACTTCGTCGGCTGGGCGGTCGAGTCGAAGGCGCCGTGGTCGGCGATGACGTTGACGCGCAGGCCGGTGATCTTGCCGTCCTTGGAGCACATCTCGGCGTGCATGACGTAGTCGCGCGCGAAGCCCGTCGAGACGAGGTTGCCGGTGCGGTCCTCGACCCACTTGACCGGCACGCCGGCCACGATCGAGCCGGCGATCGCGCACACGTAGCCGGGGTAGATGGGGACCTTGTTGCCGAAGCCGCCGCCGATGTCGTTGCACTTGATGCGGATCATGTGCTCGGCGAGGCCGGCAACGTGCGCGTACACCGTGCGGTGCGCGTGCGGCGCCTGGTTGCCGTTGTAGAGGTCGAGCTGGCCGGTCTGCGGGTTGAAGTCGGCGATGATCCCGCACGTCTCCAGCGGCGCCGGGTGACAGCGCGGGTAGATGATGTCGCGCGTGACGACGGTGTCGGCCTCGGCGAACGCCTTGTCGGTGGCATCGGCGTCGCCGGCCTCCCACGTCGGACTGGCGAGGTTGTCGCGCTGGCCGGCCTTGTCGTCGCGGATCAGCGGCGCGTCGTCGTCGAGCGCCTTGCGCGCGTTGACGACCGCCGGCAGCGGGTCGTACTCGACGTCGATGAGCGACAGCGCGTCGTTGGCCGAGTACTCGTCGGTGGCGATGACGAAGGCGACCTCCTGGCCCTGGAAGCGGACCTTGTCGCCCGCCAGCACGGCCTGGGTGTCGTAGGAGATCGTCGGCATCCACGCCAGGCCGAGCGTCTCGAGGTCCTTGGCCGTGACGACGGCGGCGACGTTGGGATGCGCCAGTGCCTTGGACGTGTCGATCGAGACGATCTTGGCGTGGGCGTACGGGCTGCGCAGCAGCGCGCCGTAGACCATTCCCGGCAGCTTGATGTCGTCGAGGTAGTTGCCCTGGCCGCGGATGAAGCGCGCGTCCTCCTTGCGCTTGAGCCGGCCGAAGCCGATGGGCCGCTCGGTCGGGGCTTGTTCAACGGTGGCCATGGTCAGCTCCCCTGTCGTGCTGTCGCTTCGTGCTCCGCCGCCCAGCGCACCGCGGCCACGATGTTCTTGTAGCCCGTGCAGCGGCAGATCGCTCCGGAGATCGCCGTACGGATCTCCTGGTCGGTGGGATTGGGATTCTCGTCGAGCAGCGCGCGCGTCGTCATCAGCATGCCCGGCGTGCAGAACCCGCACTGCAGCGCGTGGTTCTCGTGAAAGCCCATCTGGATCGGATCGAGCTGTCCATCGACCTCCAGCGACTCGACGGTGCGGATCTCGTGCCCGTCGCACATCACCGCCAGCACGGTGCACGACTTGACCGGCTGGCCGTCCATCTGCACCACGCAGGCGCCGCAGTTCGACGTGTCGCAGCCCCAGTGGGTGCCCGTCAGGTCCAGCGTCTCGCGCAGAAAGTGCACGAGCAGCAGCCGCGGCTCGATGTCGCGGGTGACGCTCTCGCCGTTGACAGTCATCGTGACTTCCATGGTCAGGTCCCCTGTTCCTGAGCGCGCGCCGTGGCGCGGCGCAATGCGCGTTGGGTGAGCACGCCGACGAGGTGGCGCTTGTAATCGACGGGGCCGCGGCCGTCGGCCATCGGCGCGCAGTCCTCGGAGGCGATCGCGCCCGCCTGCTCGAGCAGCTCCTCCGACGGCGCCTTGCCGCGCAGCAGCTCCTCGGCGCGGGTGAGGTGGACGGTCGTCAGTCCGACGGCGCTGAGCGCGATGCCGGCGTCGGCGATCGTCGCGCCGTCCATCCACACCGCCGCCGACGCGGCCGCGATGGCCCAGTCGCCGGCGCGCCGCTCGACCTTCTCGTGCGCGCTGCCGGCGCCCGGCCGCACGCCTAGGCGGACCTCGGTGAGGATCTCGCCCGCGCCGACCGCCGTCATGTAGGGGCCGACATGGAAGTCCTCCATGCCCACGATGCGCTCGCCCTCGGCGCCGCGGATCACGACCTGCGCCTTGGCGGCGCAGCACACGGCGGAGAGGTCCTCGGCCGCGTCGGCCTGGCACAGCGAGCCGCCGATCGTGCCGCGGTTGCGCACCACCGGGTCGGCGATGACCTTCTCGGCGTCGCGGAACAACGGGTAGCGGCGGGCCAACAGATCGGACTTCAGCAGGTCGACGTGCCGGGTGAGCGCGCCGATCCTGATCTCGCCGTCCTGCTCGCGGATGTAGGCGAGGTCGGCGATCTCGTTGATGTCGACGAGGTGCTCGGGATTGGCGAGCCGTAGCTTCATCATCGGCAGCAGGCTGTGCCCGCCGGCGATCACGCGTGCCTCGGATCCGAGGCGCTGTAACGCGGCGACGGCGTCCTCGACGCTGGTCGCGCGCTCGTAGCCGAATGGCGCGGGGGTCTGCAACACGTCCTCCTTTTCGTGTCAGCGGGCCGGCATTCGCTTACGCGGCTGCCCGATGTCCTCGCGCTCCTCGTACTGGCTGGGGGCGTCGGTGCCGATGACCGGCGAGCGCGGCATCACCTCCGGCTTGGACTGGCGGCCCTCGGGATAGAGCAGGCGCGCCGCGAGGCTGCCGCCTTCGACGTTGCGCAGCACCGGGCCCGCCGGGTTGGCCGTCGCGATCGGGGCCTCGCGGCCCAGCCGCGCCAGGGTGAGCGTGCCCTTCGTGTAGACCTCGGCGATCCGCGGCGGCGTGATCGACGTGCTCTCGGGGAACTGGCGGAACCCGGCGGCGGCGGCGCCGGGGTACAGGCCATCGACGAGGCCGAGCGCGTCGTCCATGCCGGCCTTCTTGACCAGCAGCCCCTCGAGCAGGTCGACGCCGGTGTCGAGCTGCTCGTTGATCGCGGTGACGACACCGTTGACGGGCGCGCTCTTCTCGACGATCGCGCCGACGCCGGCGATCACGTCGTCCAGCCCGGCGGTGATCGTGCGCAGCGCGAAGATCGTCGACACCAGGTAGTAGACGAGGGCCAGGACGATGAGGACGACGGCGATGATGAGGACCACTCCGGCTGCCGGCATCGCTCAGCGCTCCTCGGCGTCGTCGATGATCACGTCGAGCGAGCCGCCGTACTCGGCGACTCCCGCGACCGTCTGCTCGACCTGCCGCTGGGTGGTCAGCAGCAGCGGCACCGCGTCGAGATCCTTCGAACCGGCGGCCGCCACGCCGGCGATCTGGTGCACGCTCGGCACGATGCTCTTCGCCGCGCTCAGGACGCCGTTGAGCAGGTAGATGACCACCGGCAGGACGACCACCAGCAGCAGGATGTCCCCGATCCACCAGAGGGTCATCGCGGCCTCCTCTCGGCGACGATCGCCGCCTTGCGGGCGATTCCCGGCAGGGCGCCGAGGATGACGTCGAACTGGGCGTTGATCGCCTTGACGGCGCCCTCGAGCGGGCGCAGGTGCTCGGCTTCGACGCCCTCCAGGGCCGAGCCGAGCGTGGCGAGCCCCTCCGAGATGTGCGTCAGGCCCCTGCGCACCTCGATGAGCGCGACGGCGAGCACGGCGACCACGACGACGGCGAGGATGACGCTGAGCAGGACGAGCAGGTGCGTCGTGCTCATGACTCACCGAACCCGTCGGTCAGGGCGTTCATGTAGCCGTCCTGCACCACCGCCTCCTCCACGATCTGGCCGAGCACGGGTGCGGTGGCCTGCAGCTGCGGGATGTTCGCCGTGTTGCCGGCGACGGCGGTCGCGCTGACCAGCAGGCCGTCGACCGAGCGCTCGATGCTGCGTACCGCGCTGATGAGCATGACCAGCAGCCCGGCGACGATCAGCGCGGCGGCGAGGCCGATGATCAGCGCAATCGTCCAGAAGCCGTGGTCGGACATGGCGAGCGGGACCGTCATTTCCCCACCGCCGCCTTTCGCAGTGCCCGCGCCGAGTGCAGGATCCGCACGCCCGAGTCGTTGATCCGCGCGATGCCGCCGAGCTCAGTCGTCTGCTGCCTGACGACCTCGACCGCCTGCTCGGCGGTCTTGGCCTGGTCGGCGATCCGCTTGGCCAGCGCCACGATGGTGATGACGATCAAGGCCGCGACGAGGATCACGACGATGCCAAGCCCCAGCCCGATCGACCATCCCGCAGAAGCGGTGATCCCCACGACACCCTCCTCCACTAGTTGCGACCGCAACCGACCTTACTCAAGGGCATGTAAGTGTGTCCAGGAGTCACGGCAGCCCTCGCAGCAGAAGTACACGCGCCGGCCTTCGTGGTCGACATGGGGCGTGTCGTCGGTGGCGGCCACGACCATCCCGCACACCGGGTCCATCGCCGTCGCCGGTGCGCTCGCCGGGGCGACCACGCGCACGGTCAGCTGCTGGTTGCCGCGGCGCACAGCGACGATCCGCGCGAGGATCGACAGCGCGATCTCGTGGGGCGTGCGCGCGCCGATGTCCAGGCCGGCGGGCGTCTCCAGCATCGCGAGGCGCTCCTCTGCGACGCCCTCGGCGCGCAGCTCGTCGACCACGGCGGCACCCCGCACGCGGCTGGCGACGAGCCCGACATAGGGAAGCCCGGCCTCGAGGGCCATGCGCAGCGCGGCCAGCTCGTCGCGGCCGTGGGCGGCAACGACGAGCGCGAGGTCGCCGTCGGTGGGCTCGACGGCGGAGCCCGGCACGGCCACCATGTCGAGGTCGAGGTCCGCGCCGAGCCGCACGACCGCGCTGGCAATCGGCGTCTCGCCGGTCACGAGCACCCGCGGTGCGGCGAGCACCGGCTCCAGGAAGATCTCCAGCGAGCCGCCCGACAGGCACGGGTTCTGCACGGTGACGGCGCCCTCGGTGGCGGGCGCGTCGTCGTCGCCGGGCAGGATGCGCAGCAGCAGCGCCTCGCCGGTCTCCAGCACGCGCAGGGCGTGTAGGCGCACGCTCTGCTCGGCGCAGGTGCCGCCGACGAACCCCTCGATCGTGCCGTCGCCGAGCACGAGCGCCGCGTCGCCCGAGCGCACGCTGGTGGGGCGTTGCGCCCGCACCACGGTCGCGACCACGTACGGCGTGCGCGCGACGCGCAGCTCGTCGGCCCTTCGGCTGAGAGCCGGGGCGATCATTGTGCAAATTCTACCCCTCGGGTGTGTGCGCCGCCGCAATGAAACGCAGCAGCTCACGCGTGGCGCTCAGCCCCGACGGGTTGCGGTCGGGGAGCGGCGGCCCGGCGCCCGGCCAGCCGTGATCCGTGCCCGACAGGCGCAGCCGCTCGACGCGCAGGCCGTCGTCGCATCCGCCATACGTGAAACGCGTGACCAGCTTGCGCGGGGTCGTCGCGCGCGAGCGCTCGCAGCCGTCGCGGCGCGCCCAGCGCGCGGTGTAGCGCGGCACCGAGCCGGCGCGGTCGGGGCGCTTGCCGTTGTAGGGGACCACGGTGTCGGCGGTCCCGTGGATGTCGAGAAACGACGCCCGGGCGTTCGCCGGGCACGGGTCGAGCGCGCGGTAGCCCGCCGCGACCGGCACCACCGCGGCGAACCGGCCGGGCAGCGCGCAGGCCATGCGCGCGGCGAACCCGGCGCCGTTCGACACGCCGGTGATCGAGATCCGTCGTGCGTCGAAGCAGCCCACGGCCAGCGCCTTGTCCAGGAGCGCGCTGACGGCATCGACGTCGGCCGCGCCCTGCTTGCGGTTGAGCGCCCAGAAGCTGTCGTCGGAGGTGGGGTAGAGGACGGCGAAGCCCGCGCGCGTGCCCGCCGCCGCGACGCCCAGGCGATCCGATCTGTCGCCGCCGCCGCCGGGCACGACGACGACGATGAGCGGCGTGGCGCCGGGTCGGGCGCCCGCGGGGATGCGCAGGAAGCCACCGTCGAGCTCGCTGCGCCCGGCCGGCGGGCAGCTCGCCTGAGCGGGGCGCGGGTCGGCCGCGCGCGGCTGAGCGTGATGGCCGCCGCAGCCGACGGCGGCTGTGAGCGCCACGACGGCGGCGGCGGCGCGGGCTGCGATCACGACGCGGCGAAGGACATCCGCAGCCGGGTCCCGCCGCCCTCGGGGGGACGTTCGATGTTCAGCTCGGTGGCCAGGCGCCCGATGACCGACAGCCCGAGGCCGAGCCCGGGGCTGTTGGGATGCGGGCTCATCCCGCAGCCGTAGTCGCGGACCACGACGACGAGCCGGTTGGGCTCGGCGCAGGCGACGACCCGCATCGGCCCGGCCTTGCCGTCGCGATAGGCGTGCAGGACCGCGTTGGTGACCGCCTCGCTGACGGCGAGCGCGATGTCGGGGGCGACGCCGAGGCCGTGCAGCTCGGCGAAGTCCACGACCGCACGGCGGACGCCGGGCACCGCGGACGGCGTGGCCTGGGTGCGCAGCTCGAGCCGCTCGATTTCGGGTGCGGAGGTGGGCTCCATGGCTCAGATGATCGAAGCGTCGGGTTGGGGGGTCTCGGCGGCGTCGGCGCCGGCGGTCGGCACCGCGACGAGCTGCAGCGCGAGCATCGCGCGGTCGTCGACGACGTCGCCGACCTGGAAGGCGCGCAGCGCGCCCTGCACTGAGGCGATCATGCTCGCGGGCTCGGGGCGGTCGGCCAGCGCATCGAGCAGCCGCCGCTCGCCGAAGCGCCCGTCCTCGGAGGGCGTGTCGGTGACGCCGTCGGTGTAGAAGAGCAGCGCGTCGCCGGGCATGAGCTCGACCACGCGCTCCTGCCAGCGGGCGGTCGCCGTCATGCCCAGCAGCAGGCCTGGCGGTCCGACGGTCGCCGGCCGCATGCCCGGGCGCGCGAGCACCGGCAGCGGGTGGCCCGCGCTGGTCAGGCGCATCAGCGCGCCGGTGCGCGTCGGCACGACATGGGCGCAGGCGACGGTCAGCAGCGAGATGTCCGAGCGTTCGAGGAGCACGTCGTTGAGCAGCCGCACCACGGCGCTCGGGCTCGGATCAAAGCGCGCCGCGGTGGCGAGCGTGTAGCGGGCCAGCGCGGTCAGGGCGGCCGCCTCGACGCCCTTGCCGGTGACGTCGCCCACGATCGCCACGAAGCCCTCGTCGAGCGCGATGACGTCGAAGAAGTCGCCGCCGACCTCGGCGGCGGTGTCGCCGGCGGCGTAGGACGAGGCGAGTTCCCATCCCTGCACGCTCGGCAGGCGGGCCGGCAGCAGGCTCTCCTGCAGGGTCAGCGCGGTTTGCGCTCGTTCGGTATAGAGGCGGGCGTTCTCAACCGCGGTCGCCGCCCGACGCGCGAGCTCGGAGGCGAAGTCCAGGTCGTCCTCGTCGAACGCGCGACCGCTCTCGGCCGAGACCAGCGTGACCGCGCCGATCGTGCGCCCGGCGACCGCCATCGGCACCACCATCACCGAGCGCATGCCGATCGCGCGGATCTGCTCGAGCTGCTCGCGGTCGGCGATGCTCTGCTCGAGCAGGGCGTCCGGGATGTCGGAGTACAGCATCGGCCGGCCCGATCGCAGCACCTCATACAGCCCGCCGGCGTCGCCGGGGTTCGGCGGATGGCTGCGGCGGTACTGCAGCGCGAAGGCGACCTTCTCAGGGTCGACGTGCGCGACGGCGACCTGGTCGAGGCGCCCGCCGGCATCGACGACGTCGACGGCGCACCAGTCGGCCAGGAACGGGACGGCCAGCCGCGCGACACCCTGCAACGTCTCGCCGTAGTCCAGCGACGACGCGAGCGTCTCGCCGGCCTGGGCGAGGAAGCGCTGGCGCTGCTCGGCCTCCTTGACCTCGGTGACGTCCTCGATGACGCTGACCGCCAGCAGCTCGCCGCTCGGCAGCCGCAACGGTGCCGCCTTGACCAGCCGCCAGCGCAGTTCGCCGGTGTCGCGGTGGACGACCCGGGTCAGCAGCGGCTCGGCGGGCAGCCCGTTGACGATCTTCCAGCTCGGGACGTCCTCCGGCCTGAGTGGCCGGCCGTCCTCGTGCGTGGATTCCCAGCGCGCGGCGATCCCGCCCAGCGGCTGGGACAGCAGCTCGGCCGGGCCGGCGTAGCCGAGCAGGTCGGCGGCCGCCTGGTTGGCGTAGCGCATCCGCCGGCTGGTGTCGGTGACCGTCACCGCCTCGCTGAGGTTGGACAGCATCCCGTCGAGCTGCTCGCGCGTGGCGCTGAGCTCGTCGACGAGCTGGCGGTGGCGGCGATGCAGCCGCGCGCTCCACCATGCCAGCGCGCCGCCGGCCGCGAGCGCGCCCAGGACGAATCCGAGCACCACGCTCACGCAGCCGACCTCATCGATCGCCCTCCGCCCCCAGGCATGGGCCCCATTCTGGCACCCAGGCACAACCCGGGGCACCGAACGTCCGTGGCGTAACAACCCTGTTGTGACGTTACGGACGTTCGGCGCCCCCCGCACAACGTGAGGAGCTGGGGATGGCGCGCGCACATCCCCAGCTCCTCGCCCCCCGGCGCGCCCCCCGGGCGCCGTCTCGGGCCGTCCGTGGCCTAAGCCATGTCCCTGAGAACGGCCGCGCGCTCCATCACGTCGGCCGAATAGTCGCCGCCGGCCGTGCGGCGGTCGGCGTCGTGGTGGTCGCGCCAGCCGATCATCGCCCCGCCCGGCCCGGCGCTGTACGCGGCGAGCGCGAAGCGCAGCCGATGACCGTTCGGGATCCCCCACTTGATGGCCAGCGCGACGTTGGCCTCGATCGTCTCGACCATGTTCCGGCATCCCGCCGACAGGGTCGGCACGCGCCCCTTGGGCAGCGCCGACGCGAATGCGGCCACGTAGGTGCCCTGCCGGCAGCCGCGCGTGCTGTTCAGGAAGGCCTGCTGGAACCGGTCGTCCTGCTGGAAGACGCCACGGCCGTGCCCGTCGCCCCCGACGATGTTGCGCAGGCTGCTCTCGCGCGACCCGACGGCGAGCACGAGCGCCGGCGAGACGTGCGGCGCCTGCATCGCCACCAGCGTCTTGTGCAGCACGGCGACGCGCGCGGATCCGAAGCGGGTCATCTGGTGTTCGAGATTGGTGCTCGTGACGTTCATTCCCAGCCTCCGCCGAGCACCATCGCGCGCGCGGGTTGCGGCGCGGTTGCGGCCGGGTTGCGGTCGCGGTCAGCGCAGCGAATGCGCGGCGGACAGCGGCGCCATCCCCAGGCGCAGCGCGGCGGTCTCGGCCGAGCGCAGCAGCTCGCCGGCGCGCGCCTCGTCGCCCGGGCCGTTGCGCGCCAGCAGCGCCGCACCGTGCGCGTGTTCGGTGCGGGCGAGGGCGGTCAGCGCGCCGAGGGCGCGGTTGGCGTCGGCCGCGGCGGTGAAACGGCGGTCGGCCTCGTCGTAGCGCCCGTCGGCCGCCGCGAGGAGGCCGAGGAAATGCGCCGCCGAGCCCAGGCACGCCGCCGAGCTGATCTGCACCATGCGCGTGGCGTAGGGGGCCAGCTCGGCTTCCAGCAGCTCCAGGCCGGGATGGTCGGGCAGCGCCGCGCACGCCTCGCCCAGGAAGGCGACGGTCGACAGCCAGTACATGTTGCGCGGCACGCGCGCCAGGTCGTCGGCCATGAGCTCTGCGCACAGCTCGCGTGCGCGCTCCTCGTCGCCGGCCGCGAGGTGGGCGCATGCGAGTGCTGCCGGCCAGGCCGGGATCGCGCGGTAGCGGGCGCCGACGTCCGCCATCCGCTCGAGCAGCTCCGGCAGGCGGCCCGTGTCGCGGCTGCGCACGAGCGCCTGCGCGCCGTGCAGGCTGTCGGCGTCGAAGGCGTGCGCGCGGTGCCCCAGCGCCAGCGCCTGGTCCGACAGCCGCTCTGCCTCGTGCCAGTGCCCCACCATCAGCTCGCGCGCCGCCTGCCAGCACGCGGCCAGGCTGCGCAGCAACGGCTGGCGCAGCTCGGCGGCCAGCGCCGAGAGCTTGCCGTGCGCCTCGATCGCCGCGTCGCCGTCGCCGAGCTCGAAGAGGTCGTAGATGCGCCAGTGCAGGCCCTGGACGCCGAGCTCGACATGCCCGATGCGCGCGGCGAGCTCGAGCACCTCGGCGCTGACGCGCAGGCGCTCATCGAGGTGCTCGATATGTAGGAGCGCGACGTGGCGCGCGGTCAGGGCCGCGGTGATCGCGGTGGGATCGTGAAGGCGTCGCGCACTCGCCAGCGCCTCCTGGCTGAGCTCCACCGCCCGCTCGGGCCGGCCGGAGAAGTGCAGGACCTCGGCCAGCCGCCCCATCACGCGGATGCGCAGGACGGTCTCGCTCGCTCCCAGCTCCTCGAGCGCCTCCTCGAGCAGCTCGGTGAGCGTGGCGTCGGTCGCACTGGCCTCCCAGTAGCGCCCGGCGAGGCCGAGCGCCGCCCATGCCAGCGGCTCGGGCGCGTGCAGCTCGCGCGCCAGGCGGGCGGCGTCCTGGAAGCTCGCGCGCGCCTCCTCGTCGCCTGAACGCCACTGCGAGCGCCCGAGCGACAGCAGCAGCGAGCAGCGCTCGAGCAGGAGCGCGTCGCCGTCGAGCTCGTCGATGACCTGCAGGGCGCGGCGATAGTGGTCGCCGGCCTCCTCGTAGGCCAGCGACCGCGACGCCTGCCCGGCGGCGGCGCGCAGGTGGCCGACGACGACCTCAGGGCCCAGGAGCGCCCGCGCCTCGAAGGCGTGGCGCGCCAGTTCGGCCGGGTTGGCGCTGCCCGACGTCGCCAGCGCGGCGGCGATGCGCTGGTGCAGGCGCACGCGCCGGCTGCGCATCTGGCGCTCGTACAGCGTCTGGCGCACCAGCGCGTGCGGGAACGCGAAGCGGTCGACGACCTCGGGGTCCTCGGCCAGCAGGCCGGCGCGCACGCCCTCCTCGAGGGCGTCGAGCAGGTCGTCGCTGCGCCCCGAGGTCGCCGCGGCCAGGGTGGCGAGGTCGAACTCGCCGCCGATCACCGCGGCCGCCTCGAGCGCGGATAGCGTCGGGGCACCGAGGCGCGCCAGGCGGCGCCCGATGACCTCCTGCACGCCCGCCGGAACCGACAGCTCGGCCAGCTCGCCGCCCGACTCGGCCAGGTCGCGCACCAGCTCCTGGATATAGAGAGGGTTGCCGCCGGTGCGGGAGTGAAGCTGGGCGACGAAGTCGGGGCGCGGCTGCAGCGACGAGCCGGCGGCGACGATCGCGGTGGTGTCGTGCTCGCTGACGCCGGCGACCGTGAGGCGGTCGACGCGCGGCTCGCGGCGCACCTCGGTCAGCAGCTCGCCGAGCGGCCCCGCGGCGACCTCGACGTCGCGATAGGCGGCGACGACGAGCAGCGGCGCCTGCGCCGCGCGGCGCAGCAGGTGGCGCAGGAGCAGCAGCGTCGGGGTGTCAGCCCACTGGACGTCGTCGAGGAGGAGCAGCAGCGGCGCCGTGGCGGCCACGCCGGCGAAGAAGCCGGTCATCGCCTCGAACAGCCGATAGCGCTGGGTCTCGGGTTCGCCGGGCGGCGGCGCGGCCGCGTCGCCCGCGCCGGTGCGCAGCTCGGGCACGAGCCGCGCGAGCTCGGCGAGCTCGGGCTCGGCCTGCCCGGGCAGCTGCGGCGGGCCGCAGTGCACGACGAAGTGGCGCAGCGCCTCCATGAACGGCTGGTAGGGGAGCAGCGCGCCCTCGTCGCAGCGGCCGTACAGCACGTTGGCGTGCTCGCGATGGCGCTCGCGGGCGAAGTGCGTGAGCAGCCGCGTCTTGCCGACGCCGGCCTCGCCGCCGACCAGCACGAGACGAGGGTCGCCGATCCGCGCCTGGTCCCAGCGCTCGCGCAGGCGCGCAAGCTCGGCCTCGCGCCCGACGAAGGGCAGGCGCGGGGCCGCCTCGCCCTCCTCGCCGGGCAGCCGCGGCAGGGGCACCGAGACCGTCGCCGCGGCCATGGACGCTCCGCCGCGCAGCAGACGCTCGTTGAGGGCGACGATCGGTGCCGACGGCGCGGTGCCGAGCTCTTCGCGGAGCAGCACGCGCAGCTCGTCGAACACACGCACGGCCTCGGCGACGTTGCCGCGCGCCTCGTGGATCTCCATCAGACGCGCGTAGCCGGACTCGCGGAAGGGCTCGCGCCGCGTCAGCTCGCGCGCCGCGCGCTCGCCCTGCGCGAGTTCCTCGCCGCCGATGCGCAGCGCCGCGGCCGCCTCGGCTTCGAGCAGGGCGGTGGCCTGCTCGCTCAGCTCGCGGCGGCGCTCGCTGAGCCACGCGCCGTCGAACTCGGGCAGCAGCGGGCGCTCGCCGATCGCCAGGGCGTTGGTGGCGGCCTCCATGGCGGCCCGCGGATCGTCGCGCTCGAGCGCCGCCTCGGCCTCGGCGACGGCGCGCTCCACGACCTCCACGTCGATCACCGCGTCGTCGGGCAGCTCGAGCGAGACGTCGGCGCGCCCCGCGAGCGCATCGCCGATCACCCGGCGCAGGCGCGCGAGCAGCACCTTCAGCGCGGCTTCCGGCGAGGCCGGCGCTTCGGACGGCCACAGCATCTCGATCAGCTCGGCCCTGCTGACGGGCCGGCGCCGGTGCGCGGCGAGATAGGCGAACAGCAGCCGCCCCTGGCGCCCGGGGAGGTCGGCCTCCACGCGGCGACCGTCGATCTCGACCACCAGCGGCCCGCAGAGGGCGATTTTGGTGGTGGCTGCCCGCAATTCAGTGCATTATTGGAAGGGGGGCATCGTGAGTCAACGCGCCGCAGGCCTGAAGGCCGCCGGGCAGGAGCACCTCGGCCGTCTGCTGACCGTGCATGGCGCGTCGGTGTGGCCGCTCGCCCTCCGCTTCCCGCGCCTCGCTCCGGCCAAGCTCGTCCTGAGCCACGGCGACTGCCGCGAGGTCCTCGACCGCCACGACACCTTCCGCGTGCCCTACCTGTCGCGCATGAAGCGCGTCTCCGGGCCGTTCATCCTCGGCTGGGATCCGGCCGACACGCCGCGCTACGAGATCGAGCGGCGGTGGCTCGACGCTGCCGTTTTTCGCGCGGATGTGCAGCGCCTCGACGAGCGCGCGCGGGCGCTGGCCGAGCACCGCGTCGCGGAAGGCCGGCGCCGGGGCGGTCTCGACGTCGTCGCCGATCTCGTCGATCCGGTGATCGACGACGCGATCGGCTCGTGGTTCGGCGTGGCCGCGCAGCCGCCGGCGCCGCGCCTGGACTGGGCGCGCGCGGCGTTCTACGGCGTCTTTCTGAACTTCGCGGCCGTCCCCGTGGTGACCGCCCGGGCCCAGGCGGGCGCGCGGGCGCTGAGCGAGCACATCGCTGCGGCCGCCGATGGCCGCGCGCCCGGCGACGCCGACGTCCTTTCGCGCCTGCTGGCCTCCGAGGTTCCGGCGCGCGAGCTCGACCGCGACGCCGTCGTCCGCAACCTCGTCGGGCTCATCACCGCGTGGGTGCCCCAGGTCTCGCGCGTGCTGCCGCTGGCGCTCGACGCGCTCTTTGACCGAGAGCGCGAGCTGCGCGAGGCCCAGCAGGCCGCGCGCGACGGCGACGTCACGCGCGTGGGCGACTACGTGTGGGAGGCGGCGCGCTTTCGCTGTACCAACCCGCTGCTCCCGCGCCGCAGCGCGGCGGCCCACACGCTGCCGAGCGGGAAGACGGTTCCGGCCGGCACGACCGTCTTCGCGATGCTGCAGGCGGCGATGATGGACCCCGACGCGCTCGACGACCCGCGCCGCTTCGTCGCCGGCCGGCCTGCGGACGTCTACCTGCACTTCGGCAGCGGCCTTCATCGCTGCTTCGGCGAGCACGCCGCCAGGGCCCAGCTGGCGGAGGCGGCCACGGCGCTGCTGGCCTGCGACGGCCTGCGGCGCGCGGGGCGCGTGCGCTGGGAGGGCCCGTATCCGGTTGGCCTGAAGGTCCGCTTCTAGCCCGGGGGCCGCTCGCGCACCACATCTCGCGCCGGCTTGTCGTCGCGCAACCCGAGATAGCGCGGGTGGCGCAGCGACCCGTCGCGTGTCCACTCCGTGAAGGCGATCTGGGCGACGAGCTCGGGCTTGACCCACGTCGTCCCGCGCGCCGGCGGGTCGCCCGCCTCGAACGGCGGCGTGGCGCGCTCGAGCGGGGCCATGCGCTCAGCCAGGTCGCGCAGCTCGCGCTGGTCGAAGCCGGTGCCGACCTTCCCCGCGTAGCGCAGCTCGCCGCCGTCGTAGTAGCCGACGAGCAGCGCGCCGAACGCCTGGCGGCTGCCCTTCGGCGCGGTGTAGCCGCCGATCACGAGCTCCTGCTCGGCCGAGCACTTCCACTTCAGCCAGTCACCCGAGCGGCGGCCCTGGTACGGGCGGTCCAGGCGCTTGGCGATGAGGCCTTCCCAGCCGCGCCGGCAGGCGTCGGCCAGCAGGTCCTCGCCGCGCTCGGCACGCCGGTACGGCGTCCAGCGCACCGTGCCGCCGCCGAAGCGCAGCGCCTTGCGCAGCGCGGTCTTGCGCTCGTGCAGCGGCCGGTCGCGCATGTCCTCGCCGTCGAGCCACAGCACGTCGAAGACGTAGTAGGCGATGCGGACCCCGCGGTCGTGCCCACGCTGCTGCAGTGCCTCGAAGGTCGACTTGCCGCGCACCATGCCGACGATCTCGCCGTCGACGACAAAGCGCTTGCACGGGTCGTCGTCGAGCGCCGTCGCGATCTCCGGATAGCGCCCGTTGAGCGACAGGTAGCTGCGCGACTCGAGCGCGACGGAGCCGCCGTCGCGAGAGGCCACGCAGCGGTACCCGTCGAGCTTGCGCTCGACGATCCAGTTGGGGTCGTCGAAGACGTCGCCGGTCAGCGTCGCCTTCATCGCCTCGGGCCGGCTCGGGATCGGATCGGCCATGCCGCACTCCTATACCGGGTACGCCCCTGGGATGCCCCGCTCGATCTGGAACGGCGCCGTGTCCTTCGCCGGCGTCGACGTCCCGGTCAAGGTCTTCGGCGCCACCGATCCGCAGGGCGTGCAGTTCCGCGAGCTGCACGAACCCGACGGCGCCGAGATCGCCCATCAGCTCGTCGACGACGACGGCAAGGAGGTCGACCGCGAGCAGGTCGTCAAGGGGTTCGAGGTCCGCTCCGGCGAGTACGTCGTGCTCGACGACGACGAGCTCAAGGCGGCCGCGGCGACCAAGCGCAAGACGCTCGACGTCGAGCACTTCGTCGAGCGTGAGCAGATCGACCCCGACGTCTACGACCGCCCGTACTACCTCGCGCCCCAGGACGGCGCCGAGGAGGCCTACGCCGTGCTCGCCGCGGCGCTGAAGCGCACCGGCCGCGTGGGCATCGGGCGGGTCGTGCTGCGCTCGCGCGAGCAGCTCGCTGCCGTCATGGAGGCCGACGGCATGCTGCGCATGCACACGATGCGCTTCGCGGCCGAGCTCGTCGACGCATCGAAGCTCGACGCCCCGACCGTGAGCCGCAAGCCCGAGCCGCGGATGCGCAAGATGGCCGCCCAGCTCGTCGACGGGCTAACGACGAAGTTCAAGCCCGGCAAGTACCGCGACACCTATCGCGACCGCGTCCTGGCGCTCGTCAAGCGCAAGGCCAAGGGCGAGGAGATCGACACCGCCGCCGCCGCTGCGCCCGAGCCTTCCGACGACCTCATGGCGGCGCTGGAGGCCAGCCTCAAGGGGGCCAAGCGCTGATGCCCCGCTCGCTGTGGACCGGCGCGCTGAGCTTCGGCCTGGTCAACGTCCCGGTGTCGCTGGTCTCGGGCGTACGCGACCAGCGCCTGCACTTCCACCAGATCCACAAACGCACGCACAAGCGCCTGCACGTCTCCTACGTGTGCACGAAGGAGAACGCGCCGGTCGACTACTCCGAGATCGCGCACGGCTTCGACACCGGCGACGGCTACGTGATGCTCACCGACGACGAGCTCGCGGTCGCCCAGCCCGAGAAGACGCGGACGATCGAGATCTCGGAGTTCGTCGAGCTCGAGGAGATCGATCCGATCCTCTTCGACCATCCGTACTACCTGCTGCCCGCCGGCGAAGGCGACGGGCCCAAGCGCGCCTACCGGCTGCTGCTCGACGTGATGGCCGACGAGGGCAAGGTCGCGATCGGCCAGTTCGTCCTGCGCACGAAGGAGTACGTCGTCGCCGTGCGCCCCAGGGACAAGGTTCTGGCGCTGACGACGATGCTCTTCCAGCGCGAGATCCGACCCACCAAGGATCTCGACCTGCCCACGCGCAAGCGGCCGAGCAAGGCGAAGGTCGACCAGGCGGTCGCGCTGATCGAGGCGCTCGGCGCGGACTTCGACCACGGCCAGTACAAGGACCGCTACCGCGACCGGCTGCGCAAGCTCGTCAAGGACAAGGAGGCGGGGGAGACGATCAAGGCGCCGCCGGCCCCCAAGACGCCCGGCGTGCCGCCGGACCTCATGGAGGTGCTCAAGGCGAGCCTCGACGAGGTCCGCGCCGGCTCGTCGCGCTAACCCGCCTGGCGCTG
>DATBKW010000388.1:0-13854 GCA_036555665.1 Solirubrobacteraceae bacterium | reverse complement strand
TGGGCGATCCAGGCGTCGGTACGGCCCTGGCGGACCCAGCCCCGGATCTGGTTGAGGTGCGGTCGCAGTGAGCGTCGTGCCATGAGCTTGGCGCGGGAGTCTATGCAAATGTCTTTCCTGTACGCCTGTCGCTTGCGCCCTTGATGGACGCGTTGTTAAGGTGGCGTGATCCCCAGCGAGGCAGGGAGGTCCCCACATGCTGGTCCTGACCCGGAAGTCGAATCAGAGCATCATGATCGGAGATGACATCGAGGTCTCCGTGCTGTCCATCATGGGCGAGAAGGTGCGGATCGGCATCCAGGCGCCGCGGGACATCCCGGTCTTCCGCAAGGAGGTCTACCTCGAGATCCAGCAGGAGCGTGCGCGCGAGATGGCCGGGAGCAACGTGCGCGCCGAGGTCGACCAGGCGCTGCGCAAGTTGGGCGAGAGTTAGGACGCGGGCGCGAGCCGGTAGTGGTAGCCGTGTGAGCGCTTGAAGCCCGTGCTCGCGTAGAGGGCGTGCGCGGCCGCGTTTGCGGTCTCGACCTGCAGGTAGATCCGCCGCGCGGCGCGCTCGGTGGCCCAGCGCGTGAGCGCGTGCACCACGGCGCCCGCCACGCCGCGACGTCGCGCGGCAGGAGCGGTCGCCACGCAGAACAGCCCGGCCCAGCCGGCCTCGCACACCGCCAGGCCGACGCCCTCGCCCTCGCCGGCCACCGCGTAGCCCGTGGCCGGCTCGATGCGCGCCAGGACCTCGTCGGCGTGCGCGTCGGCGTCGGGGCGTCCCTCGCAGGCGGCCCACATCGCCACCCATGACGCATCGACCGCCGGGGCGATCGCGACGGCGCCCGGTCGTGTGCGCGCCAGGACGGTGGCGGCGTCGGCAATGAGCACGTCGGTCGGCCCGTCGCTGGTCCAGCCCATGCGGGCCAGCTCCCGGTCCAGGCCGCCACGGACCTCCGCCGGCGCGATCTGCACGAGCGCGCGGCGGCCGCGGCGGGCGTAGAACTCCTCGACCACGCGCGCGTGCGGCGCGTCGCCGACGGGCAGCGCCGAGTTCGACCGGCGGCGCGTGAGCGCCGGCGTGTGGCGCAGCAGCCAGCCGTCCGCCGCGACGGCCTCGGCGGCCGGCCACGCACGCGCTGCGAGCTGCTCGACGAGCAGCCTCAACCCATCACGACGTACAGCGTCTTGAACATCGCCACGGTGACGAGCGCCGCGGTCGCGAGCAGCACGAGCACCAGCAGCACGTAGCGCAGCGATCCGCGCTTGTGCACGCGCTCGCGGCGGCGCTGATCAAGGCGCTGCTCGGCCTGGCGGTAGATCCGCTCACGGCGGAGCCTGTCGGCCTCGGCCTCTTCGACGAATGCACGCTCGAAGGACGCGAGGCTCTGTTGCAACTTGGTGGCCACGGCGACCTCCCCAGGCTACTCCATAGCGCAGGCGCGCCACAGTCCCTTGCCGTCCCTGCGGGCCGTCCTTGCCAGCCGCGCGAACTCGGCGGCGTGGGCGACGTTGGGCGCGATGGTGAGCGTGCGCGCGTAGCCCTCGCGCACGAGCAGCGCGTTGACGAACGCGCCGTCGCCTTCGCGGTAGACGTAGGCCAGCAGACGGCCGTAGCGATCGCGGTGCTCGACGTCGCCGACGAGGCGCACGCGGTGGCCCGCGACGAGCGCCGCGTTCGCGGCGGCGGCCCGCTTGGCGTAGCACTGGACCGGCGTGTCCGGCTTGACCGACTCGGGCGTGTCGACGCCGATGTAGCGCACCCGCTCGGTGCGGCCGCCGATGCGCACGCCGATGGTGTCGCCATCGATGACGCGCACGACCTGGCCCTGGCCGAAGGCGTCGCCCGAGTTCTCGCCGCGCCCGTGCGCGAGCACCACCGTGAGAACCGCGATCAGGAGGACGAGCGGGACGATTCGGCGCATCGCGAACACCGTACGCCGCCACCCGGCCGGGATGCACTCGTCGATTCACATTCGTCACAGAGGCTGCGCTGAAGGATGATGCCGTGCTGCAGATGGCAAGCAAAGAGAGCAAGCGGCCCCGGCTGAAGGATCTGCCCGGCGGGCAGGTGACCGAGCTGATCGTCATCGTCGCCATGGCGCTGGCGATCGCCCTGGCGGTCCAATGGCTCCTCATCAAGCCGTATCGCATCCCGAGCGGCTCGATGGAGCCCACCCTGGACGTCGGCCAGCGCGTGCTCGTCAACCGCCTGTCGCACCGGCTCGGCGGCGAGCCGAAGATCGGCGACATCATCACCTTCCACCCGCCCGCGGGGGCCGACGAGCAGCCGCCGCGCTGCGGCGCCGCGCAGGCCGAGAACCAGGCCTGCACGACGCCCACGCAGGGCAAGTCGAATCAGACGTTCATCAAGCGGGTCGTCGGCGTGGCGGGCGATCGCATCCAGATCCGCGACGGGCGCGTGATACGCAACGGCCACGCCACGAGCGAGCCGTTCATCGCCTCCTGCGGCGCCGGCCAGGGCTGCGACCTGCCGCGCGCGATTACCGTGCCGAAGGGCTATGTCTTCCTGATGGGCGACAACCGCGGGCAGTCAGACGACAGTCGCTTCTGGGGGCCGGTGCCCGACGACTGGGTCATCGGCAAGGCGTTCGCCACCTACTGGCCCCCCAACCGCATCGGCATCCTGTGAAGAATCCCATCGAACGTCCCTGACGCACCAAGAGAGTTCGAACGCCAGGGACGTTCGTTGCCTGCGGCGGCTATGCGACTGCCGTCTCCTGCTCCTCGTAGACGCGGATGAAGCGCAGGTAGTTGTCGGCGATCTTCTCGGCCGCCGCCTCGCGCTCCAGTGAGCCGTCGAGGTAGCCCTTCAGCGCGTCCCACCAGATCGAGCGCCCGATGGCGAAGCCGACGAAGCCCTCGACCGGCGCCGCCTGGCGCAGCCAGTGGTCGACCTTCTCGTCGCTGGCGCCGCGGCCGAGCAGCACGCAGACGACGGCCTCGCGGCCCTCGCCCTCGCGCGTCTGCCTGGCGAGCATCTCGGCGTCCTCCCGGGCGTCGACGCCCTCGATCTTCCAGATGTCGACCTCGCAGCCGAAGTCCTGGATCTCGGCGATCGCCCGTCGCATCAGCTCGGGGCGCAGCTCGGCGTCGTAGCGGTCGCTGTCGCCGTCGACCGATGCCAGCTGCTCGTCGGTCGCCGGGACCAGGAGCTCGAAGAGGAACTTGCGGTCGTGCTCGTGCAGCCAGTCGGCCAGGCGCTTGAGCTTCTCGAGCTGCGTGCGGTTCATGTCCGGATCGTCGTCGGGGTTGTAGCGGACCAGGACCTTCGAGAAGGCGGGATCGAACTTCTCGATGTGCTCGCCGAACTGCTCGCCGTACTCGAAGTCGAACTCGTTCTGGCCGGACTTCTCGACGGGCATCGCGAGCTTCAGGCCGCGCTCCTTGGCCAGCTGGGGCACATCCGAGCCGAACTGCTCGTCGACCAGCACGCCCTCCTGGTCGGGGTGGACCGCGCCCGTCTCGGCGGCCTTGGCCATGCCCTCGTAGATGAGGTGCTTGGCGTCGCCGATGCGCTCGGTCTCCTCGGGCGTGGGATCGCCCTCGATCCCGAACATCTTCTTCTGGAACGAGCCGCGGTGGTCGAAGGCGAGGATGTAGAGCTTGCCGTCGTAACCCAGGGCCATGGTCTTCCCTTCTCTGGACGTTTCGTTTCCGCGCAGTCTAGGCCTGATGCGATCGGGCGCATGAGTACTCTGCCGCGCTTATGGAGCACAGGTTCCGCGGGCCGAGCTACACGATCGGCATCGAGGAGGAGCTCATGATCGTCGACGCCGAGAGCTACGGCCTGGTGAACGCGATCGAGTCCCTGCTGCAGGAGTCCGAGGAGGGCGAGATCAAGCCCGAGCTCATGGAGTCGGTGCTCGAGATCTCGACCAACCCGGCGCCGACCACGGCACGCGCCGGCGAGCAGCTGCGGCGCCTGCGCGCGCAGGTGCGCCGTACCGCGGCGACGCGTGGGCTGACCATCGGCTCGTCGGGAACGCACCCGTTCGCCATGTGGGAGGACCAGCGCATCGTCGCGCGGCCCCGCTACCGCGAGCTCGTGACGGCGCTGCGCTTCGTCGCGCGCCAGGAGCTCATCTTCGGCATGCACGTGCACGTCGGCGTCGACGATCCCGACAAGGCGATCCACGTGGCCAACGGGATGCGCGTGCACCTCGCCGTGCTGCTGGCGCTGAGCGCCAACTCGCCGTTCTGGCGCGCGGACTCGACCGGCCTGGAGTCCTCACGCCAGCCGATCTTCCGCGCCTTCCCGCGCGTCGGCATCCCGCCGTACTACCGCGACTGGGCCGACTACGAGCGCGAGATCGGCTTCATGGTCGAGTCCGGGGTCATGGAGGACTACACCTGGCTCTGGTACGACGTGCGCCCGCATCCGAACTTCGGCACCGTCGAGGTGCGGGTGTGCGACTCGCAGACCCGCGTCGAGCACACGCTGGCGTTGGCCGCGCTCGTGCAGGCGATGGTCAAGGAGCTGGCCGAGCACTTCGAGGCGGGCAAGGAGCTCGCCGCCTATCCGTGGCAGATGCTCGACGAGAACAAGTGGCTGGCCGCGCGCCACGGCCTCGACGGCGAGCTCGTCGACCTTCCCTCGAGCGAGCGCGTCGCGGCCAAGACGCTGGCGCGGCGCCTGCTCGACCGCCTGCGCGAGCACGCGCAGGACCTCGGCTCCGACGCCGAGCTGGAAGGCATCGCCGACCTCATCGAGCGCGGCAACGGTGCGGCCCGGCAGATGGTCGTCTACGAGGCCAACCACGACCTGCGCGAGGTCATGGCCGAGATCGTCGCCGGCTTCGACGATTCCTAGGACACCATGTCGCTAACGCGACCAGGGGGCCCGCCTCAGGCGGCCAGGTGGCCGCCTTCGGCACCCCTTGGTTAGCAGCCCTTGGGCCTGTTCCAGTAGCCCATCGCCAGCGGCGTGTCGGGGTCGGCCATGCCGAGCTGGTGGCGCGCTGCCGCCGTGTCACGAGCGAAGATCGCGAGCTCTTCGAGCAGCCTCTCGCCGCTGCCGTGGGCCTTCGCCACGAGGGCTCGGAGCACGTCGTCGGGCACCTTGGCGCCAGCGACAGCGATCAGCGGCTCGAGGGCGATCGCGGTGCCGCGCAGGCCGGCGCCGTCGGGGTGGGCGGCCAGGTAGGCGCGCATCTGCTCGCGGGTCCCGCCATTGGCGAACGGCCCGTCGTGCCCGCGCTGGGAGGCCAGGAGCTGGTCGAGCGCGGCGTCCTGCAGGCCGGAGATCTCCGACGGGCTGAAGGTCAGCGAGACGTCGCGCGGCTCGCTCGCGTCGCCGTGGTGCCCGGTCGCCTGCTGCAGCCCGTTGATGAAGTCCGGGTCGACGTCCTGCACGTGAATCGCAAACGACTGGCCGGTGATGGCACCGTCGCTCGCGAGGTCGTAGTGCGTCGAGGTGACCATGTCGCCGTTGCGGATGAAGACGTTGCGCTCCTTGGTCCCATCGGCGTGCGTCGTCTCGACGTTCTGGTACTCGACCTGGCTGCTGCCGGCGTTGATGCCGGCCTTGCCGAGGTCGATCTGGGCCTGACCGGTCGAGGTGCTGGTCGTGGCGACCGAGGTCGTCGGGTCCGATGTCCCCGTCGCACCGGCGGCAGGCAGGTGGCCCGTCTGGATGAAGGCGCCGTACGCCTTGCGGCCCGCCGGCGTGCTGATGTCGATGTCGACCGACCGCGCCTTGCCGTTCTCGAAGCCCTGGCCGAACCTGAAGCCCACCCGCCCGCCGGCCGAGACGCCCACCGTGTTGTCGACCAGGTCGCTGTCGCCGATCGTGATGCGCACGTGGTCCGAGTCGATCCGCTGCACGCCCGAGCTGACCCGGTGGGTCGCGGTGTAGCCGAGCTCGGCCTGGATGTTGCGGTAGGCGACCTTGCCGGTCACGCCGCGGTAGCTGTCCTTGTTGAGAGTGATCGAGCTGCCCGGCGGGATGCTGCGCGGGTCCGCCGGGTTGGGCGCCGGGCGCTCGCCACGCTCGATCGCGCGCCCGTTGATCGGATCGGTCTGGACGTCGTAGGTCGTCTTCTTGCCCAGCGAGAGCGAGACCTCGGCGCCGTTGCCCTTCTTGATCTCCCCGTCCTTGGCCGTGAGGTTGAAGTCGATCGAGGCCGACAGGGTGACCGACGGCTTGCCGCTGCCGTCGATCGTGCACGCCGAGTTCCCGCGCTCGAAGGTCACCTTGAAGGGGCCGCCGCCGTCATTGACCGAGACCGAGCCGCCCTCTCCGAGGCCGGGCACGGAGAAGATCGGCAGGCCGCCGCCGATGGCCGGCCCGCTGCCCGGCGATCCGGCGCGGGGCGCGCCACCGGATGCGGGGCTATCGCCAGAGCTCTTGCAGCTCGTGCCGCTGACGGCGCAGATCGCCGCGCGCGCCGTCGAGACGATGCCCTCGGCTATCGCGGGACCGGTCGACGCCACCAGCCCGACGAGCGCGACCACGATCGCGCATACGGCCAGCCATTCCACGCTGGTCTGCCCCCGACACCCCTGCCACCTCACCATCAGACACGATGTCAGAAGCCGGCGCGGGCCGCCATGGGCCGCAGGGCCCATCTTGCCCCGTGGGCCCCCTCAGCCGGCCTGCGCGAAACGCTGCGCCAGCTGGTGACGCACGCCGAGGACGAAGGCGTCCAGCATCTGCTGGGAGTCGCCGTCGATGTCGTCGAAGTGCACGCCGCTGCCGCCGGCCACGTTGCGCACCACGTGGCCAGTCGCGTTGACCGTTCCGTTGCCGCCGGGCAGCGACAGCTCGACGCGCACCGCGCCGGACAGCCCGATGCGGTTCAGCAGCACGCCGCCGGCACTGATGTCGACGGTCTGCATCGTCTCGGTCGGGCCCGCCTCGGCGCCGCTCTCGGTCAGCGGGGTGACCTCGATCGGCAGGCCGACCGCGAGGCGCACGAAGCGGCGCAGCTCGCGGGGCGCGACGGCGTCGTCGATCCGGAAGCCGGCGCTCACGTCGTCGCCGCCCAGCAGCGTGCCGGAGAGCATGACGATCTGACGGTCGTGCTCGAAGCTCATATCGGCCTCGGCCGGCAGCGGGCGGGCCGCCGCGGGCACACCGCGCGGGACAGCGAGCGTGACCTCGACGCCGCGGACGTGGACGACCCTCGCGGAGAACCGCGCGTTGCGCGCGTGCAGGTTCACGGCCTGGAAGTCTGCGGGTCGGGGTGCCACACCGCGATGATCGGCCGCGCAGCGCGGTGATTGAGCAGCATGAGGGCGCCCCGGGCCTAGAATCGGAACCAGCGATGGCCCAGACGCCCGACCTGTTCGTCGTCTGCAAGAACTGTGGTAACGAGGTCAGCCCGTACGTCACGGAATGCCCGTACTGCGGGACCCGCTTGCGCAAGCGCGCTCCGAAGATCGAGCGTGACGGGTCGGTGGCGCCGACCGGCCGCGAGAAGAAGGCCCGCAAGCGCACCGTGCCGCGCCTTTCGCGCTTTCGCCCGGGGGAGATACCGGGCATCCGCGGCGACTACGGCGCGCGGCCGTACGCGACGATCGTCCTGGTCGCCCTCTCGCTGTTCGGCTACCTGCTGCTGTTCCCCGTGTCGGTGGGCGACGTCGCCGTCGACGGCCCGATCGACGGCGAGTGGTGGCGCGTGGCCGTCTCGCCGTTTTTGTACGGCAACATCTGGTACGAGGTGGCCGCGGTGACCGCGATCGGCGTCTACGGATGGCTGCTCGAGCGCCGTCACGGCCCCGTTGCGGTGGTGGTGCTGTTCGCGCTGTGCGGGATGGGCGGGATCGCGCTGGCCGCGGCGGTCGACCCGACACCGTTCGCCATCGGCGGCAACGGCGCCGCACTCGGCCTGCTGTGCGCCTGGGCGGTGCCCGATCTGATCGCTCGCAGCCGCGGCGACGAGTACGAGGGCGACCTGCTGGGCACCGCGATCTTCGCCGTGGTGCTGCTGCTCATGCCGGTGGCGACGACGCAGGCCAGTGCGATCGCGGGCTTCGCGGGCGGCGCGGCCGGCCTGCTCGCGGGCTTGGTGCTGGCGCGAGCGCGCATCGCCTAGCCTTCCGGCGGATGCCCGACCGGCGATACAGCGCCGAGGAGGTCGACGCCGCGGTCGCGGCGCTCGCCGACCCGGAGCGCTTCGCCCACGCGCAGGAGATCGTCACCCACGCGGCGCCCGGCCTCCAGCATGTGCTCGACGAGGCGCTGGCCGAAGGCGGCTGGTTCGGCAGCGCGCACGAGGCGGAGGTCAGCCGCGCCGCCTCGGCCGATGACCCGCAGGAGCGCCTGCGGGCGGTGCGCACGCTCGTCGCCGAGGAGACCCGCCTGGGGATGCTCGTCGGCGTGGCGGTCGGGCTCGAGCTCGCCCACGAGCTCATGCGATCCCACCCCGAGACAGGAGACGAACGCTGATGGACATCCGCTTCCTCGGCCACGCGGCCTTTGCGCTGGAGAACGACGGCAAGACGATCCTGATCGACCCCTTCCTGACCGGCAATCCCAAGGCCGCTGTTACCGCCGACGAGGTCGCCGCCGACGCGATCCTGCTCACCCACGGCCACGGCGACCACATCGGCGACACGGTCGCGATCGCCAAGCGCACGGGAGCGCCGGTCGTCGCCATCGTCGAGATCGCCCGCGAGCTCGAGCAGGAGGGCCTTCAGGTCTTCGATCCCAACATCGGCGGCACCATCGAGCTCGACTGGGGCTCGGTGCGCCTGACCCCGGCCTGGCACACGTCGACCACCCCGAAGGGGACCGCGAACGTGCCCGCCGGCCTCGTCGTCGAGATCGGCGGCAAGCGTATCTACCACCTGGGCGACACCGGCCTGTTCAGCGATCTCGCGCTGCCCAAGCACCGCGGGCACCTCGACGTCGCGCTCATGTGCATCGGCGGCCACTACACGATGGACCGTTTCGACGCCGTCGTGGCGACAGAGCTCGTCGGCGCCGACCAGGTCATCCCCTGCCACTACGACACCTTCCCGCCGGTGGAGACCGACGCACAGGCGTTCAAGTCCGACGTGCAGAACGCCGGCTACGCCGAGGTCGTCATCCTGCAGCCGGGGGAGACCCACACGCCATGACCACCGCGGTCGTGCTGATCGAGGCCGATCGCGACTCGATGTCGTCGCTGGGAGGCGCGCTCGCCGACATCGAGGGCGTCGCCGAGGCGTATTCGGTCACCGGCGAGTGGGACTTCGTCGCGATCGTGCGCGTGCCGCGCCACGAGATGCTGGCCGACGTCGTCACCGGGGAGCTGGTCAAGCTCCCCGGCGTGGCGCGCACGCAGACGATGGTCGCGTTCGAGGTCTTCTCCAGGCACGACCTCGAGGCGATGTTCTCGATCGGCAACTGAGTTGGCCAGCCAGCCAGGCGCGCGGTAGGCTCGCCGGCCATGAGCGATGAGCCCACTGCCGCACGCAGCGATGGCGCCGACGCGCCGGCCAAGCGCACCGAGCGCGTCGACTTCCGCGCCACCAGCGATCCCGCGCTGCTGGAATCCGCCGACCGCGGCGAGGCAAACCTGCTCACCTACCGCCAGCTCTACGAGCTCTGGGAGCGCCAGCAGTGGGCGGTGCAGGACATCGACTTCAGCCAGGACCGCTACGACTGGCACGAGCGCATCGAGCCCGACGAGCGCGTCGCGCGCATGTACGGGCTCAGCTCGTTCTTCGTCGGCGAGCAGCGGGTGGCCGCCGAGCTGGGGCCGATCATGCGCGCCGTCCCCGACGAGGACATGCGCATCTTCCTCTGCACGCAGATCGCCGACGAGGCGCGCCACGTCGCCTTCTTCGATCGCTTCTACGACGAGGTCGGCGTGCTCGAGGCCGACGGCCTGCAGGCGCGGCTGGCGGAGACCAGCGAGCACCTCAACCCCGAGTTCGAGGTCCTGTTCGACGACCTGCTGCGCGCGCGGGTCGATCGCCTGGCCGTGGAGCCCGAGGACCGCGAGGCCCTCGTCGAGGCGATCACGATCTACCACATGATCGTCGAGGGGATGCTCGCCCTGACCGGCCAGCACTTCATCATCGACTACAACGAGCAGGCGGGGACGCTGCCCGGCTTCGTGAAGGGGTTCACCAACGTCGCGCGCGACGAGCATCGCCACGTGGCGTTCGGCGCGCGCTTCCTGCGCGACATGGCCCGCGAGGACCCGCGCTACGGCGAGGCGATCCAGCGCGCCCTCGTGGAGGTCGGCCCGGTGGCCGAGGGCGTGCTGCGGCCGAAGTGGGTCCCCGAGGACGTCGGCGACGACGTCGTGATCTTCGGCGCGTCGGTCGACGAGACGCGCGCGTTCGCGCTGCAGGCGCTCGAGCGCCGGCTGAAGGTCATAGGGCTGGCGGCTGCCGCGTAGTCACGCGGCTACCCTGTGGACGGTGTCCGTCGTCCGCGAGGAGTTCGGTCCGACGCTGCCCGAGCTCCTCGGGTCGCGATTCGGCGTGCCCGCGCGCAAGCTGTGGCTCGCTCTCGCGGCCCTCGGCGTCGTGGCGCTCGCCGTCGTGCTGTGGCTGGCGCTGCGCCCGACTCCCGGGCAGGCCGACGTCGTCGTGCGCACGCCGGTCGCCTTCAACCTCGCCCACACCGACGCGCTGCGCCGCGCCGCACCGCGGGCGGGGGAGATGCTTCGCCTGGAGTCGACCGCCGGCCCGCCGCAATCGTTCGTCGTGCACCCGCTGCGCATCGGCTCCTACAAGGGCGACGTCAGCGCCGAGCTCACCCTGATGTCGTCGCGGATGATCGACGAGATGCGCGCGCACTACCCGGGCTTCATCTACCGCAGCGACGGCCGCGTCAACATCAACAAGCAGCCCGGCTACCAGATCGTCTTCCAGGCCAAGGTCGACGGGCGCACCACCTACGGCAAGCGCGTGCTGCTGGTCGCCGGGCCCGACCCGCCGCCGCACAGCGGCCTGGACATCACGATGCTCGCCGCGCGCTCGGCCGGCGTCCCCAAGGCCGATGCCGTCGCCGCCAACGGCGCCCTGAAGACGCCGTACCGCTCGCTGCGGTTCGGGACGCAGCGGCCGTGAGCGACCTCGGCTGGGACGAGTTCATGCGTGTCGACATGCGCGTCGGGCGCATCCTCGAGGTCGAGGACTTCCCCGAGGCGCGCCAACCGGCCTGGAAGCTGCGCGTGGACTTCGGCGAGCAGCTCGGCGTGCGCCGCTCGTCGGCGCAGATCACCAACTACCCGCGCGAGGACCTCGTCGGGCGCCTGGTCGTCGGCGTGGTCAACTTCCCGCCCAAGCAGATCGGGCCAATGCGCTCGGAGTGCCTGGTCCTCGGGACCTACAGCGACGGGCAGGTGCTGTTGCTCACGCCGGAGCCCGAAGCGGCGCTCGGCGACCGCGTCGGCTAGGACGCCGGCGGCGGGTCGGCCGGCGGTGGGTCGGCCGGCGGGGGAGTGCCGCCCGTGGGCGGCGGCGTGGGCGCCGGGTCGGCCGGCGGCGGCACCGGGTCGGCGGGAGGCGGCGTGGTCGTGGTCGTCGTCGGCGGCGGCGGCGGCGGCTGCGTCTGCACCGGGTCCGCCGTGGCGGGCGGCGCGGGTGGGGGCGTCGGCGGCGTCGTCTCATCGGCGCCGGTGGAGCCCGCGATGGTCGGCTGCTGCTGTGGCAGCGTCGCGGTGGCCGAACCCTGCTGGGGCGGGGGAACGATCGCGGTGGCCGGCGCCGTCGGCTGCTTGGCCGGCGGGGCGGGCTTGGGCGCCGCCGCGGCGCGCTTGGCGGCGGCCTCCTTGGCGGCGTCCGCAGCCTTGGCGGGCTTCGCCGGCGTGGCCGGCGCTTTGTGCCTGCGCGGCGCGACCGGCGCGCCGGCGGGCTGGGGCTGGGCGGCGATGACGTGCGGCGTGGCGGGGACGGTGGCGGTGGCCGCGGCGACCGGCGTGGCGTGATGGGCCAGCGGCCGGTGGCGGACGTGATCGACCTCGACGGCGCCCGCCGTGACGATCGCCGCGGCGGCGACCCCGGCCGCCGCCTTGGAGGCCATCGCGCCGACGCCCGCCGACAGCGCGCCGCTCGCGCCCGCGGCGCCGGCGCTCGCGCCGGCCCCGGCGGCGGCGCTGCTGCCGGCGCTCGCCGTCGTGCCGAGGTTGGCCAGCAGCAGCTTCTTGAGCAGGAGCAGCGGGCCGACCGGGAACAGCGCGGCCAGCGCGCGGTTGTTGGCGCGCAGGTGCTTGCGGAAGGCCGAGCAGCGGTCGCACGCGCGCAGGTGGCGGCGCACCGGCGGGGTCATGCGCTGCAGGCCCTCGGCGACCTCGCCGAGCTCGTCGCGGACCTCCTCGCAGGTCAGGCGCCGTGCCTCGGCCGCCTCGGCCAGCGACACGCGCGCGCGCACGAGCAGCGACTTGACGCTGGGGACCGTCGTCTCCATCGCCTCGGAGATCTGGTCGTAGCTGAGCGCGTCGATCTCGCGCAGCAGCAGCGCCGTGCGCTGGGTCTCCGGCAGGCCCTGTACGTCCTGCACAAGCAGGCGGAACTCCTCGCGGCGGTGGACCTTGTCCGCGGTCGACGCGCCGTTCTCGGAGAGGTGGACGTCCATCGAATCCACCCCGATGGCCTGGACGCGGCGCAGGTGGTTCAGGGACCGGTTGCGGGCGATCCGGTACAGCCACGGGCGCACATTGAGCGGGCGCTCGTCGGCGATCATCGCGTTGAACGCCGCCGCGAAGACCTCCTGGAGGACGTCCTCGGCGTCCTCGCGCGAGCCGAGCATGTGCCGGCAGAAGGCCAGCAGGCGCGCCTGGTAGCGGGCGACCAGCGCCTCGTAGGCGGACTGGTTGCCGCGCCGCGTCATGGCGACGAGCCGCTCGTCGGACTGGATCCGAAGCAGCGGCGTCGGCCCGCGAAGGGCGCCGGCATCGACGTGATTGAGGGCTGAGGCTTCCACGCGTGAAGAAGGGGCTCGCGGTCAGAACACCGGCAAGCCCCCTGAGGTTGCGTGGTCCACAGGGTAGCTGTCGGGACCCGGACCGCGCGAAAGCGCCCTTGCGCGCTCTACGATCCGGGGCGCCCGCGCCCGGGTGCTGGAACTGGCAGACAGTGCGGCCTTAAAAGTCGCTGCTCGCATGAGCGTGAGGGTTCGAATCCCTCCCCGGGCATCGCCGCGATGGCGCCTGTGCGCTCAAGTTCGGGGGCCGAACTCCCGATGAGCAGGGGGAGACGATGGGGGGCCCTTCGCGCGTGCTCGTGGATCCCGCGGATCCCACGCCCAATCGCCGGCACATCGCCCGGTCACTCGGGCTGCTCTTCCTGCTCGAAGGCACCCTCGGCGAGGGGTGGCTGCTGCTGCCCCACAAGGCCGAGAACCCCGGCGCCGTGGTCGTCGTCTGCGTCGTCGCGCAGCTCCTCGGCTTCTGGATGCGGCGCGGCGGGCTCGACGAGGCGCCGCTGTGGGTCCTCAAGGCCACCATCACCATCGGCACGCTGCTGGCCGCCGCCGCGTGCGTGCTGACAGGCGCCGGCACCGGCTTCGCCTTCTTCTTCTTGTGGGTCACGCCCTACGCCGTCTACTTCGGGCTGCGCCAGGCCGCCTTCCAGACCGTGCTCGCGGTCCTCGGCCTCGTCGGCTCGCGCGTGGCGATCGCCCACTGGCACTTCGTCGCCAGCGAGGTCGGGCAGTGGCTGCTGCCGGCCGCGACGATCATCGTCGTCTCCTCGATCGTCCACCAGCTCACGCGCGAGCTGGGCCGCGCCGACCGTGAGCGCCTCGTCTCCGAGCGCGAGCGCGCCCGCCGCGAGGCGGCGATGGCCCGGCTCGGGCGCTTGGCGCTGCGCGCCTCCGATCGGGCGCTGCTGCTCGACGAGACCGTCCGCGGGCTCACCGAGACGCTGCGCGTCGAGCACTGCGCGATCCTCGAGCTGCAGCCCGAC
>DATBKW010000387.1:0-8405 GCA_036555665.1 Solirubrobacteraceae bacterium | reverse complement strand
TATCCGCTGCTCGTGCGCCTGGTCAAGGGCGCCTACTGGGACCACGAGATCGTCGAGGCCCGCCAACACGGCTGGGAATCCCCCGTGTTCGAGGTCAAAGCCGAGTCCGATCGCAACTTCGAGGCGCTCACGCGCAGGCTGCTCGAGGCGCGCCCGAGCGTGCGGGTGGCCGTCGCCAGCCACAACCTGCGCTCGATCGCCCACGCGCTGGCCGCCAACCGCGCCATGGGCGGCGAGGACGGCGACGTCGAGATCCAAGTGCTCAGGGGTCTCGGCGACGACCTGCAAGAGGCGCTCGCCAAGCGCGGGCTGCGCGTGCGCACCTACTGCCCGGTGGGCGACCTCGTCGCCGGGATGGCCTATCTCGTGCGCCGGCTGCTCGAGAACACGAGCAACGAGAGCTTCCTGCACGAGCAGGCGGCCGGGCGCCCCCTCGAGGAGCTGCTGGCCGCGCCCTGAGCGCCCTTGCATCGCCACGCTCCTACGGCGAGACTGGCGATGGGGTGGCCGCGTCCGCGAACGGGAAGAAGAAGAGGATCGTCATCATCGGCGGCGGTCCCGCGGCGCTGGCGACCGCCTTCGAGCTGACCAGCGACGGGCTCGCCGACCGCCACGACGTCACCATCCTCCAGCCCGGGTGGCGCCTGGGCGGCAAGTGCGCAAGCGGCCGCGGCCCGCACGGGCGCATCGAGGAGCACGGCCTGCACGTGTGGTTCGGGTGCTACGACAACGCGTTCGCGTTGATGCGCCGCTGCTACGACGAGCTCGACCGCGACCCGAACGCCTACGCCTTCACCTCGGTCGGAAACGCGTTCGAGGGGCTGACGAAGGCCACCCTCTGGCAGCACGACGGCACCGACTGGTCGCCGCACGAGCTCGAGTTCCCGCGTACGCCCGCGCGGCCCGCCGACTCGGTCGGCGCGCTCGGCATGGCCCTGCGCATGGCCGGCCGCAGGCTCGACGCCAGCCAGAAGGCGAGGCCCGACCTCGCCCCGGGCATCGTCCCGTGGGCCCCGGAGACCAAGGTCGAGGACACCGGGATCGCCGGCGGCGTCGAGGTCGCGGTGCGACTGCTCGAGCATCACCTCAACGAGGTCGCCGCGGGGCTCGAGGCGCCGGTCGAGGGCTTCGCCGGAATCGGCGATCTCGACGATCTCGCGCGCTTCGTGGACGTCTCGGTCTATCTCGCCGAAGAGCTGAGGATCCTTGATCCTTTCCTCGCCGCACCGGAGGAGCGCTTCAACCGCGACACCATTCACCTCCTGCTGGCCGTGATCCGCGGCATCCTGCAGGAGGGCCTGCTGATCCGCGGCTTCGACGAGATCAACAAGTACGACCTCGCGGAGTGGCTGAAGATCCACGACATGCCGCTGGACATGGCGACCCCGACGAGCTGGCCGACGCTCGTGCGCGCCGTCTACGACGGGTGCTTTGCCTTCGACCGCGGCGACCCCGCCAAGCCGACCATCGCCGCCGGCCGCGCCGTGCAGGGCATGATCCGCTGCTTCTTCCACTACCGCGGCGCGGTCATCGCGCGCATGCGCGGCGGCATGGGCGACACCGTCATCGCGCCGTTCTACGAGGTGCTGAAGAACCGCGGCGTGCACATCGAGTTCTTCAACGCCGTCGCGGAGGTGCGCCCCGATCCCAGCGGGCGTGCGGTCGAGGCCATCGACGTCGTCCAGCAGGTGGAGCTGACCGGCGAGTACAAGCCCCTGCGCGACTACCCCTACGGCGACGATCGGCGGGCGCTGCCGTCGTGGTCGGCCGTGGCGCCGTGGAAGATCATCAGGGGCGCGGACCGCCTCAGGAAGCAGGGCGAGCGCCTCGAGCACGAGATCGACCCGTTCGGCGGCAAGCGGCGCACGCTGCATGCGGGCGCCGACTTCGACGTCGTCGTGCTCGCGGTCCCGCCCGACGTCCAGAAGGAGATCTGCAGGCCGCTGCGCACCAGCGCGCGCTATGCCGCGATGCTCGACGCGTCGGCCACGGTCGCGACGCAGTCGGTGCAGCTGTGGATCTCCGAGTCGGCGGAGGCGCTGGGCGAGGAGCGCTACGTCAACTCGTTCGCGAGCTGCTACGTCGAGCCGCTGGACACGTACTCCGCCATGAACCAGCTCCTCGCCGCCGAGGAATGGCCGCCCGACGACGGCGTCCAGCACGTGGCGTACTTCTGCGGCGTCCTTCCCGACGCGCAGGTCGACAAGGAGGTCCGCGCCAGCCGGGCAGCGCCCGCCACCGCACGGCGCGGCCGGTCCACCGCCCCGGTGCGCGCCGTGCGCACGCCGCAGAGCCTGGCCACCGGCATCGTTCGCACGGAGCTCGCCCGCTTCGTTCGCGACGACCTGCGGGTGCTGTGGGAGGGGCGCAGGCCGCCTGAAGGTCTCCCCACCGCACCGCAGCACCCGTCGACCAACCCGCGGCGCAGCCGCGAGTACGTGCGCGCGAACTGGGCGCCGACCGAGCGCTACGACCTGACGCCGCCCGGTTCGCTCGTGCACCGGCTGTGGCCCAATGAGAGCGGCTTTGCCAACCTCGTGCTGGCCGGCGACTGGACGCGCAACAGCTTGGAGGTCGGCTCGGTGGAGGCCGCGATGACCTCCGGCATGCTGGCCTCCAACGCGATCTGCGGATCGCCCGCGATCGACCGCATCGTCGGGATCAACGGCCCGCCGGGCTTTCCGAACAAGCCCCTCGGCGACGGGCCGCCCGGGAGCGTCGAGGCCATCCCCCACGAGGTCCTCGAGGCGATCGCACGCTGGGGCGGGCCGCCGGCCCGTATCGCGATCGCCATCTCGGAGCGCTCGCTGCACCTCGCCATGGGTCTTGCGCGGATCGTGGGCCGCGAGCTGCTCGAGCCCCGGTCGCGCTGAGCCGCGCCTCAGCCGACCGGCGTCTCGATCAGCCGCAGCGCCTCGCGCGCACGCTGCTCGAGCCCGGGCATCGCCTGCCGCGCGGCCGCCTCCGCGCCGGCCGAGAGCTGCTCGCGCGCCTCGACCGGACGGCCCGCGCGGGACAGCGACAGACCCCATTCGATCCGCGTGCGGGCCGCCAGCGACGCCGCGCCCATGCGCTCGTGCGCGGCCAGCGCGTGCGCGAAGTGCCCGTCGGCGTCCTCGCGGCGCCCGAGGACCCCGGCGAGCGAGCCGACGCAGCGACTCACCACGCCGTAGATGCCAAGAGCCTCGGTCACCATGTGCTCGCGCAGCGGCTCGAGGCGCGGCAGCAGGAGCGCGGCCGCGCGACGGTCGCCGAGGTTCACCGCCAGCTCCGCCCAGAGCATGAGCGACTCGAGCGTCACCGGATCGGTGGGAACGTCGGCGAACGCCCCGTCCGCCACCTCCGACAGCGCGCGTCCGGCCTCGGCCTGATTGCCCGCCTCGTAGCCGGCAAGCGCGGCGAGCACGCGGAACAGCGACACCCGCGGCGTGCTCGAAGTGATGAACTCGGTCAGGTCGGCCTCCTCGGCGAGCCGCCCCTGGTGCCAGCGCAGCGGCAGGAGCTGCCCCGCGTACAGGATCATCGCGTCGACCTCGCCGGCCTCCTGCCCGATGGCCAGCGCCGTGTCGGCCAGGCGCTCGGCCTCGGGGAGGCGACCGGCCAACTGCGCGCGCCAAGCCTCCTGCGCGGTGGCGACGAAGCGCAGCCGCGGATCCTGAACGCGGCCCGCGATCTCGACCATCTCGGCCAGCCCGGCGTCGGCCTCGTCGATCTCGCTCGCCTGCACGAGCGTCGCCGTTCGCCACACCAGGGCCCAGAAGCGCGAGAACGGGTCGCTGTGCTCGTCGAGCAGGCGCAGCGCCTCGGCGGTCATGTCCAGGCGCTCGTCGAGGTTGTCGGGCGACCACACGGCGGTCACGCGCATGATGAGCGCATAGGCGAGCGCGGCGGAGTCGCCGTGATCGCGGGCCGATCGCACTGCCTCGTCGCTCAGCTCCCGGCGGCGAAGGTGGTCGCCGGTCCACAACAGCTCCGCGGCGAGCAGCGCCAGCAGGCGCGCGCGGCGCGGATCGTCGTCGCCGACATGCCCGAGGGCCGCCTCCAGGATCGCGACGCGCTCCTCGTCCACGTGCCCGGACGAGCTGAACATGCCGCGGCTGTTGAGCAGCGCGGCGCGGACGAGCCGGTCGCCGTCGCCGGCGGCCCGCGACAGCTCCGCGGCCTCGAGCAGGGTCTCGCGGAACTCCGGCTCGCCGGCGTGGACCTGGGCCTGGCCGAGGCCGAGCAGCATCTCGCGCCCGGCCGCGTCCTCGCCCGCCGCGTCACCCATCAGGCCGCGAGCGGTCTCGAACCATCTCAGGGCTTCGTCGGGCGCGAGCTGGTCGAGCGCCGAGCGGCCGGCACGCAGCGCGAGCTCGAGCGCCTTGGCGTGAGCGCGGGAGCCGATGGCCTTCGGCCCGCGCGAGCCGACGGCCCTGCCCCAGTGGTGCGCGACATCGCCCACCGACACGCTGGGGTCGATGCCCAGCCGCGCTTCGAGCACCTCGGCGATCTGCTGGTGCACCAGGGCGCGCCGCGGCCGGTTGAGCTCGCCTTCGAGGGCGCGGACGACGAGCGGATGGACGAACGCGAAGCGACCCTCCTCCTCCTCGGATTCCACGACCAGCGCCGCCTTGGCCGCTCCCTCGAGGACGCCGAGGGTGTCCTCGGCCGAGCCCGCGATCTCGGTGAGCACGTCAAGATCGAACTCGCGCCCGATGACCGCGGCGCAGCTCAGCAGCTGCGCCGCCTCGTCGCCGAGCCGCGCGACGCGCCCGCGGATGACCTCGACGACGTTCCTCGGCAGGTCGAGGTCGTCGAACGCGCCCAGGCGGTTCAGGCGCCCGCCGGTCTCGTCGAGGTGGCGGACGGTCTCGGCCAGGAAGAACGGGTTGCCCTTCGTCCAGTCGTGAAGCTCGCGCGCGGCGCGCGTGCGGTCGCCGTCGAGCGTCTCGCCGGCCGTCGCCTCCAGCAGCCGGTAGACCTCGCTCTCCGTGAGCCCGTCCAGCTCGATGCGCTCGATCCCGGGCCGGCCCTGGAGGCTCTCGAGCAGCTCCTGGAGCGGCCGCGGCTGCTCCATGCGGCGGTAGGTCCCGAGCACGAGCAGCCGCATCGCGGGTTCGGCGAGCTGCAGGTGCTGCAGGAGCGCGATCGTCGGCCGGCCGGCCCAATGCAGGTCGTCGAGGACGAGGAGGATCGGGGCCTCGCCGGCGACCTCCTGAAGGAGCCCGACCGCCGCGGCAAAGAGCAGGTAGCGCTCGGACTCGGGATCCGTCGCCGCGGACGCGCGCGTCGTCTCGATGCGCTCGTGCAGCCTCGGGGCCAACGTGGCCAGCGTGTCGTCGTAGCGCTCGACGTGGCGCTGCAGCGCCTCCTGCGGAGCGCAGTCGACGAGGTGCGCCAGGGCCTGGCGCCACGGCTCATAGGGCAGCCCGACGTCGCGCTCGGAGCGGCCATAGAGCACGAAGGCCCCGTCGAGCCGGGCCTGCTGAGCCAGTGCGCTGGCCAAGGTCGTCTTGCCGATCCCCGGATCGCCCGACAGGAGGACCAGCTCGCGCTCGCCGTCCGTCGCCCGCTCCCACGCCGCGGCCAGGCGCTCCTGCTCCGCGGTCCGCCCGACGAAGACCCCAGCGGGCATCGCCCGCAGCTGCGCGGGAAGCGGCGGGAGCCCCGCGTCGGCGGCCAGCGGCTGCCACACCACGCGCGACGTCTCCATCGGCTCGGGAAGGCCCTTGAGCTCGCGCGGGCCCAGCCGTTCGAGCGTCGGCCCGTCCGCCGACGCCACCATGAGGCGGACCGTCTCGGTCACCAGGATCTCGCCGCCGTCGGCGAGGTCGCACAGACGCTTGGCCTCGACCGGCGCCCGCCCGTACCAGTCGCCGTCGACCTCCTCGGCGTCGCCGATCGCGACGCCCACGCGGATCGAAAGCGCCGTGTCGGCCCTGCGGTTGCGAAGCTCGACACCCTGCTGCATCGCCACCGCGCACGCGACGGCCGCACCCGCGCTCGGGAACACCGCCATCACGCCGTCGCCCACGGCCTTGACGTTGGTGCCGCCGGTCCGCGCGAGCGTCTCGTCGAGATCCTCGAGGTGGCGGCGAAGGACGGGATCCCACCGCGCAGGACCCAATTCGCTGGCGAGTCGCGTCGACCCGACAAGGTCCGTGAACAGCAGGGAAACGGTCTGCGTCGATCCCATCGCCCCAGGGGATTCGCCGAAAGCCACGCCCGAGTCTATCCGCGGGTGCTCGACGCGGCACGGTATTCGATCGGGCGGGCGCCGCCGGCGGCAGGACGTACTCTTCGTGGCCGCATGGCCGAGCTGCCGACCTTCGTCAACGAGCCGATCGGCGAGCTGCGCCGCGCCGCCGTGCGCGACGAGCTGATGGAGGGCATGGCCAAGCTCGAGACCAAGCTGCCGCTGCAGGTGCCGGTGTGGATCGCCGACGGCGAGCGCCACGCCGACGAGCTGACGTCGACCGATCCGGGCAACCCGGACCGGGTGATCGCCGTCACGGCGAGGGCCACCGAGGCCGAGGTCGACGAGGCGGTCCGCACCGCGGGGCGCGGCTTTGCGCAATGGTCGGCGACGCCGGCCGCCAAGCGCGCCGAGATCCTCGTGCGGGCGGCGGCGTGGCTGCGCGGCCGCCGCGCCGTCCTCGCGGCACTCGAGGTGCGCGAGTGCGCCAAGCCCTGGGGCGAGGCCGACGCCGACGTCTGCGAGGCCATCGACTTCCTCGAGTTCTACGCGCGCGGCGCGGTCGCGCTGGATCGCGGCAAGGCGCTCTTCCAGGTCCCCGGCGAGCGCAACGAGATGCACTACGCGCCGCGCGGTGTCGTAGCGGTCATCTCGCCGTGGAACTTCCCGATCGCCATCCCGATGGGCATGACGGCGGCGGGCCTGGCGACCGGCAACGCCGTCGTCCTCAAGCCGGCCGAGCAGGCGCCGGGCTGCGGGCTGATGGTCGTCCGCGCGCTGCGCGAGGCGGGGGTCCCGGCTGACGCGATCGCGCTGCTGCCCGGCGAGGGCGAAGCGGGCGCAGCGCTCGTCAGCCATCCCGACGTCCACACGATCGCGTTCACCGGGTCGGGGCCCGTCGGCCTGTCGATCATCCGCGCGGCCGCCGAGCCCGGCGCCCACCACCTCAAGCGGGTCGTCGCCGAGATGGGCGGCAAGAACTGCGTCATCGTCGACTCCGACGCCGACCTCGACGACGCCGTCCCCGCGATCGTCTCCAGCGCCTTCATCTACGCCGGCCAGAAGTGCTCGGCCGCCTCGCGGGTGCTCGTCCACGAGGCGATCGCCGACCCGCTGCTCGAGCGCGTGGCGGGCGCGGTCGACGTCCTCGTCGTCGGCCAGGCCGACACCTTCGGCATCGACGTGCCGCCCGTCATCGAGAAGGACGCGCAGGAGCGCGTCGAGCGCTACCGACGGATCGCCCGCGAGAGCGGGCGGATCGCCGCCGAGCGCGCCGGCGACCTGCCCAACGACGGCTGGTTCGTGGCGCCCACGGTCGCCGCCGACCTGCCGGCTGACTCCCCGGTCCTCGCCGAGGAGATCTTCGGCCCCCTGCTGGCCGTCGAGCGCGTCCGCAACGTCGACGCCGCGCTGGACCGCGTCGACGAGCTGTCGTTCGCGCTGACCGGCGGCCTGTTCTGCCGCAACCCCCACACCGTCGACCGCGTCGTGCGCCGCAGCCCGGTGGGCAACCTCTACGTCAACCGCCCGATCACCGGCGCGATGGTCGGCCGCCAGCCGTTCGGCGGCAACCGCCTCTCGGGCACCGGCACCAAGGCCGGCGGCCCGGACTACCTGCTGCACTTCGTCGAGCCGCGCGTCGTCACCGAGAACACGGTGCGCCACGGCCTGGTGATCTGATGTCAGCCGCCGAGGCGACTCTGCTCACCGCCTGGGCTTCGCTCGCCACCGGGCTACTCGCCTACGGGTTCAAGAACGCGAGCATCGGCCCGCTGCTGCTCGCCGCCTTCGCTCTCTGGCAGATGTCACACGTCTGGCAGGGCGTCCAGCAGCGTCGCCGCTAGGCGCCGCCGTTGCGCGACGCGCGCACCTGCTCCAGGAACGCGCGGTGCAGGCGGTCGTCGTCGCCCAGTTCCGGGTGAAACGAGATCGCCAGCAGGCTGCCCTGGCGCGCGGCGACCGGGTGGCCGTCGACGGCGGCAAGGACCTGCACGTCGGGCCCGTGCTCGGTGATCCACGGCGCGCGGATGAACACGGCGCGCACCGGGCCGCCCTCCATGTCCGGGAAGCGCAGGTCCTCCTCGAAGGAGTGCAGCTGGCGGCCGAAGGCGTTGCGCTCGGCGACGATGTCCATCAACCCGAGGTGCGCGCGGTCGAGCAGGATGAGGCCCGCGCAGGTGCCGAAGATCGGCTTGCCGGCGGCGTGGAAGGCGCGCAGCGGATCGGC